>NZ_JADGHH010000087.1 GCF_019689535.1 Pigmentiphaga sp.
GGTGCTTGCGGGTGGGAAGTTTCATCAAGGTCTCCTTTGGGATGACATCGCCGCGACACCGCGTCGCAGCGACCGTTTCGAACGAACGCAATGCTCGCCGCAGAGAGCGGTTCGGTCGATCGGGCCGTTGCGGACAACCGCGAAGCGCTGCCAGGACCACCGATGCCCGCGCGTGCCGAGGCGTACTCCCAACCGAAGTTGCGAGGCGCCAAGTGCCGCTTCGAGTGCGTGCCGGCTCTCGCGGGATCGCGGCGAAGGCGTGCGGTTGCCGTGCCGCCGACGACCGCAAACAATCCGCTCATCGACCGCCACAGAGCCCCAGCGAGGGACAGCGCGGGCACATCGAACCGAACCGGAGCCACCGCCATGAACATCTCTCCGCCCACCGAACTGCTCACCGCGCGCCAGCTCGCCGCCCGCTGGGGCCTTTCCGAAAAGACCCTTGAACGCTGGCGGATGCTGGGCACCGGGCCTGCGTTCCTCAAGCTCGGCAGCCGCGTGCTCTACCCCATCGATGCCATCGAGGCGCACGAACGGCGCCACAGCCGCCGCTGCACGGCGGGAAGCGAAACAGCGGGGATCTGCCGGTGAAGAGTCGCGGTCATCGGAACCTGCGTAAGCGTCTCACCCGGCAACTGCGCGCGCAGATCGCCCAGCACGGCATCGAGCCGGTGCTCGACCGGATGTTCGGTCCCGGCTCCTGGCGCTACGACGAACGTGAGCGGCTCTGGATCGTGCCGGACACCCAGGACAAAGGGCCGGGACGTGCCTACTACTGCGTCAACGCCGACGGCGACTGGTTCAAGGCGCGGCTCGACGGGGAGCACACCCAATGACCACCGCCGCCATAGACGCGGTCTGCATTCCGCCCCATCCCTTCTTCGACTTCAACGACGCGCCCGACCACATCGAGCGCCGCCATAACAAGGACGACCTGCGCAACCGCCTGCTCGATCAGCTCGAAGCTGTCCTGAGCTACCTGTTTCCGCGCGGCAAGCGCCAGGGAACGCGCTTCGTGGTCGGCAATGTGCAGGGCGATGCCGGCGACAGCCTGGTGATCGAGCTCGAAGGACCGAAGCGCGGCGTGTGGATCGACTTTGCCACCCATGAGTCCGGCGACGTGCTGGCGCTGTGGGCCGCAGTACGCGGCTTTGCGCTGCCGCGCGACTTCGGGCAACTGCTGGATGACGTCGGTGATTGGCTGGTGGCACCGACCTCATTCCTCCCGGCGCCGGCCAAGTCATCCACCGCCCATGACACGCTCGGCCCACATACCGCGAAGTGGGACTACCGCAGCGCCAATGGCGAGCTACTGGCCTGTGTGTATCGCTACGACACACCGGACGGCAAGCAGTACCGGCCGTGGGACGTCAGAGGCCGCGCCATGCGCATGCCCGAGCCGCGTCCCCTCTACAACCTCCCCGCACTCCATCCCACCGATACCGTGGTGCTGGTCGAAGGCGAGAAGTGTGTCGATGCGTTGATGCAGGTTGGCATCGTCGCCACCACCGCGATGGGTGGCGCCGCCACGGCTCTCGAGAAGACGGACTGGTCGCCGCTCGCTGGAAAGACCGTCATCGTCTGGCCGGACAACGACGAGGCCGGCGCCAGGTACGCCAAGGCGGTGATCCCGAAACTGCTGAGCATCGGCGCGAAGGTGGAGCGCATCAGCGTGCCCGACGACAAGCCGCCGAAGTGGGATGCCGCCGATGCCGTGGCCGAAGGCGTCGATGTGCATGCCTTGCTGGCCGGGGCGATGCCGATTACCAGCGCCCAACCCCACCAACCGTTCGAGATCACGCAGTGGCGCGCCCGCGAACGCTTCACCGGCGAGCCGCAACCCCGGCGCTGGCTGGTCGAAGGTGTGTTCCCCCTCGCCCAGGCCGCGCTGGTAGCCGCCGCCGGCGGTGTCGGCAAATCCTTCCTGCTGCTGGCACTGGCGCGCGAGGTCGCCGCCTTCGATGGTGCCTGGTCCAACGCGCCCACCCTGTTCGGCGGTGTGCTCGCCGGCCAGGGCGTGGCGATCTACGTCACCGCCGAGGACGACGGCATCGAGGTGCACAACCGCCTGAACGCGCTGGGCCCGATTCCGGATCGGCTCTACGTGCTTCCCCTGCCCGATGCCGGCGGCGCCGTACCGCTATTCGCGCCCGATCCGGCCACCAGAGGTCCCTCGACCACCCCGGCGTGGCTGGCGCTGGAGCAGCAACTGACCGCCCTGCCCGGTCTGCGACTGATCATCCTCGATCCCCTGCAGCCGCTCTGCGCGCTGGATTTGAACGTGCCCGAGAACGCGCAGTTTGTCTGCTCGCGGCTGGCCGCACTGGCCGCCGCTACCTCCGCCTCGGTGATCGTCTCCCACCACTTCGCCAAGCGCGAAGCCTCCACACCGGAGCAGGCCCGCGAAGCGATCCGGGGCACCGGCGGCCTGGTCGATGGCGTGCGCTCGGTCTATGCCCTGTGGAACCCGAAGGAGGATCAGGCCAGGGCGATCTGCAAGGCGCTGGGCGAACCCTTCGAGCGCGGCCGCGTCGTCATGGGCGGCGTGGTCAAGGCCAATGGCGCGGCCTGCCTGCGGGTGACCACCTTCCTGCGCGACAGCCGTGGTCTGCTGGTGGACCGCAGCGAGGCGCTGGCTCGGGCCAATCGAACCGACGTGGACCTGCTGCCCGAGCTCAAGGCCGCCATCGCCCGCGCCGCGGCCGAGGGCAAGCCCTACACCAAGACCGGCGGCAACGGCGTCTACGAGCGCCGGCACGAACTGCCGGAAGCCTTCCACGCCATCGGCAAGCACCGCTTAACCGACTGGGTGGGTACGCTTCTGGATCGGGGCGAGCTGGTGATGGCCATGGCCGAGGGCTCCAAGCTGGTCAAATGGCTCGATGTGCCCGACGGCCCGGTGGCGCGCGGCGAGGCGGTGTTCGTGATTGGCCATTTGGGGCGCTCCGCACCGTAGGGCCGCGATGCCAAGTGAGCATTCCCGGCTTCCCGCTTCCCGACCGGGAACGCAGGGCCGGGCGGGAAGGCAAAACAGCTGCAACGACAAGAACTTGAACCGTTCCCGGCCGCAAGCCTTCCCGGACCGGGGTGGGAACGCGCAAACCCAGCAACGGCGGCACTTTCCCGGTTCCCGGCGATTCCTCTCTAAAGAGAGAGGGTGAGCATCGGGAATGCTCACCTCACGCGAGTGTTGATGCTGGCCGTACCAGGAAGCCGCAACCCGCCCAGGCGAAAGGGGTCCTTCCTGGCCGAAAAGCCATGCGGGGGGCGCGAGCGCGGCGCTTCGCCACCGTCAGAGTGCAAACCGGGGTTTGCACGGTTTGCGGTTTGCACCCGCCGGCCTCGACCCGCTCCAAAGGCGAACAGGGTAATCCTGAAACCAATGGGGCAACGGCAACCGCTATTACCCCATTTCCTGTGCGCCCAGAAGATCACTGCTAGCGACAGATACTATCCGCATCTGATAGCATCCCGAAGCCACATCGGGGGAAATCGAAGCATGCGCACAGTGATTGGCATCCGGCCGGCCAAATCCGGCCGTCGGGCGATCGATGACGCCAACGGCCCCACGCCCACCGTCTGGTTCGATTCCTGGCGGCAGTTGGCCAGCCTGCTGTCGGACGAAAACCGCGCGCTGCTGCGCCTGATGCGGGAGCGGCAACCACGCACGGTGTTGGAGCTGGCCGAGTGGTCTGGTCGCGCGGCCAGCAACCTGTCGCGCACCCTGCGTCACCTGGAGCGCCACGGCCTGGTCAAGCTGCACCGCAGCCCGGACACCCGTGCCGTGCGCCCGGAGGCACTGGCCACCGAATTCTTGATCGTGTTGGATTGAGAATATGGTGATACCGGATCACGGCATGAGGTTATCGAGCAAAACGCCCCGAATCGAGGGGTAGCGTGCGATATGGCGGCCGCGATAGAAACGCAAAAGTTTGAATAAACGACATTTCTTCTATCGCGCAAATCGGATAGTCAATTTCGCTGACGGTCGATAGGGAGGGTGAAAGGGAGCATGGCGGCAAGGGGAGAACCGACGGATATTCACCAGGGACATCGCGAGCGCCTGCGCACCCGTTTCCTGGAAGACGGCCTGGACGGATTCGAGGATCACCAAGTTCTCGAGTTGCTCCTCTTCTACGCCATCCCGCGCGCCGACACGAACCCCATCGCCCACAAGTTGATGCGCCGCTTCGGTTCCCTCTCGGCGGTGCTGGAAGCCGATCCGAAAGACATTGCCAGCGTCGAAGGCATGGGCGACAAGGCCGCCGCCTTCCTGAGCCTGATCCCACAGGTCACCCGCCGCTACTTTCACGACCGGGTCAACCGTGATGCCCCGCGGCTGACCAGTTCCGAGGTGGTGTCGGAATACCTCGTCCCGCTCATGGCCGGGCGGCCCGAGGAGGTCTTCTACGTGCTGTGCTTGGACAGCCAGTGCCGGGTGCTCTATCCCGCGCTGATCGGCGAGGGCACGGTCAAGGAGGCGCACGTCCACCCGCGGCATGTGGTGGAGGAAGCGCTCCGGCACCGGGCGGCAAGCGTCATCCTGGCCCACAACCACCCGGGCGGCACGGCCAAGCCATCCAATGCCGATCACCAGCTGACTGCGCTGCTCGTGCAAGCGCTCGGTGCCATCGGCATACCGGTGCTGGATCACATCATCGTGGCCGGGGAAAAGGCCTACAGCTTCGCCCGCGAGGGCGTGTTGCCCAAGTACAGCCCATGAGCGAGGGGAAGATGGAATACACGGACAACCAGAAGCAGGCCATCGAAACCCTCGACGGCAACCTTCAGATCATCGCCTGCGCAGGCTCGGGCAAGACCCAGGTGATCTCGCAGCGGATCGTCAACATCCTGAAGACGAAGGCGGGGGATGGCATCGGCCCCGCCAACATCGTCGCCTTCACCTTCACCGAGAAGGCGGCAGGCGAACTCAAGGACCGCATTCATCGCCTGTGCAAAGAGCAATTGGGCTCCGACATCGGCCTGGCAGAAATGTACGTGGGTACGATTCATGGCTTCTGCCTGGACTTGCTTCAGTCTTACGAACACCGGTATCTCAAGTACTCGGTACTGAGCGATGTGCAGCAACGCCTGCTCATCGACCGCCACAGCCAAGAGTCGGGCCTCTCCGATCTCGTGACGCACGACGGCAAGCCGCTCAAGCGCTGGGGCGATTCCAAGCTGTACCAGAAGGTACTCTCCATGGTCCGCGAGGCGGAAATCGACGAGGCGGAGCTGGGCGACCATCCGATCCGCCAGGCGCTCGCCAAATACGCGAGTCTCCTGGATTGCAAGCGCTACCTGGACTACAGCACCTTATTGACCGAAGCCGTGAAAACACTCGCCACGGATGAGAACCTGCAAGGCAAGATGGCCGAGCGGGTGAAGTACCTGATCGTGGATGAATATCAGGACGTCAATCCCCTCCAGGAAACGCTGATCACGCTGTTACATCGCTTTGGGGCGCAGGTGTGCGTGGTGGGCGACGACGATCAAACCATCTACCAGTGGAACGGCAGCGACATCGGCAACATCCTGGGTTTCCGGGAGCGATATCCGGCTGTGGCCCAGATCGAGATGGGCGACAACTTCCGGTCGAGCCGTGGCGTCGTGGACAGCGCCCGCCGCGTGGCCGAAGGCAATGCCGGGCGGCTGCCCAAGACCATGCAGAGTCGTGACCAGCAGCCCTACGAACAGGGCGACCTTCTTGCACTGGGTTTCCGCTCTCCTGAAGAGGAAGCCGCCTGGATCGTCGGCAAGATCCAGGCGCTGCGCGGCCGGCCCTTCGTCGAGAACGACGAAACGCGCGGTCTGACCTGGTCCGACTGCGCGATCCTGCTGCGCAGCGTGAAGAACAGTGCGGAGCCGATCGTCGCGGCACTGCGCAAGGCGGGCGTGCCCTACCTCATCAAGGGCATGAACCGCCTGTTCGAGACGCGCGAGATCAAGGCGGCGCGGGCGATCTTCTACTACCTGAACGACGAGATCGGCGCACACGAGTTGAAACAGGCCTGGGTAGATGCCGACCTCGGCCTTCTCGAAGCCGACTTGGACCAAGCCATCGCCTGGCTGGATGCCGAGCGGGCGGATTGGGCAAACCGCTGGCTGACCAGCGAACGCTCGCTCCAGCATGCCTTCTTGGGCTTTCTGAACCAGGCACAGCTGCGTGAGGAAAAGGTGCCGGCAGGAGACCTCCTCGGCCGCACGCGCGGCGAGATCGTGTACTACAATCTCGGCAAGTTCAGCCAGATCATCACCGACTACGAGTTGATCCACTTCCACTCGGAGGCGACCTCGCTGTACGGGGGATTCGCCGGCTTCCTCCGCCACCAGGCGCCCGACTACTACCCCGAGGGGTGGGAAGATGCCGGCTATGCCCGGCCCGATGCCGTCCAGATCATGACGGTGCACCAGGCCAAGGGCATGGAGTTCCCGGTGGTCTTTGTGCCTGCCTTGGTCAACAACCGGTTCCCCTCGAAACGCCCCGGTGGGCGCCAGTGGTACCACGTGATCCCCAGGAACGCCGTGGTCGGTGCCGATCGCTACCTCGGCACGGTCGAGGATGAGCGGCGGCTGTTCTATGTGGCGCTGACGCGCAGCAAGAAGTATCTCTTCTGTACCTGGGCGCCCGAGGGCAAGCGGGGCTACGACAACCCATCGCCCTTCCTGCGCGAATTCGTCGCGGGCGGCTACGCATTGACCAAGGAGCCCAATCTGCCCGCACCGCCGGTCATCGAACCCAAGCCAGCGGTCGAGCGGACGGAGATCGCACTCACCTTCAGCGAGCTCAAGTACTTCTTCGAGTGCCCGTACCAGTTCAAGCTGCGCTTCCTGTATGGCTTCAACCCCGGCTACAACGAGCGGCTGGGTTACGGCAAGTCGCTGCACGACGCTTTGGCGGAAGTGCATCGCCGCGTGCTGGATGGGGCGCAGATAGACGAAACGGACGTTCCCGCGCTGTTGGACACCCACTTCCATCTGCCGTTTGCCTGGGAGGAGCTTCGTACCGACATGCGCGCCAAGGCGGATCAGGTGTTGCGCCGCTACTTTGCCGAGAACGCCGAGATGCTCGACAAGATCGAGCATGCGGAGAAGACCATCGAACTGAAGCTCGCCGATGGCGTGGTCGTCCATGGGCGGATCGACCTCATCCGACGCACCGACACCAACCAGATCATCGTCATCGACTTCAAATCCACCGACCGGGCGCAGGAGGAGGATGCCACCCGCGACCAGTTGAACATCTATGCCCTGGGCTACCAGCAGCTCACCGGCCGACCGGCTGATCTGGTCGAGATCTACAACCTCGACGAGGGCGCCGGGGCCGCGGTGCGGGAGCTGGTGGATACTGCGCTGTTGGCGCAGACTGAAGAGAAGGTGGTGGTGGCGGGTCGCACGATCCGCGACGGGAACCTGTGCCGGCCGCAACAGTGCGACGGCTGCGACTTCAAGGGCATCTGCCGTTCCGATATTACGGCGTAAGAGAGGAAAACATGGCCACGGGCAAACTGCTGCGGCAACTCATCAAGTCCGGAATCGAGGGCAACGTCGAGGCGTTTCGTGCCGCTTCCGAAGAAGTGATCAAAGAGGAACGGCAGAAGCAGCATCACTTGCTCGCAAACGATCTCGAACGTCTTCTCTACGGGCGCCCACGTGATACGGGCGTCGCCGGGAGCAAGATTGCGGTTCCGGTGGATCGGGAGCGCAACCTCGCCTTGCTCGACATCCGCGAGCCGGTTCGCCGGATCGAAGACGTGATTCTCAGCCGTGAAACGCAGACGGCCGTGGAAGAGGTCTTGCAGGAACATCATCACCGAGAGCGTCTGGGTGGGTACGGCATGCGCCCGGCGGACCGGCTCCTGTTCTACGGGCCGCCCGGTTGCGGCAAGACGCTCACGGCGGAGGTCATCGCCTCGGAACTCGGCCTGCCGCTGGCCGTCGTCCGCGTGGATGCGGTGGTGTCGTCCTATCTGGGCGAGACCGCCGCGAACCTGCGCAAGGTGTTCGACTTCGCGGCTGCCCATGCCGCCGTGGTGCTGTTCGACGAGTTCGATGCCCTGGCCAAGGAACGCGCGGACGAGTCCGAGCACGGCGAGTTGCGGCGCGTGGTCAACGCCGTGCTCCAGATGATGGACGCCTATGTCGGCCGCAGCGTGCTGATCGCCGCAACCAACCACGAAGCCATCCTGGACCTGGCGATCTGGCGGCGCTTCGAAGAAGTGCTGATCTTCGAGCCCCCGACCATCGAGCAACTGCGGCGGCTGCTCGCCCTCAAGCTGCGGGGCGTGCGGCGGGAGTTCGAGATCGATGAGGTCACCGCCCTGTTCAAGGGCATGACCCATGCCGATGTGGAACGGGTGTTGCGCCGGGCGATCAAGGACATGATCCTGGCCGGGGAGGAGTTCCTCGCTGCCCGCCATCTGGAAGGCGCGGCCCGCCGGGAAAAGCCGCGCCTGGCCCGGCAGCGGAGGAAGTAAGGCGTGCCGGAGACCTACCCGCACCTGCCACTGGCACGCGAGCAGCCGGTCAATCCACGACGACCGAGACCCGCGCCCTTACGCCCGCCCCAGCCGGCCGACCCGCGCGCCTTTGGCGCCGGGCTGAGGCAGAACCTCCAGGCCGCACGCACACGCGCGGCGGAAGAGATCGGTGGCTTCGACGAGCGGCGGCTCATCAAGCTGGAGCTCGCCACGCCGCTCGATCCGGAAAGTTTCAAGGCCATCTCCCGGGAGATCGAGATCGTCAGCCAGGAAGATCGCTTGGTCGTTCTCGCCTTCGCGAGCGAGGCCGCCCTCTCCGCCTTCGAGGCCAAACTCGCCACCCTCGCCGAAGGCGGTCGGCCCACGCGGCAGGACCTGCTGTTCGCGCTGAAGGGGTTCGACCACTGGACGGAGGACGACCGCACCGGCTGGGCACTCAAGCAGGAAGGCTGGCCGGCGGACAGCCCGTTCACCCTCGACGTGGAGCTGTGGCCGGTCCCGTCCGGCCCGGAACGCGACCGGCTCTGGCAGGCGTTCGAAGCCTGGTTGCGCGAGCAGGGCATCGAGAAGCTCGACGCTGTCAAGCAGGCGGGCCTCATCCTGTACCGCGTGCGCCTGAACCGTGACCAGGCGACCCGGCTTCTACGCCATCGGGACGTTCGAACGCTGGACCTGCCGCCACGTTACGGCCTGGAGCTTGCCCACTTGCAGACCGACATCCAGGCGCTGCCGCCGGTTTCCGCCCCGCCGCCAAACGCACCGGGGATCGCCGTGCTCGACAGCGGGCTGTCGACCAACCATCCGCTGCTTGCGCCAGCAGTGGGCGATGCGCAGAGCTTTCTCCCTGGGCGGGATGCCGAGGATGGGCACGGCCATGGCACCCACGTGGCGGGCATCTCCCTGTATGGCGATGTCGAAGGGCGAGTGCGGGAAGGCGCCTTCACGCCGATGCTCAGGCTGTTCAGTGGTCGTCTGCTGGACGAACACAACGCCAACGACAGCGGGTTCATCGAAAACCAGGTCGAGTCGGCAGTGCGCTACTTCCACCGCGAGTACGGCTGCCGGGTGTTCAATCTGTCCTACGGCGATTTGCGCAAGCCCTACCTCGGACGCCACGTGCGGGGGCTCGCGGTGACGCTGGACACCCTGACCCGCGAGCTGGGCGTGTTGTTCGTCGTGCCCACCGGCAACTTCGAGGGCACCGACACCTCGCCCGCGGATTGGCGAACGGAGTACCCCGGTTACCTGCTACGAACGGAGGCCGCGTTGATCGACCCCGCGCCGGCCCTCAACGTGCTCACCGTGGGCAGCCTGGCGCGCTGGGATGCGACCTTCAATGCCCAGCGCTACGCGGACGATCCCGCCGAGCAACCCATCGCCCATCGCGACCAGCCCTCGCCGTTCACCCGCTCCGGGCCCTCGGTCGGTGGTGCCATCAAGCCCGAGCTCGTCGCATACGGGGGCAACTGGGCGGTCAATCTGCGCGCCGCCAACCAGTGGCGCGTCACCCAAGGCCTCGGAGAGCTGTCCACCAGCAAGGAGTTCGCCGCAGGCCGGCTGCTCGGCGAACAGGCAGGCACGAGTTTCGCGGCACCGCACATCGCGCACCTCGCTGCGCGCATCCTCGCCGAGCATCCCCAGGCCGACCCCAACCTGCTGCGCGCGCTGCTCGTCGCCCACGCACACTGGCCCGAGGCCTGCGAGGCGCTCCTGACCGACAAGGCGCAGCGTCTGCGGCTATGCGGTTATGGCCGGGTGGAGGAATCCGCGCTGACACGATCCACCGAGCAGGACGTGACGCTGGTCAGCACGGAAACCTTGCCGAATCGCTGCCATCACTTCTACGAAGTGCCCATGCCGGAGGACTTCCTTGCCGGTCGATCCCGCACGCGGGAGATCACGGTCGCCCTGGCACACAGCCCCGCCGTGCGCACGACGCGCCTCGGTTACAAGAGCTGCGAGATGGAGTTTCGCCTCGTGTGGGCGGAGGACCTCGCCCACGTGACGCGGATGTTCAATGCGGCGACCTCGAAAGAGGATTACCAGCGCATCCCCGAAGCCAGCGACGCGCGCATCGGCGCGAAGAAGCGCGGGGCGGGCACGGTCCAAGCGGATACCTGGACCTTGAAACGCATCACCAGCCAACGCCGTGAGCGACGGCTATTCGTCGTCGTCACCCGCATCGACGAGGCGTGGGGGCGCGACCTCACCCTGACCGAAGAGCCCTACGCGCTGGCCGTCGTGCTGCGCGACCGTGAAAACGCCGAGGCCCGGCTGTACACCCAACTCCAGGCACGACTGCGTACCCGCATCCAGGCGCGCGTACGCACGTGAACGAACCCGACGAAAAAGAACGACCATGCCCAACATCGACATCACCAAACCCGAACTCATCTGGCCCGGCAAGTACGACGAGCAGGGCAACCGTGTCATCAACCGGGGCGTGGCCCTGCCCTTCCAGGTGGTCGAGACCATCAAGGAAGGCCGGGCGACCCGCGAGCCGGGGCACGTGAGCGACCTGTTCAGCGCCCGCCCCAGCGGCAACGACGAGTGGCGCAACAAGCTGATCTGGGGCGACAACCTGCTGGTGATGGCGAGCCTGCTGGAGGAGTACGCGGGGAAGGTGGATTTGATCTACATCGATCCGCCATTCGGAACAGGAGCCGATTTCACCTTCAAGGTCCAGGTCGGCGATGAGGATATTGCACTGCCGGGCAAGGAACCGTCACTGGTCGAGGAGAAGGCGTATCGGGACACGTGGGGGCGCGGTTTAGAGTCGTACCTGTCCATGATCGAGCCACGGCTGAGACTGCTCCGGGAACTTCTCGCAAATACGGGTTCGATTTTCATCCATGCGGACGTCCACGTTGGTCCCTATCTGAAGCTTCTAATGGACGAAATCTTCGGCAAGGAGAATTTCCAGAACGAGATCGCTTGGTACTACTACAACAAGATGCATGACAGCAGGAAACGGCTCTTGCCCAAGGCTTTCGACCAGATTCTTTACTACGTCAAATCGAAAGAGGCGCCATACAAGTTCAATCGCCTTACCGAGGAACGGGACGCACCGGTGATGCAGCTCAAGCGGGTGAAGATCGATGGAAAGATGGTCAACGCCCGTGATGAAGACGGGAACGTCATCTATCAGGAACGAACTGATCGAACGGTAGATACAGTGTGGCGTATCCGCTGCCTGCAACCCGCCAACAAGGCCGAGTGGGTCCACTACGAAACGCAGAAGCCCGTCGATCTCATCGAGCGCATCCTGGACTTGGCGTCCGATCCGGGTGATCTCATTCTGGACTGCTTTTGCGGATCAGGTTCCTCCCTCGTCGCCGCCGAACGCAATGGCCGCCGCTGGATTGGCTGCGACCTCGGCCGCTTCGCCATCCACACCACGCGCAAGCGCCTGCTGGACATCCCCGACTGCAAGCCCTTCGAGATCCTCAACCTCGGCCAGTACGAGCGCAAGTATTGGCAGGGCGTGACCTTCGGCGGCGAGAAGCCGGCCACGCCGGATCAGGCAGCAGTCGCCGCTTATGTGCAATTCATTCTGGAGCTGTACCACGCCCAGCCTCTGCCCGGCACCCACATCCACGGGCGCAAGGGCGGAGCGCTGGTGCACGTGGGGGCGGTGGATGCGCCGGTGACCATCAGCGAGATCAACGCCGCGCTGACCGAGGCCGCCGAACTCGGCCAGAAGGAGCTGCACATCCTTGGTTGGGAGTGGGAGATGGGCCTGCACGACCCGCTGGTGCAGCAGGCCAAACAGTCCCACGGCCTGCGCCTGCGGCTCCTCAACATCCCGCGCGAGGTCATGGAACGCCAGGCGGTGGAACGGAATGATGTGCGCTTCTTCGATCTTGCGCATCTGCAAGCCGGGCTCGTTCCCGTCAAGGGAAGCACGCGCAAGGTGAAGGTGCGTCTCACCGATTTCGTCATCCCCGACACCGACCTCATTCCCGAAGAGGTGCGCGGCAAGATCAGAAAGTGGTCCGACTACATCGACTACTGGGCGGTGGATTTCGACTTCCAGCACGACACCTTCATGAACCAGTGGCAGGCCTACCGCACGCGCAAGAACCGCAAGCTCGACCTCGAATCCGCCGAGCACGAGTACGAGAAGAAAGGCAAGTACCAGGTGCTGGTGAAGGTGGTGGACATCTTCGGCAACGACACGAGCCGGCTGCTGACCTGGGAGGCGAAGTGACATGAGTCAGGCCGAACACGCCAACGTCCTGGAACTGGAACTGCCGGAGATCGCCGACCGCGATCCCTACTCCCCGCCCACCAGCCACCTGGAGAAGACGGGGGCCAACACGTGGTCCGAGGTGTCGGGCCGGCGCGAGAGCCGGACGCTCCTGGTCAACCAGATGCGCGAGGCGGTGGATACTTGGCGCGAGCAGGGTTACCCGGGCGCTACCGACACCACCCGGCGGCTGCTGAGCTGGTGGTTCGAGGAGGATCACCTGCTGCCCGGCGGCGGGCCGTTCCGCTATTACTTCTGCCAGCGCGAGGCGGTGGAGACGGCGGTGTACCTCTTCGAGGTGGAAGGCCTCATGGACGTGGGCGACCTGATCAACCGTTACTTCAAGAGCCCCGATCTCCTGGAGCTGGAGATACTGACATCGAGCCGCGGGCAGCGCTTCATCCGCCGCTACATCCCAGAGATCGGCAAGACCGCCGAGCAGGAGCTGCCGCCGGAAAACCTCGCCCGCTACGCCATCAAGATGGCGACCGGCTCGGGCAAGACCGTCGTCATGGCGCTGCTGGTGGCGTGGAGCTATCTCAACCGCCGGTTGGAGGAAGGCTCAAAGCACGCCGACAACTTCCTGCTGGTCGCGCCCAACGTGATCGTTTACGAGCGCCTGCGGGAGGATTTCGAGTCGGCGCGCATTTTCCATCAGCTTCCGATTGTCCCCCCGGAATGGAAGCACGAGTTTGCGCTAACCACGATCCTGCGCGGAGAAGCGCGCGAGCCCTTGCCTTCCGGCAACCTGTTTTTGACCAACATCCAGCAGATCTACGAGGACAACGGGCCTGTGGCCGGGCCGATCAACCCCGTCGCGGCATTGCTCGGCAAGGTGCCGAAAGCCACGCTCGATAGCGCGACGCCCATGCTTGAGCGCCTGAAAAGGCTGCCGAACCTGATGGTGTTGAATGACGAGGCGCATCACGTCCATGACGACGATCTCGCCTGGAACCAGACGTTGCTCGCCCTGCACGACAACCTCAAACGCAAGAGCAAAGGGGGACTCACCCTCTGGCTGGATTTCTCCGCGACGCCGAAGAACCAGAATGGCACCTTCTTCCCCTGGATCGTGGTGGACTACCCGCTCGCCCAGGCGGTGGAGGACCGCATCGTCAAGACCC
>NZ_JADGHH010000088.1 GCF_019689535.1 Pigmentiphaga sp.
GGGGGCGGCCCGTCGAGCGCGCCGGCGGGACGAAGGGGGGCAGGGGCGAGGGAGGCATCGCGGAGGCGCCGCGGAGCTTCCGGCTGCCCTGCCGGAAGAAAGTCCGGGCGAGGACGAGCAGGATGATGGTGCGGACGATGTTGCCCGGTTCCAGTGGGTCTTCGTCCATGAGTGCCGAGGCGATGCTGCCGGCGGTGAGCACGGCGAACAACAAGCCGAGCAGGGTCTGCACCGTGCCGCCGACGGCATCGCGGCCCTGCCGGGCGAGCGTGGCCTGCGAGGCGGGTTCGCTGATGCCGGCGGGCATGCCCTCGGCCCGCGAGACGGGTGCCGTCGGCGCCGAGGGCAGGCCGGTGCCGGTCGCGTATTGTTGCCCGGGGCCGAGCGCATCTTGTCGCCCTCGCGGCAGGCCCAGCGCGGACCGGAACCCTTTGGCGCTGGTCTTGAGTAGACGCTGAGCCCCCGGCGTTCCGGTGCCGCGGTTGACTAGCTTGTCGATGTAGGCGGCGTAATCGCCGTCTGGCGGCTCCGAATCGAAAGGCATGGCGGGTTTCCTCGTCGTTTACGCAGCGACGCGTCGAGCGATTTCCGCGACGAGCTGCCGGGCCGCCGCGAGCTTGGAGCTACGCGGCAGCGGATGCTCGCCGGCATCGTCGTACAGGACCAAGGTGGTGTCGTCGCGCCCCAGCACCTCCTGGGCCAGGTTGCCGACCAGGAGCGGCACGCCCTTGCGCGCGCGCTTTTCCGCAGCATGGCGGGCGAGGTCTTCGGTTTCGGCCGCAAAGCCCACGCAGTAAGGCGGCCGCGGTAGCGCGGCGACCGTGCCCAAGATGTCGGGATTCTGCACGAATTCCAGCACAGGGGGCGCGCCGCCGTCCGTTTTCTTGAGCTTGCTCGCGCTGACCTCTTTCACCCGCCAGTCGGCCACGGCCGCCACGGCGATGAAGATGTCGGCCGAATCGGCCCGGCCCATGACGGCATCGAGCATGTCGTGCGCCGTCGTGACGTCTATGCGGCGCACGCCTCGCGGCGCAGCCAGCGCAGTTGGGCCGGAGACCAGCGTTACCTCGGCGCCGGCCTCGCGCGCCGCGCGCGCGATGGCGTAGCCCATCTTGCCCGACGATACGTTAGTGAGTACGCGCACGGGATCGATGGGTTCCGAAGTGGGGCCGGCAGTGACCAGCACGCGTTTCCCGGCCAACGCCTTGGGCTGGAAGTAGGCAATGAGGTCTTCGAGGATTTCGTGCGGCTCGAGCATGCGTCCCGAACCCACTTCGCCGCAGGCTTGGTCGCCTTCGGTCGGACCGAGCAGTGTGACGCCGTCGGCTCGCAGTTGGGCGGCATTGCGTTGCGTGGCAGGATTGGCCCACATTTCGCGGTTCATGGCCGGAACGATGAGCAAGGGGCAGGCGCGGGCCACGCACAGCGTGGCGAGCAGGTCATCGGCCAGCCCGTGCGCGAGCTTGGCCATGAAGTCGGTGCTGGCCGGGGCGACCAGGATGGCATCGGCGCCGCGCGTCAAGTTGATGTGCGCCATGTTGTTGGGCACGCGCGGATCCCATTGATCGACGAAGACCGGGCGCCCGGAGAGCGCCTGCATCGTGACCGGCGTGATGAAGTGCGTCGCGGCTTCGGTCATGACCACGTCCACGGTTGCGCCGCGCTCGGTCATGCGGCGCACCAGCTCGCAGATCTTGTAGCAGGCGATGCCGCCGGTCATACCAAGGACGATGCGCTTGTTGGCGAGGTCGGACATGGGCCGGGCAAAGAGGATGGGATGTGCCCATTATACGGCCCGGCCTGTGCGCGTTCGCGGGCGATTGGTGGCCGGCAGGGTCGCGGTGGCGGGTCGCCTTGCCGGCGCCGGGGAGCCGGTCGCCCGTCAGGCCGGGCGGCGGGGTTTTTTCCTGATTTCGTCGAGGATCAGCAGTGCCGCGCCGACGGTGATGGCGGAGTCAGCCAGGTTGAAGGCGGGAAAGAACCAGTCGCCGTAATAGACCAGCACGAAGTCGATGACGTGTCCGTGAATGAAGCGGTCGATGACGTTGCCTAGCGCGCCGCCCAGGATGAGGGCCAGCGCCCAGGAGAACAGGCGCTGGCTGCCGTGGCGCGCCAGCATCCAGACGATGAAGCCCGATACGGCGAGCGCCAGGACGGTGAAGAACCAGCGCTGCCAGCCGTCGGCGCCGGCCAGGAAACTGAAGGCCGCGCCACGGTTGTACAGCAGCGTGAGGTCGAGCATCGGCAGCAGCGGCAGCCGCTCGCCGTAGCTGAACAGCCGGTCGACCGCGATCTTGGTGGCCTGGTCGGCGACGATGACGAGCGCGGCGACCGCGAGCCAGCCGCCCAGCCGGGCGTGCGACGAAGCGGCCGTCATCAGGCGAACTCGCGCGGTTCGCCGGCGCCGTCCAGGTTGGCGACGCAGCGGCCGCAGATCTCGGGCCGTTCGGGGTCCACGCCCACGTCCTCGCGCCAGTGCCAGCAGCGCTCGCACTTGTGGTGGCTGGACGGCGTGACCTCGATGCGCAGCGTGCCTTCTGCCGCGTGCACGTCCGCGCGCGAGACGATCAGCACGAAGCGCAAGTCCTGGCCCAGGCTGGCGAGGAGCGCGTAGTCGGGCGCCGGCGCATAAATGTCGACCTCGGCTTGGAGCGAGGAGCCGATGCCGCCGGCAGCGCGGACTTCCTCGAGCTTCTTGGTCACGTCGCCGCGCAGCTCCCGGATACGGTTCCATTTTTGCAGCAGTTCCTGTGCGTCGGCCGGCGCCGGGAGGACGTGGAAGACTTCGGTGAAGATGCTCGGGGAGTCTTTCCGGACTAGCGCCCAGGCCTCTTCCGCGGTGAACGAGAGAATGGGCGCCATCAGCTTGAGCAAGGCTTGGGTAATGTGCCAGAGTGCCGTCTGCGCCGACCGGCGGGCCGTGCTGTCGGGGGCAGTGGTGTAGAGGCGGTCTTTCAGGATGTCCAGATAGAACGCGCCAAGGTCTTCCGAGCAGAACGTCTGCAGCCGGGCGGTTGCAGGGTGGAATTCGTAGCGGTCGTAGAAGGCCGTGATCTCCTCCTGCATGCGCGCGGTCATGGCGAGCGCATAGCGGTCGATCTCGAACAGGCGGTCGTCGGCAACGGCCTGGGTGGCGATGTCGAAGTCGCTCAGGTTGGCCAGCAGGAAGCGCAGCGTATTGCGGATGCGGCGATACGATTCCACCACGCGCTTGAGGATTTCGTCCGAGATCGAGAGCTCGCCCGAGTAGTCGGTGCTGGCGATCCACAGGCGCAGGATCTCGGCGCCCAGCGTGTCGGCGATCTTTTGCGGGGCCAGCGTGTTGCCGAGCGACTTGCTCATCTTGCGGCCCTGGCCATCGACGGTGAAGCCGTGAGTGAGCAGGGCCTTGTAGGGCGGCGTGCCGTTCAGCATGCAGCTGGTCAGCAGCGAGGAGTGGAACCAACCGCGGTGCTGGTCCGAGCCCTCCAGGTAGAGGTCTGCGGGCCAGGCCGTCTCGGCCGCGTGCGAGCCGCGCAGCACGGTCTGGTGGGTCGTGCCCGAATCGAACCAGACGTCCAGCGTGTCGCGGTTCTTTTCGTATTGGTCGGCCTCGTCGCCCAGCAGCTCGCGCGGATCCAGCGATTGCCATGCCTCGATGCCGCCTTGCTCGATGCGTTGCGCCACCTGCTCGATGAGCTCGGGCGTACGGGGATGGAGCTCGCCCGTTTCTTTGTGCACGAAGAAGGCCATGGGTACGCCCCATTGGCGCTGGCGCGAGAGCGTCCAGTCAGGACGGTTGGCGATCATGGCCTGCAGCCGCGCCTTGCCCCAGGAGGGGTAGAAGCGCGTGGCTTCGATGCCTGCCAGGGCGCGCTCGCGCAGCGTGCCGCCGCCTTCGGCAGGTTCGATGTCCATGCCGGCGAACCATTGACTAGTGGCGCGGTAAATGATGGGCGTCTTGTGGCGCCAGCAATGCATGTAGCTGTGGCGCAGTTTCTCGACCTTGAGCAGCGTGCCAGCCTCTTCCAGCGCGGCCACGATCTTCGGGTTGGCGTCCCAGATGGAGAGGCCGCCGAACAGCGGCAGGCTCGACGCATAGCGGCCGTCGCCCATGACGGGGTTGATGATGTCTGCGTCCTGCAGGCCGTTCTGCTTGCAGGAAACAAAGTCTTCGATCCCGTAGGCGGGCGCGGAGTGGACGATGCCCGTGCCGGTGTCCAGGGTCACGTATTCGCCGAGGTAGACCGGAGACAGCCGATCGTAGCCCGCGTCCTGGCGTGCCAAGGGGTGGCGGAAGGCAATGTGGTCGAGTGCCTGCCCCTTGCAGGTGGCAACGACTTCGCCTTCGAGGTCCCAGCTCTGCAGGCATGCCTCGACCCGCTCGCGGGCGATGATGAGCAGCGTGCCCCAGGCCTGCGGGGTGTTGACGCGCACCAGCGCGTACTCGATTTCAGGGTGGACGTTCAGCGCCTGGTTGGAGGGAATGGTCCACGGCGTGGTGGTCCAGATGACGATGGCGCCGTCTTCCTCGATCGAAGGCAGGCCGAAGGCCTTGGCGAGCGCCGGTTTGTCGGCGAAGGGGAAGGCCACGTCGATGGCCGGGTCAGTGCGGTCCGCGTACTCGACTTCCGCTTCGGCCAAGGCCGAGCCGCAATCGAAACACCAGTTGACGGGCTTGAGGCCCCGGAAGACGAACCCCTTTTTCAGGATGGCGCCCAGCGCGCGCAGCTCATCGGCTTCGTTGCGCGGGTTCATCGTCAGGTACGGGTTGTCCCAGTCGCCCAGCACGCCGAGGCGCTTGAAGTCTTTCTTCTGGCGCTCGATCTGCTCGGCGGCGTAGGCGCGCGCCTTGGCCTGCACTTCTTCCACCGGCAGGCCCTTGCCGTATTTCTTCTCGATCTGGATTTCGATGGGCATGCCGTGGCAGTCCCAGCCAGGCACGTAAGGCGCATCGAATCCAGCCAGCGTGCGGCTCTTGACGATGATGTCCTTGAGAATCTTGTTGACCGCGTGTCCGAGGTGGATGTCGCCGTTGGCATAGGGCGGCCCGTCATGCAGCACGAAGCGGGGGCGCCCCGCGCTCGCGGCGCGTATGGCCTGGTAGACGCGCTTCTCTTCCCAGGCTGCGACCCAGCCGGGCTCGCGCTTGGCGAGATCGCCGCGCATCGGGAACGGGGTGTCGGGAAGATTGAGAGTTTTCTTGTAGTCCATGGAAACACACGGTTTTGCACAACAGCCCCGTTCGCGGGGCGGGCAAGCTTGGGAATGTCGCTCGGCATGGGGGCTTTCGACCCGGGACGCGGCGGACGCCGTTGCATCGTCCGCTGGCGTCGCCCCCGACGGGCGCGGCCGTTGGCCGCGGGAGGGCGGGCTTCCCGCTAAATTCGATCCGTCGCGGACGTGGCAAGGTCTGCCTGGGCCAGATGGCTGGACGCGAAATAGGCTCGAGCTTGGCGCGCGTCGTTCTCGATCGCCGCCTTCAGGGTCGGCAGATCGACGAATTTTTCTTCATCGCGCAGTTTTTTCAGGAATTCCACCTGCACGAGTTTACCGTAAGCGTTGCCGCTGAAATCGAAGACGTGGACTTCCAGCAGGACTCGGCCGCTGTCGTCCACCGTCGGGCGCACCCCCAGGCTCGCGACGCCCGGAAGGGGCTGGGGCGCGAGCCCGCGCACTTGCACCACGAAGATGCCCGAGAGGGCAGGGCAGCGCCGCGAGACCCGCAAGTTCAGCGTAGGGAACCCGAGCGTGCGCCCCAGTTTCTGGCCGTGGATGACGTGGCCGCTGACGGTATAGGGGTGACCGAGCAGGCCGGCGGCGCGATCCAGGTCGCCGACCGCCAGCGCGGTGCGGATGGCAGAGCTCGAGATGCGCTGGCCATGGTCGGTGACCGAGTCCATGGACTCGACTTCGAATCCATGGCGGGCGGCATTGGCGCGCAAGAGCGCGATGTCGCCGGTGCGGTGGGCGCCGAAGCGGAAGTCGTCGCCGACCAGCAGCCATTTCACGTGCAGTCCGTCCACCAGCAGCTTGTCGATGAATTCCTGCGCCGGCATGGCGGCCAGCCGCTCGTTGAATTTTTCCACCACGACGTGCCGCATGCCGCAGCGGGCGAGCGCACAAAGCTGGTCGCGCAGCCCCGCAATGCGGGTGGGAGCGAGTTCCGGCCGCTTGTGCAGTTCGGCGAAAAATTCGCGCGGGTGCGGCTCGAAAGTCATGACGGTGGGCACCAGCCCGCGTTCTTCGGCGGCTTGCTTGACCCGGGCGAGGATGGCCTGGTGGCCCCGGTGGACGCCATCGAAGTTGCCGATCGCGAGCGCGCACGGCTGGCGCAGCGCGGGCGGCGGCAAACCCCTGAAGATGCGCAGGGCGGGCGTCGAGGGTGAGGGCGGAGACGAATTCAAGCCGGACAACGCGAAAGCAAGAGGATTGGACACGGGCTAGTTGCCCGCACGCAGATTTCCGATTATAGGCGCGTCCTCGGCACCCGGGCCCGCGCGGAGCTAACGCGGCGCTACGCTCCGGCCGAGGTGGAAGTGCTGATTGATGCGGTGCGCACCTTGCCCCAGGCCGACGACTCGGGCGTCCTGGCAGCGCTGCTGGGGTAAGGCGGGTGGTACAATGGGTCGGTGAAAGCACCTTTATTTTCTTCGGCCCGCCGGTGCAGGTTCGTCATCCTGATTTCCGGGCGCGGCAGCAACATGCAATCCATCGTGCGGGCCTGCCGCGAGCAGGGCTGGCCTGCCGAGGTGGCCGCGGTGATCTCCAACCGCGAAGACGCGTCCGGGCTCCAGTGGGCGGCGTCCCAAGGCATTCCGACGCGCGTGGTTCCGCATCGCGATTACGCCGATCGCGTCGCGTTCGATGCCGCGCTCGCGCGGGAGATCGATGCGTTTGAGCCCGATTTCGTGCTGCTGGCCGGATTCATGCGCATCCTGACCGAAGATTTCGTCCGGCACTATGCGGACCGCCTCATCAATATCCATCCTTCGCTGCTGCCGCTGTTCCCCGGCCTGGGCACGCACAGGCAGGCCCTCGAGGCGGGGGTGGCGGTACATGGGTGCACCGTCCATTTCGTGACGCCCGTGCTCGACCATGGCCCCATCATTGCGCAGGGGGTGGTACCTGTCATGCCGGGCGATACCGAAGATGCGTTGGCCGAGCGGGTGCTCGGCATCGAACACGTGGTGTATCCCACGGTCGCGTCCTGGCTTGCGCACGGCAAGGTGAGCCTGGAGGCGGGCAAAGTCGTGGTGCGGGACGTGGCCGACCGTGCGTTCCTCTGGAGCGCCCCCGCTGTTTCCTTGGAAAAGTGCGCGTGAAGTTCGAGCGTTCCGCTTCTCCCCGTTCCGCCAAGCCCGGCGGGCGCGCCAAGCGTCCGGACGGCCGCAAGGCGTGCGCCGAAAAAAACATGGCTCCGGGCGCGCAGCTCGCGGCCGCCCGCATCGAGCAGGTGCAGGCCGCGGTAGGAGAAATCCTGCAATGGTCCGGCCCGGCCGACCAGGTGCTGTCGCGCTGGTTCCGCGACCATCCCAAGCTCGGCGCGCGCGATCGCGGCGTTGTGGCCGAAGCGGTGTACGACATCCTCCGCAACCTGCGGCGGTATCGCCACGTGGGCGAAGGCGGCCGCGGCTCGGCCACGCGCCGTCTCGCGATCCTGGGGCTGGCCGCGACGCAGGGCGCCGACGGGCTGCTGCCCGCCCTCGACGATGTCGAGAAGGAGTGGCTGCAGCGCGTCTCAGCCATCGACGAGGCATCCCTCGCCCGTGAGATCCGTTTCAGCATCCCGGACTGGCTGTCGGAGGCGATCGAGGGCGAGCCGGACAGCGACAGGCTGCTTGCGGCCTTGAACCGCGCCGCGCCGCTGGACATCCGCATCAATCCCATGAAGGCGGAGCGGGACGTCATTCTCGAGGAGCTTCGCGCGGGCGTGGCGCCATCCATGGCTGAGCCCACGCCGTATTCGCCGTTCGGCATACGGCTGCAGGGACGGCCGGCGCTGACGCGCTGGTCCCGATTCGAGGACGGCAGCATCGAGGTCCAGGATGAAGGCAGCCAGTTGCTGGCGCTGCTCGTGGCGCCCCGTCGCGGCGAAATGGTGATCGATTTCTGCGCGGGCGCCGGTGGCAAGACTTTGCTGCTGGGGGCCTTGATGCGCTCCACGGGGCGCTTGTACGCGTTCGATGTGTCGCAGGCCCGCCTGGCGCGTTTCAAGCCCCGCCTGGCCCGCAGCGGTTTGTCCAACGTCGTGCCGGTGGCGATCGCGAACGAGAACGACGTCCGCGTCAAGCGCCTGGCGCGCAAGGCGCACCGGGTCCTCGTCGATGCGCCCTGCAGCGGCACCGGCACGCTGCGGCGCAATCCCGACCTCAAATGGCGGCAGTCGCCCGAGAGCGTGTCGGAACTCTGCGCGCTCCAGCGTAGCATCCTCGCCTCTGCCGCACGCTGCGTGGCACCCGGCGGGCGGCTGGTCTATGCGACCTGCAGCATCCTGCAGGCGGAGAATGAAGACCAGGTCGAGGGCTTCCTGGCCGCGCACCCCGAATTCGAGCTGTTGCCCGCGTCCGGGGCCTTGGCCGGGCGGGCCGGGGCGCTCGCCATGCCGGGACCGTATTTGAAGCTGCGGCCAGACATACACGGCACGGATGGGTTCTTCGCCGCCGTGCTCGAGCGTCGTCGGAACCCCGGAGCGACCACTCCGCAAGCCGAGGGCGGGGCCTGATGACCCTAGTATTACTAGGGATATCCCTTCGTTGAAAAAACGTCACGCCCTGCGCATATTCGCGTTATCGTGTCAGGAGCAATGAGGCGCTCGAATCCCACGAGCCGTTCCCTGCACGGCGCCGGAGTTTCCTTGGGAACTGCGGCGCTTTCCCTGTCTCTAAACCCTGCCTTGCCGGCTGCCATGCCGGGCGGCCGCTTGTTGAGATACCCTGTTTTTCCCGAGGCGCCCGGCGTCTCGTGCGTCGGCCTAGAGCCGGCCAGCCTGTGAGGTGTTATGGATTTTTTGCTTTCTTTTTTGTCCGACGGCCTGCTTGATGCGTCATGGTGGCAGATCGTCGTTTTTACCCTGGTCGTCACCCATATCACCATCCTCGCTGTCACCATTTATCTGCACCGCAGCCAAGCCCACCGCGGGCTGGACCTCCACCCCGCCGTCGCGCATTTCTTCCGCTTCTGGCTGTGGCTGACCACCGGCATGGTCACCAAGGAATGGGTGGCCATCCACCGCAAGCACCATGCGCGCTGCGAGCGTGAGGGCGATCCCCATTCCCCGATGGTCTACGGCATCGGGAAGGTCTTCTTCCAAGGCGCGGAGCTGTATCGGGACGAGGCCAAGAACCGCGAGACCATGGAGAAGTTCGGCCATGGAACGCCCAACGACTGGGTCGAGCGCAATGTTTATTCGCGTTTCACCTGGCAGGGGGTGGGCCTCATGATGCTGATCGACATCGCCCTGTTCGGCGCGATCGGGCTGACGGTCTGGGCGGTGCAGATGATCTGGATTCCGTTCTGGGCGGCCGGCGTGGTCAACGGCATCGGCCACTTCTGGGGCTATCGCAATTACGCCAGCCCCGACGCCAGCCGCAACGTCTTTCCGTTGGGCATCGTGATCGGTGGCGAGGAGCTGCACAACAACCACCATGCCTATGCGTCGTCGGCGCGTTTCTCGACCAAGTGGTACGAGTTCGACATCGGCTGGTGCTACATCCGCGCGCTCGAGATGTTGCGGCTGGCCAAGGTGAAGAAGGTCGCGCCCAAGGTCAGGCTGGCGCACGGCAAGCCGGTGGTCGACCTCGAAACCCTGCAAGCCGTGATCACGCATCGCTACGAGATCATGGCGCGCTATGCGGACCTGCTCAAGCAGGCGTGCCGCGACGAAATCCAGCGCCTGAAGGCGGCCAAGGATTCGCGTCCGCAATCCCAGCTGCTGCGCCGTGCCCGGTCCTGGCTGCATCGCGCGGACGACGAGTCCCTGCCTCCGTCGCGCCGTTCCGAATTGAACACGGTGCTGGCGGATCACCGCTCGCTCGCCATCTTGGTGGAGATGCGGCGCGAGCTCGCGGCCATCTGGGAGCGCTCCAGCGCGTCGAGCGAGCAGTTGCTGCGGGACCTGCAGGATTGGTGCAACCGCGCACAGCAAAGCGGCATTGCCCGCCTCGAAGAGTTCTCGGCCCGGCTGCGCAGCTACGCGACCTAAGCCGAGGCGCACCGCCGCGAGAGATCGCGGCGCACCCCCGTCCGCAAAAAGGAGCCGATCGGCTCCTTTTTTCGTTACCGGCGAGCGCCGCCTCAGGTTTTCGATGTTTGGGGCTTGCTTTGGTGGCCGCTCAGCTCCGCGCCGGCATCGGGGGAGAGCGCCAGGCATTGCGTGACTGCGGCAGCCGCGAGCAGCCCGACGACGGCAAAGGCCACGGTGAAGTCTGACAGTTGCACGCTCTCGTGCCCCAGTATCCACCGGGAGCAATCCAGCGTCAGCGCCGCCACGCCTATGCCGAGGGCCGCGGTCGTCTGTTGGTGGGTGCTGGCCAGGCTGGTCGCGGCGCTCATGCGGGCAGGCGGCACGTCGGCGTAGATGAGGGTGCCATAGGCGTTGAACTGCAGCGAGCGGGCCAAGCCCGCCACCAGGAGCAGCAGGTAGATGGCGACCAGCGGCCATTCCGGCCGGAATGCACCGCACAGGCCGAGCAGCACGGCACACAGCAAGCCGTTCCAAATCATCACCTTGCGGTAACCGAAAGCGCGCAGGAAGCGTTCCGAGATGGCCTTCATGACCAGGCCGCCGACAGCCTGGGCGAACGTGACCGTCCCGCTCTCTGCGGCCGAAAGGCCAAAGCCGAGCTGCAGCATGAGCGGCATCAAGAACGGGAAACTGCCGTACGCCACGCGATACAAGACCCCGCCCCGGATCGCCACCTGGAAGGTCGGGATGCGCAATAGGCTGAAATCGAGCACCGGCTGGGGATGGTGCTTGCAGTGACGGACGTAGAGCAGGGTGCACGTCCCGGCCACGGCCAGCAGTGCGAGCGTGGTCGTGCCCGGGCCGCCGTGGCCCAGGCCTTCCAGGCCCACGAGCAGGGCCGCCAGGGTCCCACCCGTGAGCGCGAAGCCCACGTAGTCGAAAGGCGCGCTCGGTGCATCGCTGCGGATGTCCGGGATGTAGAGGGTGGCGAGCGCGATGCCGGCCAGTCCGATGGGCACGTTGATGTAAAAGACCCAGTGCCAGGAGAGGTAGGTGGTCAGGACGCCGCCGATCAAGGGGCCCACGGCCGGGCCGACCATGGCCGGGATCAGCACCCAGGACATCGCGGCGACTAGTTGCGACTTTTCCACCGAGCGCAGTAGTACCAGGCGGCCCACGGGCACCATCATGGCGCCGCTTGCTCCTTGCAACAGGCGCGCTCCGATCAGCCATGGCAGGTTCTGCGCCATTCCGCACAGCACCGAGCTCAACACGAACAGGGCAATGGCGCCGCGGAAGGTATTGCGCGTACCCAGGCGATCCGCGATCCTGCCGCTGATGGGAATGAAGACGGCCAGCGCGAGCAGGTAGGCCGTCATGGCGAAGTTCATCCGGACGGGATCGGCGCCCAGGGATTCCGCCATGGCCGGCAGCGCGGTGGCGATAATGGTGGAATCCAGCTGTTCCATGAAGAACGCGCTGGCGATGATGAGCGCGATGATCCGATAGCCGCCGCGTGCCGGCGTCGCATTACCCATGGGGTTGTCTGTGCAAAGGTGGGCGGGAGCGCGCACGGGGCGGCGCGCCGACGATAGGGCGCGATTTTAGTCGCTTGCGACGGCGCGCGCCCCCGAACATCGCCGCCCGGCCGGCAGGGCGGCTCCAGGGCTTGCGAAAACGAGGGTTCACAAAGCGTCCGCCGTGTCGCATGCTGGAGGCTGGAGAGGCCCGCCCCCGGCGCGCCGCAGCATGGAAGCAAGAATGAACCGAGACACCGCCGTTGCCCCCCGCGAGTGGGTCGGGCACACGCAAACCATCTTCGACCAGGTCAGCCACAACCTCGCGCGCCGCATGGCCGCCACGCTTGGCGAGGCGGCCCCCGAACCCGGTGCGGCGCTGCCGCCGTTGTGGCATTGGGCCTACTTTCAGGATCCCGTGGCGCCGTCGGCCCTGGGCGCCGACGGCCATCCGGCGCGCGGACGTTTCCTGCCGCCTGCCGAGGGACGCAACCGCATGTGGGCAGGAGGGCGGTTGCAGTTTCTCCATCCCCTGGTCGTCGGGGAAGATGCCCGATGTGTTTCCACCATCGTCTCGGTGGAGGAGAAAACCGGCCGCAGCGGGGCGCTGTTGTTCGTCACCGTGCGGCATGACTACGAGCAGCGTGGCCGGCTCGCGGTGCGCGAGGAGCAGGATATCGTCTACCGCGAACCCTCCCCGCCACGCACGGCCGATCCTGCGCCGCTGCCCCAGGCCGAGTGGTCCGAGGCCGTCGTGCCGACATCCACGTTGCTGTTCCGGTATTCGGCCGCGACATTCAACGGCCATCGCATTCACTACGATTGGCCTTATGCCACGCAGGAAGAAGGCTACGCGGGGCTCGTCGTGCATGGCCCCTTGATCGCTACCTTGTTGCTCGCCGCCTTCCGGCGCGCCCACCCGCACCTGCAGCCGACGCATTTCTCGTATCGCGGCGTGCGTCCCTTGATCGCGCCCATGCCCTTCGTCGTGGCCGGACGCATGATAGGGGAGGGCACGGCGCAGTGCTGGGCAGCCAATGACGACGGCGCCGTGCAGCACGGCGAAGTGCGTTTCGTCGCGCCGTGAGGGTGGCGCCCAGATAAGGAGTCGGCATGGAGAACTTCGAGGCGATCCGCGAAGGCGTGCGCGCGCTCTGCGCCCGCTACGACGCGGCATATTGGCGCAAGGTGGACGAGGCGCGGGATTTTCCCGATGCGTTCGTGCAGGCGTTGACGCAGGCGGGGTGGCTGAGCGCCATGATTCCCGCCGAATACGGAGGTTCGGGCCTGGGCCTGTCGGAAGCCTCCGTCATCTTGGAGGAAATCAATCGCAGCGGCGGTAATTCCGGCGCCGTGCACGGCCAGATGTACAACCTCTTTACGCTGGTGCGGCACGGCTCGCCGGCCCAGAAGGCGTATTTCCTGCCGCGATTGGCCAGCGGCGAGCTGCGCCTGCAGTCGATGGGGGTGACCGAGCCCACCACGGGAACCGACACCACGAAAATCAAGACCACGGCGGTGCGGCGGGGGGACCGCTACGTCATCAACGGGCAGAAGGTCTGGATTTCACGGGTCCGGCACTCCGACCTGATGATCTTGCTGGCGCGCACCACACCGTTGTCGGAGGTCGCCCGGAAAACCGATGGCATGTCCATTTTCCTCGTCGACCTGCGCGAGGCCATCGGCAAGGGCATGACCGTGCGGCCGATCCCCAATATGGTCAATCACGAGACCAACGAACTCTTTTTCGACAATCTCGAGGTGCCTGCAGAGAGCCTGATCGGCGAAGAGGGGAAAGGCTTTCGCTACATCCTCGATGGCCTGAACGCCGAGCGTACGCTCATCGCCGCCGAATGCATCGGCGACGGTCGATGGTTCGTCGAGCGGGCGCGCAATTACGCGCGCGAGCGCGTGGTATTCGGGCGCCCCATCGGCCAGAATCAGGGCGTGCAGTTTCCGATCGCCGAGGTCCACATCGAGGTCGAGGCCGCGGATCTCATGCGCTGGCGGGCATGCCGCGAGTACGACGAGGGCGCGAATGCGGGCGCGAGCGCGAACATGGCCAAGTACCTGGCGGCCAAGGCTTCCTGGGAGGCGGCCAACGTCTGCCTGCAGACGCATGGGGGCTTCGGCTTTGCTTG
>NZ_JADGHH010000089.1 GCF_019689535.1 Pigmentiphaga sp.
GGAGGTTGTCCGTGCTGAATATCGTCGAAGGCTTCAAGGCTCAATACGCCAAGACGCAGGAAACCGAACTTTCTCTCGAGGAGTATCTGGACCTCGCCCGCCGGGATCCCATGACTTACGCGACCGCCGCCGAACGCATGCTCGCAGCGATCGGCGAGCCGGAATTGATCGATACGCGCAACGACCCACGGTTGTCGCGGCTGTTCTCCAACCGCCTCATCCGCCGTTACCCCGCGTTCAAGGAATTCTTTGGCATGGAGGAGGTGATCGACCAGATCGTTTCCTTCTTCAAGCATGCCGCCCAAGGGCTGGAAGAGCGTAAGCAGATCCTCTACCTGCTCGGCCCGGTCGGCGGAGGCAAGTCTTCGATTGCCGAACGCCTCAAGGCGCTGATGGAGGTGCATCCCATTTATGCGCTCAAGGGATCGCCTGTGAACGAATCGCCCTTGGGGCTATTCCACCCAGACCGCTTTGGCGACCGCCTCGAGCAAGAGTACGGCATCCCACGCCGCTACCTGAACGGCATCATGTCGCCTTGGGCGATCAAGCGCCTGAAGGAATTCGACGGCGATATCTCACAATTCCGGGTGGTCCGCCTGCAGCCTTCGGTGTTGCGGCAGATCGCCATCGCCAAGACCGAGCCGGGCGACGAGAACAACCAAGACATCTCTTCGCTGGTTGGCAAGGTGGACATCCGCAAGCTCGACCGCTATTCGCAGGACGATCCCGACGCCTACAGCTATTCGGGGGGCCTGTGCCTGGCCAACCAGGGGTTGCTCGAATTCGTTGAAATGTTCAAGGCGCCCATCAAGATGTTGCACCCCCTGTTGACAGCAACCCAGGAGGGCAACTTCAAGGGCACGGAGGGTTTCTCGGCCATACCCTTCAACGGAATCATTCTTGCGCATTCCAACGAGTCCGAGTGGCAGACCTTTCGCAACAACAAGCACAACGAAGCGTTCCTTGACCGTATCTACATCGTCAAGGTTCCGTACTGCCTGCAGGTTTCCGAAGAGGTCAAGATCTACCGCAAGCTGCTGCAGAACAGCTCGCTCGCGAATGCACCTTGCGCGCCGGGCACGCTCGAGATGATGGCCCAGTTCTCCGTGCTGACCCGGCTGAAGGAGCCCGAAAACTCGAGCATATATTCCAAGCTGCGCGTGTACGACGGCGAAAGCCTCAAGGACGTGGATCCCAAGGCGAAGGTACTGCAGGAATACAAGGATTACGCCGGTACCGACGAGGGGATGACCGGGGTATCGACCCGCTTCGCCTACAAGATTCTTTCCAGCGTCTTCAACTACGACCACACGGAAGTGGCGGCCAACCCCGTGCACCTGATGTACGTGCTAGAACAGCGGATCACCCGCGAGGACTTCCCCGAAGACGTCCGGCGACGCTACCTCGAGCACATCAAGGGCTATCTTGCCCCGCGCTATGCCGAATTCATCGGCAAGGAAATCCAGACGGCGTACCTGGAATCGTATTCGGAGTACGGGCAGAACATCTTCGATCGCTACGTCACCTTTGCGGACTGCTGGATCCAAGACGAAGAGTTCCGCGATCCGGAAACGGGCGAAAGCTTCGACCGGGCAGCGCTCAACGCCGAGCTGGAGAAAATCGAAAAACCCGCGGGCATCGCCAACCCCAAGGATTTCCGCAACGAGATCGTGAACTTCGTGTTGCGCGCCCGGGCGAACAACGGCGGACGCAATCCTTCGTGGACCAGCTACGAAAAGCTGCGCGAGGTGATCGAGAAGAAAATGTTCTCCAACACCGAGGACCTGCTCCCGGTCATTTCGTTCAACGCCAAGGCGTCGGCCGAAGACAAGCGCAAGCACGAGAGCTTTGTGGAACGGATGGTCGCAAAAGGCTATACCGAAAAGCAGGTTCGCTTGCTTTGCGAGTGGTACTTGCGGGTGAGGAAGTCTTCGTGAGCTAGGTGAATATGAATTCACTCATCGATAGGCGGCTCAACGGCCGGAATAAGAGCGCTGTCAACCGGGAGCGCTTCATCAGGCGATACAAGGAACAGATCCGCAAGGCAGTCCGCGAGCTGGTCCAGGAGCGGTCCATCGAGGAGATGGATCAAGGCGGGGAAATCAACCTCCCCGCCAAAGACATCTCCGAGCCCGTTTTTCGCTACGGCCGGGGAGGGGACCGCGAAATCGTCCACCCCGGCAACCGCGAGTTCGCCAAAGGCGACAAGATCGAACGGCCGCGCGGCGCGGACGACGGGGATCCCTCCGAACCCGGGGAGGGCGACTCTGTCGACCAGTTTACGTTCAGCTTGTCGCGGGACGAGTTTCTCAACCTATTTTTCGAGGACATGGAGCTTCCCCACCTGGTTCGCACCCAGCTTGGGGAAATCAGCCAGCAGAAATGGCGCCGCGCCGGGTACACCACGACGGGCTCGCCCAGCACGCTGAGTGTATTGCGCACGCTCAAGACATCGCTGTCGCGCCGCATCGCGTTGGGCGGCAGCGAACGCCTGGCGCTCGAAGAAGCGCAACGCAAGCTCGAGGAGGCCCAAGCGCGGGGGGCGCCCGCGACCGAGGTCGAGGCGCTGCGGGAAGAGGTCGAGACGCTCCGTAGCCGGCTCGCGCGGATTCCATTCCTGGACTCGCTCGACTTGCGCTACCGGCACCGGATCGTCGAACCCTCGCCCGTGGCCAGGGCGGTGATGTTTTGCCTCATGGACGTGTCGGGCTCCATGGATGAAAACAAGAAGGACCTGGCCAAGCGTTTCTTTACGCTGCTCTATTTGTTCCTCTCCCGCAAGTACGAGCGGGTGGACCTCGTCTTCGTGCGCCACACCGACAACGCCGAAGAAGTGGACGAAGACACGTTCTTCCACGACCCCAAGAGCGGGGGCACGGTCGTGCTCTCGGCCCTCGAGCTCATGTACAAGATCGTGCAAGAGCGCTATCCGCCCACCACCTGGAACATCTATGCGGCCCAGGCCACCGACGGCGATTCCTTCGGTGCCGACGCCGCCAAGAGCGCCCGATTCCTGTCGGAGCACCTGCTGCCCCTGACTCGCTATTACGCCTACATCGAGATCCCGGACGTGGACGAAATGCGCAAGAGCAGCCTGTGGGCCGAGTATGAGCGCGAGACGGCACCGCATTTCGCCATGCGCCGCATAAGGGAACGACGCGAAATATTCGGGGTGCTGCACGACCTCTTCAAGAAGGAGACCGCATGAGCGTAGCCTTGGAGCGCGAAGCGCCGCCGGGGGCCGTCCAGCCTCTGTCGACTACCTCCGAATGGACCTTCGAACTGATCCAGCGGTATGACGAGGCCATAGGCGAGACGGCGCGGGAGTTCGGGCTCGATACTTACCCGAGCCAGATCGAGATCATCACCTCCGAGCAGATGCTGGATGCCTATGCCTCGGTGGGACTGCCCATCGGCTACCCGCACTGGTCGTACGGCAAGGAATTCATTCGCAACGAGCAAGCCTACCGGCGCGGCGTGCAAGGATTGGCGTACGAAATCGTCATCAACTCCAACCCTTGCATCGCCTACCTCATGGAAGAGAATTCCATGGCGATGCAGGCCTTGGTGATTGCGCACGCGTGCTACGGGCACAACTCGTTCTTCAAGGGGAACTACCTCTTCCGGCAATGGACTGACGCGGAGGGAATGCTGGACTACCTCGTCTTCGCGCGAAACTATGTCATGTCGTGCGAGGAGAAGTACGGCATCGGCCCGGTCGAGGCCACCCTCGACTCCTGCCATGCGCTGATGACCCATGGCGTCGACCGTTATCGACGGCCACACCCGATCTCATACAAGGAAGAGATGCAGCGCCAGGCCGAGCGGGAAGAGTATGCGCGCCAGCAATACAACGATTTATGGCGTACCCTTCCGGCGCGCGACCGCGTCAAGCGCGAGGAAAAGCAAAACGTCTTTCCGCCCGAGCCGGAAGAAAACATCCTGTACTTCATTGAAAAGTACTCGCCGACCTTGGAGCCCTGGCAGAAGGAACTGGTGCGCATCGTGCGCAAGCTCGCCCAGTACTTCTACCCGCAGACCCAGACCAAGATCATGAATGAGGGGTGGGCCACGTTCTGGCATTACACCTTGCTGAACCGGCTGCACGAGAAGGGGCTGGTCACCGACGGCTTCATGATCGAGTTCCTGCAAAGCCACACCAACGTCGTCGCGCAGCGCGGCTTCGACCAGCGGGGCTACGGTGGCATCAACCCCTACGCCCTTGGCTTTGCGATGATGCAGGACATCCGCCGCATTTGCGAGAACCCGACCCCGGAAGACCGCGCGTGGTTCCCGGACATCGCGGGCAGCGATTGGCGCAAGACCCTGGACTTCGCCATGCGCAACTTCAAGGACGAGTCCTTCATCGCGCAGTTCCTGTCGCCGCGGCTGATACGCGAGTTCCGCTTCTTCGCCATCGCCGATCACGAAGACAACCCCTACCTGGAAGTCGAGGCCATACACGACGACGACGGATACCGCCGCGTCAGGCGCCTGCTGGCAGACCAATACAACCGGGACATGCAAGTGCCCGACATCCAGGTGGTCCGCTACAACCGCGACTCGGACCGCTCGCTCGTGCTGCGGCACGTGACCACGCGGGGCAGGCCCCTGCACTCGGAAGATGCGGACCAGGTATTGAAGCACCTCGCCCGGTTGTGGGGCTTCAAGGTCAGGCTCGAAGAGGTCGACGCCCAAGGCAACGTCAAGACCTTCCGCGAACGGGCGCCCTGAGGGTAGGCGGCCGGGCGGATCCGCGCCTCGCTGCGGGAGGGGCGTTGCCTCCTTGGACCATGGCTGGTGGCCGCTCAATGCCACGCCCAGCCATGCCGGGGACCGGCCCGTCCCGGAAGGCGACCTCGCGCGCCCGCGCAGCTATAATGGCGGCCTTCTTCCGAGGATCTTACATGCTTGAACAGAATGCCTTCTCCCGCGAGGACCTGCTGCGCTGCGCGCGGGGCGAGTTATTCGGGAAGGGCAATGCCCAGTTGCCGGCCCCCAACATGCTGATGTTGGACCGCATTACCCATATCTCCGACCAAGGCGGCAAATACGGCAAGGGCGAGGTCATCGCCGAGCTGGACATTCATCCTGACCTCTGGTTCTTCAAGTGCCATTTCGAAGGCGACCCGGTCATGCCCGGCTGCCTGGGCCTGGACGCAATGTGGCAGCTGGTCGGCTTCTTCCTGGGCTGGCAGGGCAATCCTGGGCGCGGCCGGGCGTTGGGCGCGGGCGAAGTGAAATTCGTCGGCCAAGTCCTGCCGACCGCCAAGAAGGTCACCTACCACATCGACATCAAGCGGACGATCAACCGCTCGCTCGTGCTGGGCATCGCCGATGGCCGCATGAGCGTGGACGGCCGCGAGATCTACACAGCCGAAGGCCTACGCGTCGGTCTATTCACCTCGACCGACGCCTTCTGACCCGATGCGCCCGGGTGCCGGGCAGGGGGCTGGTGCTGGCGTGGATCCGACGGCCCCCGGCACGACGCCCCTGATTCGCTACGCACGTCCGAATAGCCGCTTGATCCCCAGCCATTGCTGGGAGAAAAAACCGCGTCCGTAGTCCCGGCCACCTCGCTCCGGCAACTGGTCGCTGATTCCCGTGGGGCCATAGTCGCCGTCAAAGCGAGCCGTCCCGAACAAGATGTCCCAGACGGGAAACAACACACTGAAGTTGTAGTTAGCTTCTGGTGCCCCGGCGACCGCGACGGGCGCGATCGCATGGTGGTGACGGTGGAAGCGCGGACCGACCAGCAGGTACTGCCCCAAGCGGCCGAAACTCATGCGTACGTTCGCATGCGAGAGGCTTTCGACCAGCCGCGTGATCAACACGACCGCCACGAACTGCCCGGGCGGCACGCCGATCAGGTGGGACACCAGGACGATGACCAAGTCCCGCAGCAGGTCGCTCAACAAATGATTCCTCTGGTCGGACCACATCGTCATCTGCCGCTGGCTGTGGTGCACGGCATGCAGTGCCCATAGCCAGCTGAACCTGTGCTCGGCCCGGTGGAATGCATAGTCGACGAAGTCGAAGATCAGCAAGTAAAGGATCAGGCTGATCCAGGGCCGGTCGGTCACGCCCGGCCAAAGTTCATCCAGGTGGTAGGGTGCAAAACCCAGGACGTGCAGGGTGCCGAAGAGCCCGTCCAGCAGTGGCCAAATCGTGAAAAAGAGCGCGAGCCTGAATAGGCCGAGCGAGTGGATCAAGGTATACAAGACGTCAAGCCGGACCGCCGTCCGGTCCACGACTTTCTCTACCGGGCGCCAGCGCTGCAGGGGGGCGAACACCGCGAGCATGATCGCCAGTTGCCCCAGGCCGAGGAGCAGCCACATCGTGGCAGCGTAGGCGTCTTCGAGGAGGTTGGCCAATCCTAGGTGAAAAAGCGAGGGCTGCACGAGGGCCTCGAACAGCCATTGCTGCGCGCCCGAAAAAAGATCGCTAAGGATGCTCATTGACGTGATGCGTGCTCAACCAGTCCCGGTAACGCGGATGTTCGGCCAACGTGGCAAAGCATAAGCCTTTCTGCTTCAGGCCTTCGATCAGCGGCTCCAGGACCGCCGGGGCCCAGGGGTCCTGTCGCGACCAGATGCCCAAATGGGCCAACAAGATATCGCCGCTTCGTATATTGCGCAAGGCGCGCTCTAGCAATAGCCGGTTGGGATATTTGTCGCTGGGAAGCTCGTCTCCCAAGAAGCCGGCCGGCGTCCAGCCCACGTGCCGATAGCCGCAACGACGCTCCGCGGCCTCAAGCAGCTTGGACGAGGTCTTGCCGCCCGGCGCACGGAACAGGGGCGACATGGAGCGGCCAGTCATTTCTTTGAAGCGCCGGGCGCTGCGATCCAGCTCGGCGCAATATCCGTCCGCCGTCACGGTCTGGGTACGGCCAGCCCGGGGGCCAAAGGCCGGTTTCATGCGAAACCCTTCAGGCAGGTCCGCCTGCCAATACACGTGGTCGTAGGTGTGCGAACCGAAAACATGGCCTCGCGCGGCCAGCTGCCTCCACCAGGGCGCCCAGCGGTCGTCCAGGCTCGTGCCGCCGTCCAGCGTCGTTTCGTTGGCCAGGAAGAAAGTGGCTTGCACCTGCTGCCGTTCCAATACTTCGGCCACCAGCGGCGCGACGCCCATATGCCCGGTGTCGAATGTCAGGTACACCGGGCGCGAACAATCGGCGGCCTGGGCCGCTGCGGCCAAGAGCAGCGGCGCGAAGGCCGCGACGCGCGCGAACCTACTGCCTCGGGGCATGGGCCAGCGTCCAGACGCCATGGGGGGATCGTCCGACTTTCACCTGGTGCACCACCGCCTTCTTGACGGTGTCGATGACTGTGAGTTTCTTCGCCCACCGCGAAGTCACAAGCAGCGTCTTGCCGTCCGCCAAGACCTCCATGCAATCCGGCCCGCCGGGGGCCGGATAGACGTCGACCACGGCCATGGCCTGCAAGTCGATGCGGCTGATGGTGTTGGCGACCCGATTGCTGACGAAAAGATGGCGTCCGTCCCCTTGGGCGCGGAACGCGTGCGCGCCTGCACCCGTTTCCAGCTTTTTCACCAACTGGGGAGGCGACGCCGCCAGGTCGTAGACCTCCACGTAGCGATCACCGGTCGTTGCTACCAGCAGATAGCGGTCGTCACCCGTGATGAAGACATCGGCCGGCGTCTTGCCGACCGGCATGGTCCACAAGGGGGTCTGGGTAGGGAGATCGATGGCGATCACTTGGTCGCTATCCTGCAGCGTCACGTACAGATTCCGGCTCTTGCTGTCTATGGCAATGTGGCTGGGCGTGCGGCCCGCCGGAATGCGCTTGACCAGCCGGGGCTCGGTCGTGGCGACGGATCCCTCCCATTGGTAAATGTCGATGTGGTCCAAGCGGTTTGCCGCCGTCACGAACCACTTCATGTCGGGCGAGAACCGCAGGTGATAAGGGTCGACGATTCCGGTCAGCGTACGTTGGACGGTTCCGGTGGCCGGATCCAGGAACGTGAGCGAGTCTCCCGCCGCATTGGCCACCAGCAGGGATTTTTCGTCCGGCGTCAGATAAAGATGGTGGGGTTCCTTGCCGGTGGAGATCCGCCGCTTCTCAGAATAGGTCGCGGCATCGAGAATGCTCACGCTGGCGTCGAGCGAGTTGAGCACGACAATGGGCGGCAGCGAAGGGTTCGCCGATGCGCCGTGTGCCGCCGCGCAGAGCCCGAGAGCCCAGGCTGCGCGGACCAATAGCAAGAGTTTCAAGGTTGGAGTTCCGCAGGTGTTACGACTGTCGAGCGCCGGTGCCGCCACGCGGACGGCAAACCGGCCGGAACAGCCGCGAGGGTCCGCATAGTCTAGGCGGCGCGCGGCACTCTGGCAGTCGTTTCGAAACGAATGTTGGGTCGCCGCGACACGCAGCCGGTTCTGTTCGAAGCGTGCGCCGCCGCCACGATGCGTCGACTAGGGTTGTCCCGGAGGAAGGGGCGGGATAGAATGGTGGCCTTCCAACATTTTTTGAGGCAAGTCGTGGATAACGACGGCAGTAGTCGAGCCGTTTCGGCCAACGCCGCCTAGCAGGTCTGCAGATTTGTCTGCCGCGTCCTGCTAGGCCAGGATGCGGATCCTCCTTCCCCAAGGTTTCCCGCTTTACCCGCCTGCCACGGGCAGGCTCCGCGTTTGCCGAACGGCATAGTCCGTCTTCCTGTCTGCCAGGAGGCTCAATGATGCGTTTCGCCAAGATCTTGGGCGCGTGGCGCCGCAGGAGCGTGCTCGGACCGGGCAAGCGGGATTTGCGCTTCCGCCTGACCGTGTTCAGTGCCAATTCGCGCCTGGACCGCTTGCGTCAACATGTGCACGCCGAGCTCTCATCACGCGACCTGCGCTTTTCCCAAATGCGGATAGCCAGCGCCGCGGCGCCGGACGCGTTCTACCGCATGTCGGTCACCCTGCAGTGCCCGCCGCACCTGCGCCGCGAGCTGAACGCGGTCGCGCTGGGCCTAGGGCGCCATCCCGACATCCAGCGCGTCAGCTACGAACAATTGCAATAACGCCGGCTAAAGCCTGATGCGTCGAGCTGCCGGGCCAGCGGTCCGGCAGCTCGTTTTGTTTTTCGACGACCTAGAAACCAAAAAGAAGGGAGGTCGCGTGCAGGCCTTCGCGAATTTCCACACCCTTGAATTGCTCGACACGCTCGTCAGCCTGGCGACCGCCTTCATACTCGGCGCGCTCATCGGGCTCGAGCGGCAGTACCGCCAGCGTACCGCGGGTCTGCGCACCAATGTACTCGTGGCGCTTGGCGCGGCAATTTTCGTCGACATGGCGATGCGCATCGCGGGCACGGACGGCGCCGCCCGTGTCGCCTCCTACGTTGTGTCCGGCGTAGGATTCCTGGGGGCGGGCGTCATCATGCGGGAAGAGGGCAATGTGCGCGGCCTGAACACCGCGGCGACGCTCTGGGGATCGGCGGCCATCGGAGCCTGCGCGGGAGCAGACCTGATCGCCGAGGCGATCCTGGCCACCGTTTTCGTCCTTGCCGCCAACACCCTGCTGCGCCCCGTCGTGAACACCTTCAACCGCAAGCCGGTGGACGTCCTCTCGTCTGAGGTGACGAGCATCATCCACGTCATTACTGGAACTGCCCACCGAACGGCAGCCATGGCGGCGCTCGAAGCCGAGCTGGAACGGGCGAACTATCCGCTCGCGGAGCTCGAAGTGGTGCCGTTTGGCGATGAAGAGATCGAAATCCGCGCCACTTTGATGGCTACCTCCATCCAGGGCACCGAGCTCGACGCCATCACCGCCAAACTTGCCGGCAACCCTGCCATCGCCCAGGTATTCTGGGCGCCGAGCATCTCGGACTGACCCACCCACACGTTGCCGATTTTTTGACCGAGCCAAGGCAAACGGCGATATGACGGGCCTTGGCGGCCTCTATCCCAAGCCTATCCCCTGATTTATCCACAATTCGAGGGGACAACTGCCTGTTACAAATGCCGGTCCGTCTTTGCGCACCAGCTCATCCGCGTCGTCGACCCTGGCCGCCATGATTCGACTCGCGCCATCAACCTTAAGGCTGAGCACCGTTTTGGGGTCCGGACGCGTCCGATTGGTGCCGTCTTCCTAGGGGCAAGACGGATTTGGCCCCCGTAAGCCGACCTCTGCCAGTGTGGCGCCACCGCGGCGCCCTCGGCCGGAAGTTCTAGGATGAGAGGTCGAACCCTCGAGCTGCCCAAGCGACGTGCAAATCGTTTCAAATCGCGTGCTGGCGCGGGTCTTGCGGCCGCCATTTCCTGCTATCCCCAAACTTGTCCACAGAAGTGGTGGATAAGCATCCAATCCCGCCGCGGGGCATAATTGCCCAGCCGAGAAGGCCGCCTGGGCGACACCGGCACGTGGCCGAGAGGGATGCACCAAGCAGCGGGCTATGGGAATGCGAGGCCGCACCATCTGACAAGACCCACGAGGATAACCATGGATGAAAACGCATTTGCTGCCGTCGAGCCATGCACCGTCGGCGCGCTGCCGTGCTGGCGATTGCAATCTCCCCACGGCCAGGCGCTGGTCGCGCGACAGGGAGCGCAGCTGCTCAGCTATACGCCCCGGGGGCAGCGTCCCGTCGTGTGGCTGAGCGACGCCGCCGCCTTCGAGACCGGGCGGCCGGTGCGTGGCGGCATACCCGTTTGCTGGCCGTGGTTCGGCCAGTTCGACCGCAATCCTGTCGAGGTGCAGATGATGCTGCCGAAGGGCGTGGACGCTCCGTCCCACGGGTTCGCCCGGACGCTGGACTGGGAGGCACTCGAGGCGGGCGCCACGCCAGAAGCGGCGCGCCTGGTGCTGCGCCTGGACCTGCCTTCAGGCTGGGGGGAGTGGCGGCACGCGGCCGAGCTGGTCTTGGAAATCCAGCTGGACGATGCCTTGACGCTTACGCTCGCCACGCGCAACGCCGGGCTTGCGCCCCTGGCCGTCAGCCAGGCGCTACACACTTATTTCGCTGTCAGCGACATCGACCACGTCGAGGTCCACGGGCTGGATGGGGTTCGATACGTCGATACGCTGCGGGACTGGACCAGCCACGCGCAAGGCGGGGCACTTCGCATCGAAGCAGAGACCGACCGCATTTATACAGGCATCGACGGCGCGCTAGCGATTCGCGACGCAGGCTGGCGCCGGAACGTCCACATTCAGCCTTTCGGGTCGCGATCGGCCGTAGTGTGGAATCCGTGGATAGAGAAATCCCGCCGCTTGTCCCAATTCCGCCCAGATGCTTGGCGCGGCATGCTGTGCATCGAGACGGCCCGCGCATGGGACGACATACTGCACGTTGCGCCCGGCGCCACCGAACGAATGGGCATGACCATCCGGGCCTCGGACTGGGGCTGAGCCGGCCCTGCCCAGCGCAAATCGATTCTTCCGGTTAGTCTACGGTGGCACCCGATTTCTTGACGATTTGCGCCCACTTGGGAATTTCCCTTTTCACCGTCGCAGCAAACTCCTCAGGCGTGCTGGAGGTCGCTTCGATGCCCATGGCACCGAGTTGCCGCTTGAGATTTTCATCCGCCATGCCTTTGGCGATGGCCTCATTGAGGCGTTGCACGACGGACTGCGGCGTCCCCTTGGGCACCACGACGCCGAGCCAGTTGGAAACGTCATACCCGTCGAGCCCGGCTTCTGAGATCGCAGGGACCTCCGGCAGCGCGCTGATGCGCTTGAGCGACGTTACCCCCAGCGCGCGGACCTTGCCTGCGCGGATGTGCTCTGCATACACAGCGTAGGAGTCGAAGGTCATGCTGAGCCGCCCGGCCAGCAGGTCGTTGAGCAGCGGCGCGCTGCCCTTGTACGGTACATGCAGCAACTGCACGTCGGCCATCGAGGCAAACAGGGCGCCGGACAAATGGCTGGAGCTGCCGTTGCCCGCGGACCCGTAGGACAGGCGCCCCGGCTGCGCCTTGGCGAGCGCGATGAGTTCCTGGACCGTCCGCGCCTGAACCGAGGGGTGAACGACCAACACGCGCGGCGTGGTATGCGTCAGGCTGACATACTCGAAATCCTTCACCGGGTCGTAGCGCAGCTTGGGATACAGGGAGGGATTGATGGCCAGCGTACCCATGGTGGCAAAGAGCAGGGTATAGCCGTCTGGTGGCGAATTGACGACGGCCTCGGCCGCCGGCGTACCACCCGCTCCCCCACGGTTCTCGATGACGACCTGTTGGCCGAGTTGCTCGGAGAGCTGCTGCGCCAGTCCCCGCGCCATGATGTCGGCGGCCCCGCCGGCCGGAAACGGGACGATCATGCGCAGGGGCCGTTCGGGATAGGGACTTGCGGCATGCGCGCCGACGGTCACGCCAAGCGCGCAGACCGCCGCCCAATGGAATGCCGAGCGCACGCGAAGACGAAACGCAGACATTGAGTGCTCCTCCATTGTTGTTCTCGCCGCCGCCCACAACCGAGAGACGTTGATAAAGACGGTGCGCGCGCCTACTGTAGGCGCTCGCACCGGTGGCGCCTATGGCGGTGGCATCAAAGCTGTTATGCGGCATCGGCCTGGCATGCTCCGGCCTGGGCCGCTGCGGGGCAGTCGGGACCGGCCGGCGCGCAAGACACGGTATGATCGCTGGCTCACGACCGCTTCCGCCGCGACCTTGGATATTTCACTGCTCTGGATTCCCGCCACCCTGATCGCCGCTGCCGCGCAGACCGCGCGCAACACGATGCAGCACAAGTTGACGAGCGAATTGGGAACACTAGGCGCCGCACAAGTGCGCTTTCTCTATGGCCTGCCGTTCGCGCTGGTTTTTCTCGCCATCCTGCTCCTGGCCGGCGGAGAAACGTTGCCACCTGCGCATGGCAGGTTCCTGCTGCTTTGCGCCGCCGCCGCCGCCGTACAGATTCTCGCCACGGTGCTGATGTTGGCGACCATGCAGCTGCGCAACTTCGCGTTGAGCACGGTCTATGTCAAGACCGAGCCCGTGCTGGTGGCGATTTTCGCCGTCGCGGTACTGGGCGATCCGCTCACTGTCCTGGCCGCTTGCGCCGTCCTGATTGCAACGACCGGGGTCGTGACCATGTCGTGGAAACCCGGGGCGGGAGCGGGCAGCAATTGGCGCCCGGCTTTGCTCGGCATCACCTCCGGCGCATGCTTCGCCTTGTCCTCCGTCGTTTTCCGGGGAGCCATCCTGTCGCTCGAGGGCGGCTCGTTCGCGCTGCGTGCCAGCATGACGCTCGTGGTGGGGCTGCTAATGCAGACTGCGGCGCTAGTGATCTGGCAGGCGCTATTCCAACGCGACGTGCTGCGGCACGTGCTGGCAGCGTGGCGTTCGTCGCTGCCAGCCGGCTTCATGGGCGCGTTCGCGTCGCAGTGCTGGTACATCGGCTTTGCATTGACCTCCGCGGCCAATGTCCGCACCCTGGGCTTGGTAGAGGTCCTCTTCGCTCAGGTCGCGTCCCGACGCATCTTCGCCCAGCATACGAGCCGCAAAGAACGCTATGGCATGGCGCTGGTGGTGGCCGGGCTGGTGCTGCTGCTCTACGGCGCGCCCCGCTGAGCGGGCCGCGCGCCCGCATGCACCGGTGTTACGCCGCCGCGGCGAGTTCCTCGGCCAACAGTCCGGCGCGGTGCAACGCCGACTCGAGCGCTTCGGCACGCACCTGCGTGCCGAGCGACACGCCCTCGGCCCGCACCACGTGGACGTCGTTGACGCCGAAGAACCCGAATATCGCGCGCAGGTAAGCCTCCTGGTGATCCATCATCGGCTCCATGGGCGTGCCGGCATACTTGCCTCCACGGGACGAAACGATCACCACCTTCTTCCCACCCGCCAGGCCCTGTGGCCCCTCGGCCGTATAG
>NZ_JADGHH010000090.1 GCF_019689535.1 Pigmentiphaga sp.
CGCCTACGGTGCGGAGAAAAAGGGCGGGCGGGGGCGGAATCCTTTCGAGCTGTTGAGCGACGCCCTGGACCGCATGGCCAAAGCCGGCCTGCTTACGCCGGAGAGGCGATTTGCGGCGGAATACCTGGCGTGGTCATCGGTGCATGGCTTGGCCATGCTCGTGATCGATGGCCCCTTGGGCAGCTTTTCCCCCGCGCAAATGGAAGCGGTGGGACAGCGCTTGATCGACATGGTGGAGCGGGGGCTGTAGTGCTTCAGGTCAGTATCCGGGCAAACTGAGGGAACCTTCGTCCACGAAGCGCGTCGTGCCGAATACGCCGCCCGAGAGCTTGCCGCGAATCACGTAGGGAATGTCGTCCAGCCGTGCAGTATCGGCCATTCCCAAGGCCTGGCGTATGGCGCTCAGGGCCGAGACGGAGACGGGCACGGTCAGCACAGCCTCGCCGAAACGGGGAATGCTTCCACGTTCGCTGCTCACGCCGCTGGCAAAGCGTTTCCCGTTCAGATCCAGTTCCAAGGCGATTCCGTCGTAATCCACCGCTGTTTCGTTCGGGTTCTGCACGCGCAGCTTCACGGCAAGACGCACCTCAAGGCCCTGGCCTTCGAGCGGGTCGACGCCAGCCACCTGGACATTGAGGGGGGATCGGGCCGAGAGGGCGGCGCAGCCGCCGATGGCGAACGACAGGAAAAGCAAAACGACGAGTGCGCTTCGACGCAGCGCAGGAAAGGCTGGGCGGGCGGTATGCATGCGCGTGCCAATCGAGACCGAAAGGCTCATCTTAGGAAGCCTGTGCGCGGGTCGCAAAACATGTTACCTCTTGCCATCTCCCTCTTTGGTTCAACGCGGTAATTGTCCTATTGACAGGTCAATAGAATAATTGTGCAATGCCAGAAAGACCGCGTCGCCGACTGGCGCGCCGGTGTGAATACGACAAACGGAATGAGGTAGCATGAATAACGGGACCCCTGAACAGGTCATCATCGTAGGCGGCGGTCCGGTGGGGCTGACGGCGGCGATGCGGTTGGGACACTTCGGCATTCCTGCCGTGGTGGTGGAGGCTGAGCATGAAGTCTCCCGGGCGTTGAAGGCGTCGACTTTCCATCCCCCTACGCTGGAAATGTACGATGAATACGGTATCACGCCTGACCTGATCCAATCCGGCCTGGTCGCCCCGACTTGGCAGGTCCGCATGCATGAAACGGGCGAGTACGCCGAGTTCGACCTCTCCGTCCTCAAAGACGACACGCCTCATCCCTACCGATTGCAGGCCGAGCAGTGGAAATTGTCCGAACTCCTGCATGAGCATATCCGTACCCGGCTGCCTGGCTTGCAAGTACTGCGGGGCCAGCGCTGCGTGGCCATTTCCCAGGACGAGAACGCCGTTCGCGTCACCGTCGAGTCCGACACGGGGGAGCGCCAGGAGTTGGCCGGCCGCTACGTGATTGCCGCCGACGGCGCGCGCAGCACCGTGCGCACCTTGCTCAACCTGGAGTTCGAAGGGCTGACTTTTCCTGAGACGACGGTCCTGGCCACGACGAAATTCCCGTTCCACGAGCACATTCCCACGCTGTCCTATATCAACTACTGCTGGGCTTCCACCGGCACGTTCAGCTTGTTGCGCCTGCCCGGGCTTTGGCGGGTCAGCCTGTATCCGTGGGAGGGGGAGTCGGTGGAAGATGCCCTCGAGCCGGAGTCCATCGAGAAAAAGCTCCAGTACATTTTGCCGCGCGACGAAGCGTACGACGTCCTAGAGGTGCGCCCCTACCGCATCCACCAGCGGGTCGTGCACAACTACGTGCACGGGCGAATCGTGCTGGCGGGCGACGCAGCGCACATCAATAGTCCGAGCGGCGGCATGGGCATGAACGGTGGCATTCATGACGCCTTCAACCTCACCGACAAGCTGCGCCGGATCTACGCCGGGGAGAGCGATGCGCTGCTCGGGCAATATGATCGCCAGCGACGCCCCATTGCGATCAAGCACGTGCTGCAGCAATCTGGCCGCAACCGCGCCCGCATGCAAGAAAGGAACGAAGCCCAGCGGCGTGCCACGCTGCAGGATCTGCAGCGCAAGGCCAATGACCCGGCACTCGCGCGCAATTACCTGCTCGAGACGTCGATGATCTTGAGTCTTCGCGAGGCCGCCACGATCGAATAGAAGGCGGCCCCGGTACAGGCACAGGCCGTCAGGCCTGTTGCCTGGCCAGCCGTTCGCGCCAGTGGGCGCCGGTCAGCCAGGGCCGGAGGGGGGCGGGTTGGCCGTCGATGACCGACACCCCCATCCAGGCCAGGCAAAGCATGCACGAAAGCACCGGCACGCGCGACTGCTCGTTGGCGATGAGCAGGGGCTCCAGCGTGGGCATGCCCGTACCCAGCATCAGGATCGCATCGGTATCGTCCGAGGCCAGGTCGTCAAGCAGCTTGCCGGCCGTGCCGGCCTTCATGGAATAGATGGGGTGGAACTGCGTGGTGTCCATGGGCGCGGAAGCGATGCGCGACACCTTGAACCCTTGCGACTCCCAATACGTTTTGCTCGCGGCGGTGAGCGAATCGGGGTAGGGCGAAGCGAGCGCCACGCGGCGCGCGCCGAGCTGGGCCAGGGCCGCCACGACCGCCGTGGCGGCCGTGAAGGCTGGTACGCCCCGCTTGCGCTCGATATTCGCCAACACCTCTTTCTCCCGTTCACGACCGACCAGGTAGGAAGCGCCGGTGCAACCGACGGATACCGCCTGGATCGGAGCATTGGCGAACTGGTCGCACGCATCTTCCAGCCTGTCGACGTAGTCGACCAGGCGGCTTTCGATGGTGGATTTGTCGCTCATCAGGCGGCCGTTGATGTGGGCGTAGCCCGCCGGCAGCAAGATGAAATGCTCGGGTTCGACGGTCGTGTTGGCCTGCGGCGTCAGCAGGCCGATGAGTCCTTTGGGAGCGTATTCGACGGACATTACTTCTCTCAGCTACTCAGTCCAGTTTGATGTTGGCGGCCTTGATGACTGACGCCCACTTGTCCTCTTCCTCGCGGAGGAACTTGATGAACTCGGCTTGGGGCGCGCCCATCGGCGTAAGCCCTTGCTCCGCGAGCTTCGCGCGGAAATCCGGGTTGCCCATGACGCGGGACAGCGAGGCCTGCAGTTTCTCGGTGACGGGGGCAGGCAGTCCCGCGGGCGCGGAAACGCCAAACCAGGCTTCGCCTACCATGCCGGGAATCGTTTCGCTCATGGTGGGCACGTCGGGGAAGGCCGGCACGCGCTTGGCACCGCTCACTGCCAGGATGCGGACGTTTCCAGCGCGGAATTGGGTCGCTGCTACGCCCAGGTTGTTAAAGATGGCGTCCAGCTGCCCGCCGAGCAGGTCGTTCATGGCCGGGCCCGTGCCCTTGTACGGGACGTGGGTCATGTCGATGTTGGCCTTCTGTTTGAGCATTTCGCCCGTCAGGAAGCCGGCCGAGCCGACGCCGGCAGAGCCGTAGTTGTACTTGCCGCCGGCCTTGCGGGCCAATTCCAGGAACTCTTTGAAGTCCTTGGCCGGGTGGTTCGTGCGAACGATCAGGCCGTTCGGGAAGGTGCCAAGCAGGGTGATGTGGGTGAAGTCCTTATAGGAATCGTAAGGAATCTTCTGGCCGAGCAAGTGGCCGGTGGTGATCGCCGCGCCGTTGGTGATGACTAGCGTATAGCCGTCGGGCTTGGCCTTGGCCCCCAGGTCCGTGCCGAGGATGGAGCCGGCGCCGCCCTTGTTCTCGACGAAGACGGTCTGTCCGATGTCCTGTTCGAGCGCATTGGCGACCAACCTGCCGATGACGTCGGTCGTTCCCCCGGGGCTGAACGGCACGATGAGCCGAATGGGGCGTTCGGGATAGTTGTCCGCATGGGCGGAGGTCGATACGACTGCGATTCCGACGGCCAGCAAAGCGTGACGCAGAATATTCAAGGCGCGGGGGCGGGCGCGGAGATCCCCTGTAATATGATGGCGCATGGCATAGACCTGAAAGAAAAAACACGGCATATGGATATTCGAACAGGTTGTGTCATCCGTCAAGAAAATTGTTCTATTGGACAGACAATAAGACAGAGAGGCCTATGCAGCAAACCTTGCCCCTCCCGAAATACCACAGCGTCTACCTGGTGTTGAAAGAGCGGCTGCGCGACGGCGTGTACGACGAGCGCGTCCCCGGGGAACTGGAGCTGATGGAGGAATTTGGCGTCTCGCGGGCAACGGTGCGCAAGGCGTTGGAGAATCTCGCGCTGGAAGGGTTGATCGAGCGGGCCGCCGGGCGCGGCACGCGCCGGGTGCCGCCACCTGTGCCGGAGGGGCGTGACGCGCCGCGCCCCTCAAAGATGACGGGCTTGCTCGACAACCTCATCGCGGCGAGCCTGGAGACGACCGTCAAGGTCATCGAGCACGAATACCTTCCGGCCAACGAGCACGTCGCCAAGCTACTGCAGGTGGATGTGCGGAGCCAGGTGCTGCGGGCGGTCCGGGTGCGCAGCATCAAGGCGGGGCCGGTTTCCCACATTACGACCTGGGTGCCGCGCGAATTCGCAGGCAACCTCGGCAGGCGCCAGCTCGGGCGCAAGGCGATGCTGGTGCTGATGGAAGAGTCGGGCGTGGAAATCGGTCGCGCCCGCCAAACCATTTCCGCCCGGCAGGCTGACGCATCCGTCGCGGCATTGCTCGGCATGCCCTTGGGGTCGGCATTGTTGTCGGTGAACCGCCTGGTCTACGACGTGAAAGACCGGCCCGTGCTATGGCTGCAAGGCCTTTATTGCCCGGATCGATATGAGTACGAAATGGAATTGTCGCGGGTAGGCGACATCGACGCCAAGGTCTGGGTAAGCAAAGATATCAGCGCTGCCTATCTCGGCTGAGCGCGGGGTGGCGACGATGCGCGGTATCGCGAGTTCCGCCGCCCGCCCGCGGCGGCGAACGTTTCCATCTTTTGCAGGAAAAGCCACACAAACGCCCGAATCAAATGTACTATTGTTAGGACAATAGATTAGCGAGCCTTCCAGGCTCTTCAAGGAATCGGGTGAGTGGTGGATACGTCACCGGGTAAAGGCCAGACGCTGGCGCAAAAGCTGATCGCGCGTGCCGCGGGACGCGCACGCGTGGACGTGGGCGAGATCGTGACTTGCAAGGTAGATCTCGCGATGTTCCATGATTCTTCGGGGCCAAGGCGGCTTCAGCCCATGCTGGAGGAGCTGGGAGCCGCGATCTGGGATAAGTCGCGGGTGGTCCTGGTCATGGATCATTACGTGCCGGAACGCGACGAGACTTCCAGGAAAATCGTCCGCATCGCCCGCGATTGGGCGCGCGAGCAGGAATTGCCCCACGTCTACGACAGCCAGGGGATATGCCATGTCGTCCTGCCTCAGGGCGGACACATCACGCCCGGGATGTTCTGCGTCGGCGGCGACTCGCACTCGCCCACGGGCGGCGCGTTCGGGGCTTACATGTTCGGGATCGGCTCCACCGAAATGCTCGGGGTGGTCGTCACGGGCGAGATCTGGGTGCGGGTGCCGGAGACCTTGCGCATGCACTGGTCTGGCCGCCTGTCCGAAGGCGTGACGGCCAAGGACATGATGCTGCACATGCTGGCGCGATTCGGCATGAACGGTGGTGCCTACCAGGCGGTCGAGTTTTGCGGTCCGGCGGTACGGGCGTTGAGCATGCAGGAGCGCATGACGCTCTCTAACATGAGCGCTGAGCTGGGCGCCCAGGTCGGCTTGATTGCGCCGGATGCGACGACGGTGGAGTGGCTGGCCGACACCGGGGCCAAGGTGCCGGACATCGAAGGATGGGAGACCGACGACGATGCTCCGTGCACGCGTTTCGATTTCGATGCGGGCAGCCTTGCGCCCATGGTGGCCGCCCCGCACAGCCCGGCCAACTCGCGCCCTATCGGCGAATACGATCGTGTTCCGGTGCACGTGGCCTATATCGGAGCCTGCACCGGCGCCAAGCTGGACGATTTGCGCGCGGCCGCGGCCGTGCTGCGCGGCCGGCGCGTTGCCCCGGGAGTGCGGTTGATCGTTGCACCCGCCAGCGTGAAGGACCAGGAAGCAGCGCGCAGCGAAGGCGTACTGCAGGCGCTCCTCGACGCGGGTGGCGAGTTGTACCCAACTTCATGTGGCGCATGCTCGGGTTATGGCAATGCCGTGGGAGACAATGTGACAGTGATATCCACGACAGCACGCAACTTCAAAGGCCGGATGGGTTCGCCCACGGCCAGCGTTTACCTGGCTTCGCCGTATACCGTGGCGGCGTCGGCATTGCGCGGCTACATCAGCGATCCGCGCGAGGTGCTGGCATGAGCGAAATGGCACAACGAGGCATGGTCGCGTTGAGTGAAACCGGTCGGCACCGAGTCTGGAAGCTCGGCTCGGACGTCGACACCGACCTGTTGGCACCCGGCTACGTCATGCAGCACGGAATCGAGGTCATCGCCCAGCATTGCCTGGAATCGGTGCGTCCGGAGTTCGCCAGCGAAGTTCGGCCCGGGGACGTGGTCGTGGCGGGTCCGGGCTTCGGCATCGGCTCGTCGCGCGAACAGGCCGCGGCAGCGTTGGTGCGGCTGGGCGTTGCGGCGGTGATTGCCCCCTCTTACGGCGGATTGTTCTTTCGCAACGCGTTCAACCTGGGGCTGATGCTGTTGACCTGCCCGCAGGCCGAAACCCTGGCGGATGGCGAGTGCATCGGCGTTCGTTTTGCGGGCACGCCTGAGATCCTCGCGCAGGACGGCCGCGTGCTGGCGTGTGAACCGATTCCCGATTTCCTCGTTGACATGGCCCGCAGCGGCGGCCTGCTGAACCAATTGCGCAAGCGACTGGCGCGTGAAGGCGCGCCCGCCTGAGGCAGCACGCACGGATTGCATGACATGACCCTCGACTCTCCTCTCGATCCGGCACGTACTGCACTCGTGATCGTCGATCTCCAGAATGATTTCCTCGCTCCGGACGGCGCGTATGCCCGGGGCGGGGCAGTCAGCAAGGCGGCGTTGGATCTACCCCCCCGCGTGGCAGCGGTAGCGCGCGCCGTCAAACAGGCCGGCGGCTTGGTGGCGGCGAGCCAGTTCACCCTGTGGCCCAACGGCCGGGGCGAGCCCATGATTGCGCCCCACCTGGCTGCCTTGCGACCCTTCCTGCGCAAGGGAGACTTCGCGCCCGGCAGCCGCGGCCAGGCCAATGTGCCCGAGCTGGATGGATTGGTCGATGTGTCGGTCTGCAAGGTCGCGTATTCCGCGTTCTTCAATACGCAGCTCGACTGGGTGCTGCGCCATGCGGGCATCGAGACGGTTGCCGTGTGCGGGATCGTGACTAACGGTGGCGTGGCGAGCACCGTGCGCGACGCGCACATGCGCGAGTATCACGTCATTGTGTTGGCCGACGGCTGCGCGGCCTTCCGCGAGTCGGTGCATGCTACTGCGCTGGCCGACATGGCGGGCATTGCCGACGTGACGGATTGCCAGAGTTTCGAACGGGCCTTGGCTGCGTCCAAGACCGCCTGACGGAGAATTTCTCATGCCTCACGACATGCGCGCACGCTTGGCGCGCTCCGAAATCGTCCTCGCCCCCGGCGTTTATGACGCCTTCAGCGCGCTTATCGCCGAGCAGGCCGGCTTCGAGGCCTTGTACCTGTCGGGCGCGTCGATTGCGTACACCCGGCTTGGGCGCTCTGACGTCGGCCTCACCACGTATACCGAGGTCGCCGACACCCTGGCGCGCATTACGGAGCGGGTTGCGCTACCGGTCATCGTCGATGCGGATACAGGCTTCGGCAATGCCTTGAACGTGATGCGCACGGTTCGCGGGCTCGAGCGCGCCGGCGCCGCAGTGATCCAGTTGGAGGACCAAACATTTCCGAAACGCTGCGGCCACCTTGATGGAAAGTCCGTGGTGCCGGCGGCGGAGATGGTGGGCAAGCTCAAGGCCGCCCTGGACGCGCGCGATTCGGACCAAACCCTCATCCTGGCACGTACCGATGCCTTGGCCGTGGAGGGGCTGGATGCTGCGCTGGAGCGCGCCGAACGTTATCTCGAGGCCGGGGTCGATGCGTTATTCATCGAAGCCTTGCGCTCCCCCGAGCAGATGCGTGCGGCGTGCAGCCGTTTCGCGGGCCGCGCGCCGCTGCTGGCCAACATGGTGGAAGGCGGCAAGACGCCTGTGCAGAGCGCTGCCGAATTGCAGCAGTACGGCTTTCGTATCGCCATCTTCCCCGGCGGCACGGCGCGTGCCGTGGCGCATACGCTACGCGGCTATTACGCCAGCCTGCATGCGCACGGCACGACGGCGCCTTGGCGTGAGCAGATGCTGGACTTCCAGCAACTCAATGAGCTGATCGGCACGCCGGAATTGATCCGGCAGGGCAACACCTACTCGGAATGAGTGCGGCACGCTCCTTGCTGACGCATAGTGCGCTTCCAAATCATGAAACCATTGCGCCGACGCGGCGTAGGAAGCGACAGGCGTCGGCGAGGAGACGACCATGGCACTAACCGAGACCCCTGCGTCGAAACAAGGCGCAGGCATCGTGGGAGAAGGCGGCATGACGGCAGAGGGTCCCGGCCCGCACATCATGGCTGCCGCCACGCTGGACGGGAATACGGTTTACAGCGCCGACGATGTCGACGTCGGATCGATCAAAGAAATCATGCTGGACGTAAGCTCCGGGCGTATTGCGTACGCCGTGCTGTCCAGCGGGGGATTCCTCGGGATGGGCGACAAGCTGCTGGCCATTCCATGGAACGCATTGACGCTGGATACCGACCGCAAGGCGTTCATACTCGGCGTGCCCGCGGAGGTCGTGAAGCAGGCGGAAGGTTTCGACAAAGACCACTGGCCTAGGTTTGCCGATGCCGCATGGGCGAGTTCGCTGCATGGCCACTACAAGACCGACCCCTATTGGCATCGGGGCGAACGTACCACCATTAACCAACCGGTCGTCAATGCCCCGCGAACCGGGTTTTCCGAAGGCCTGTAAGCCGTTAGCTCTCTGCGTCGGGCACCGGCAGGCGCCCGGCACTTTTCTCCCATGACTGAAACGTCATCCGGCGGGCCTGCCGGCGTTCAGGCTTCGCCGTCTTCGTCGTATTTGCGTGCACTGCCGTAGGAGGCCTCGCGCGGATACTTCATTGCGTTCTTCAGCATCTTCCGCTCGACCGCCTGGGCAATGTCGATGTCCAGTTTGTCTGCCAGCGCGACGAGATACAACTGCACGTCGGCAATTTCGTCCGCTGCTTCCGACAGCTTGATGGGGTTGAGCTCCTTCGATTCCTCTTCCGTCATCCACTGGAAAATGGAGACCAGCTCGCCGGCTTCGCCGCTCAATGCCATGGCGAGGTTTTTCGGCGAATGAAACTGGTCCCAATTGCGCTCGCTGGCAAAGCGCCGGATGGCATGCTTGATCTTGGCGAAATCGGACACGGCGAATCCTTGCGTGTGGAAGATTTCATTCTAGTCCTCTCTCCCGCAACCGTCCGGAACGGCAAAATCGCAAAATCTGCAAAGCGAGCATTCCTATAGTGCGCGCCAGGAGAGGACCTCGTGAAATCGCAAACCCGCACCCACTATGAGCGGCGCCTGGAGCCCGTTGGCGACTATCTCGGCATTGGCGCGACCTTCGACCGGCTGTTCATGCTGGCGGCCAACCGCGGGTTGTTGCGCGAGGGCGCCCGTTCTTTCGGCGTGTATTTCGACGACCCGGAGCAGGTTGCAAAGGAAGCGCTGCGAGCGGCGGCAGGCGTCGAGGTCGGGTCCGGGACGGAAATCGCCGAGCCGTTGCAACGCTTGGCGCTGCCGGCGGGACGCTGTGCCGTGCTGGAGCACGTCGGGCCGTACAGTGAGCTAGATACCGCCTATGCGTGGCTGTTCGGTGGCTGGCTGCCTGCGAGCGGCGAGCAGCCAGGAGACTTCCCGGTATTCGAGGAGTACCTGAACGATCCCAAGTCCGTCGCGCCTTCGGCGTTGCGGACTCGCATCTATCTGCCGCTCGCGGACAAACCATGACGCCCGTTCAATTGCTGCGCAGGTCGATGCGTGAAGCGAGGTCTCCGTAAACCTTCAGTTCCCGTGCCAGCTGGCTGCCGAATTCGGCGGGCGTCTGCGGCTTGGCGGCAAGGTTGCCTTGCGCCTGCATGGCTTGCTGCACGGCGGGATCGCGTAGGATGTCGCCTACATCCGCATTGATCTTCTCGACGATTTCCGGGGGCGTGCCGGCCGGCGCCAAAATGCCGTGCCAGGTACTGATGAGGAAATCGGGCAGGCCCGCCTCGGCGAAGGTTGGAACGTCCTTGAGCTGTTCCAGGCGCTCGTTCGAGGCGACGGCCAGCGCGCGCAGCTTGCCCTGGGTAATGTAGGCCATGGCCGAACCCGGCGTGGGAAAAGACATGTCCACCACGCCGCCGATGAGGTCTGTCATGCCCTGGGCCGCGCCTTTGTAGGGAACGTGCAGGATCTCGGTGCCAGTCTTGATCTTGAACAGTTCCCCGGCCAGGTGAGGCACGCCGCCGACGCCTTGCGACGCGTAGCTGAACGGTTTTTTCTTTTCGCGCAGGGCGGCGAGCAGCTGGGCGAGGTTTTGGTAGGGCGAGGCGGCATTCACCACCAGCACATTGGGGACTTCGACGGTTTGCGCGACCGGCGTGAACGATTTCTCTACGTCGTAGCGCAGGCTCTTGTTGACGAATTTATTGAGATTATGGCTGGTTGCGGCAACCAGCAAGGTGTAGCCGTCGGGACGCGCTTCGGCCACGGCGGCGGCCGCGATGGTGGCGTTCGCCCCGGGCTTGTTCTCTACGATGACCGACTGTTTCCAGCGTTTGGCCAGTTCGTTCGCGATCAGTCGGGCCGATTGGTCGATCGCGCCGCCTGGCAGGTAACCGACGACCAAGGTGACGGGGCGGGTGGGGTAGTCGACGGCGAGCGCGGGCTGGCAGAGCAATGCCGTCGCGGCAAAGAGGGCCGCGACCCTGGAAGCAGGAAAGGACATGGACGTCTCCGGTATTTCTGGTCGAGTGATTGCGGACGCCGGCCCGGAGGCGGCGCGCCGTACACGCTAAACACCGGAGCATCCGGAATCAAGGGCCGCATGGGCTGCTTTTCGAGTGGTGGAAAGCTACCAGGGCAAGGGGGGCGGGGCGATGCGGCGTTCTTCGTATCCCTTGACCGAGCCAAAGCGGGGGCTGCGCGCTTCCCAGTCCCGCTGGGCCTGGGCGATCGCTTCTTTGCTGCCCACGAAATTCCACCAAATCGTCAGCTCGTCGGTAGGCGGTTCGCCGCCGATGAGCAGCAGCCGGGTGCCCGCCGCGACGGCCAGCGAGAGTTCCGCGCGCCCGGCACTAGCATAGGCGAGTTCGTTGACGCCGAAGGCTTCCCCGTTCACCGTCGCGGCGCCTTCGAGCACCATCAGGCCGTGTTCGAAGCGACGATCGAGCGCAAGACGGAACGACGCCCCAGCCTCGCAGTACATGTCCAGGCAGACCAGGGCAGAGTGCACCCGGGTAGGGGCGCTGCGTTCCGCGTACGTGCCCGCGAGCAACGTGGACTCGACGCCGGATTCCGTCCATCGCGGCAGGTCCGGGTAATGGTCGAAGGCAGGCGGCATGTCCCGCTTGTCGGGCGGAAGCGCGATCCAGAGCTGGGCCGCATGCAATACCTGCTGGTCCGGCAAGGATTCCTCGGTGTGGCTGATGCCGATGCCGGCTGTCATCAGGTTCACTTGGCCCGGGCGCAGCACTTGTTCGTTGCCCAGGCTGTCGCGGTGCAGGGCCTCGCCCTCGATGAGCCAGGTGAAGGTCTGCAGGCCGATGTGCGGATGGGCTTCGACCAGCAACCCCTGGCCGGGAGCGAAGCGGGCAGGCCCGGCATGGTCCAGGAAGCACCAGGGGCCGATGCGTCGGCGCTGCCTGACGGGCAGGACCCGGTCGACACTGATGCCGCCGCCGACATGCGCCGTACGGGAAGCGATGCGTTCGATGGGGGAAGTCTCCGTCGTCATGCCTGGTGCTCCGTCGCAATGGCAGGGATTCCGGGGGACGCCTTCCGTGCATGAGCGCAGAGGTCGTGCCGCTATGATAATGCCTTGGGCTAAAGTGGGGGAAGCCGGGCGAAGACAGACCCGCTTCCTGGGATCGAGGGGGGACGTGTTACATGCGGTGGTTCAAGCGCATCGCAATCAGTGGGGCCATCCTGGTCGCCATCGCGGCCCTCGGGGTGACGGCTTTGGCATTATGGGTCGACCCCAATCATTACAAGCAACCGATCGCCGACGCGGTCAAGAATCGTTACGATCGCACGCTGCGCATCGATGGCAAGCTGAAGCTGAGCTTTTTCCCCAGCTTGGGCGTGGAGATGGAGCATTTCTCGCTTTCCGAACCCCGCTCCGCCCAGATCTTCGCCGCCGCCGATTCGGCGCGGGCGTCGGTCGCCGTACTGCCGTTGCTGGCCGGCCGCATCGTGGTCGACCACATCAAGGTGACCGGCCTCAAGGCCAACGTGGTGCGCTACCAGAACGGCAAGTTCAACTTCGACGACCTGCTGGGAGAGACGACCGACGACGCAGGCCCTGCCGCCAAGGGCCAGCTCCAGGCCGAAGAAGCCAAACCCCTGGAATTCGACGTGGCGGGCATCGAGTTCACCGGCGGCGAGCTGGCTTTGCGCGACTATGTCCGCGGCACGTCCATGCGGGTGGAGCGGCTTGCGGCCACCACGGGGCGCGTGGCGCCCCGCCGGCCCTTCGAGTTCTCGGTCTCGGCACGCGTGCTGGGGCAGACGCCGCGCGTAGACGCCTCGGTGCAGAGCCAAGGCCGCCTGACCTTCGATCCCGCCGCGAAGCGCGTGTCGGTCAAAGGACTGGACTTCAAGGCGATGGGCGTCCTGCCGTCGATCCGCGCGACGGCGCTGACCGCGCGCGGCGAGATCGCGTACGACGGCCTGCGTGAATCCATCGACGCGTCGGGTGTATCGGTCTCTTTCCAGGGCGATGTCGCGGGTACGCGGCCGCTGACGGGGGTCGATGCGCGCTTGGAGGTCCCCCGGCTGATGGCGGGACTGTCGGAAGGCCAGCTGCAGGTGGAGAAACTCTCTCTGTCTTCGCAGGGAAAGTTCGGCCCCGATGCGTTCGAGCTCTCACTTTCGGCGCCGACGTTGAACGTTTCCCCCGACCAGGCGCGCGGCGAGGCCGTCACGGCGAGGTTGCGCATGAGCGGGGAGCGTACCGTAGACGCGCGGCTGGAGCTATCGGGCGTCTCGGGCAATGCCGACAAACTGGGCATGAGCCGCGTCGCCGTGGACGGAGAGATCCGGGACGGGGAACGGGTGATCAAGCTCTCCGCCGCCTCCCCGCTGGAGGCCAGCCTGCGCCGCAAGGCGGCGTCGCTGACTGAGGCGGAAGGGCGGGTCGATATCAGCGACCCCGCCTTGCCTGCCGGGCCAATGCAGATTCCCTTCACGGGCAGAGTGCGGGCAGACCTGGAGAAGGAGCTGGTTTCCGCCCGCATCGACGCAACGCTCGAGGGCGGTCAATTTCGCGCCACGACCGAGGTCGCGGAGTTCGACGAACCGCGCGTGACGTTCAGCCTGTCCGCCGACACGCTCGACCTCGATAAGCTTGTCCCGGCACGCAAGGCCGATGCCACGCGCCGGAGCGGCTCGACGGGGGCAGGCCAGGTTTCGGCCGACCAGCCCGTCGACCTGTCGATGTTGGAAGGCGTCACGGCCAATGGCACCATCAAGATCGGTAGCCTCGTCGTCCGCGGCTTGAAGGCGAGCAATGTGTCGGCCTCGGTCCGGGTCGCCAAGGGCCG
>NZ_JADGHH010000091.1 GCF_019689535.1 Pigmentiphaga sp.
AATATGTGTTTTAGCTCCGTCCCGTGGGCTCGGATTTTTTTAAAAGACACAGGGGCATGCCCGGCAGAACGGGGCGGGCTCCAAGCGCCCGCCCCGCTTCTTGCGCCGGTGTTCCCCTCATCCGTTTCTCCCTTTCCGGAATTTGCATGAGCGCGGTCCTTGATAACATTGCGGGCGTGATCCGGGGAAAATCGTCCCCCGCAGCCGCCATTACCGAGAACACGCCTGCGATGAAGAAAAACCGTAACGCGACCGTGGACGCGTTGTTCAAACATCTGACGCGGTTTTTCGCGTTTGCCGTGCTGAGCCTGTTGGCGGCCATCTTGATCTCGCTCGTGGCGGGTAGCCGGCTCACCCTCGAGAAGTACGGTTTTTCGTTCCTATGGTCCTCGGAATGGGATCCGGTCAACAATGAATACGGCGCGCTGGTGCCCATCGTCGGCACGCTGGTCACCTCGGCCATCGCGCTCCTGGTCGCCGTGCCGGTGTCTTTCGGCATCGCGTTGTTCCTCACCGAACTGGCTCCCGGTTGGCTGCGCCGACCGCTGGGCACCGCCATCGAGATGCTGGCGGCCATTCCCTCCATCATCTACGGCATGTGGGGCCTGTTCGTTTTTGCGCCGCTGTTCAAGCAATACGTCCAACCGTTTCTCATCGCCGTGTTGGGCCATCTTCCGGGAGCGGGCATCCTGTTCCAGGGGCCGGCCTTCGGCATAGGCGTATTCACCGCGGGCATCATTCTGGCGGTGATGATCGTTCCCTTCATCACGGCGGTCATGCGCGACGTGTTCGAGCTCGTGCCTCCCATGCTGAAAGAGTCGGCCTACGGCCTCGGTGCAACCACCTGGGAGGTGGTTTCCCGCGTGGTGTTGCCCTTCACCAAGGTCGGGGTCGTCGGCGGCATCATGCTCGGCTTGGGGCGCGCGCTGGGCGAGACCATGGCCGTCACCTTCGTGATCGGCAATGCCTACCGGCTTTCCGGTTCGCTGTTTGCGCCGGGCAACTCGATCGCTTCGGCGCTGGCCAATGAATTCGCCGAAGCCTCGGACGAGGTGCATTTGTCGGCGCTGATCGAACTTGGCCTGATCCTCTTCCTCATCACCACTATCGTGCTTGCCTGCTCGAAGCTGCTATTGATGCGCCTGGCGAAGAACGAAGGGGTCCGGACCTGAGGAGTCGAGATGTCCGTCATTTCCATGCAGAACCCCGTCTACCGCCGTCGCAGGCTGGTCAACAAGGTGATGCTGGCGTTTTCCGCCGCTGCGCTGGTGTTCGGCCTATTCTGGTTGTTCTGGATCATCCTGACCCTGCTCACCAAAGGCGCGGCGGCCATGTCGCTCACGCTATTCACCCAGATTACCCCGCCCCCCGGCGAGGACGGAGGACTGCTCAACGCGTTGGTGGGTAGCGTCATGATGGCCGGCATGGGGACGCTCATCGGTACCCCCATCGGCATCTTGGCGGGCACCTATCTCGCAGAATACGGCGGGCGCGGGTGGCTCGCGCCCACCACGCGCTTCATCAACGACGTGCTGCTGTCCGCGCCCTCCATCGTGATCGGGCTTTTCATCTACAGCGTGTTCGTCGCGCGCCTCCAGCATTTCTCCGGGTGGGCAGGCACGCTGGCCCTGGCGGTCATCGTTATTCCCGTCGTGGTGCGCACGACCGACGACATGCTCAGACTGGTGCCGAACAGTTTGCGCGAAGCTTGTATTGCCCTGGGGTGCCCCCGGTGGAAGATGATCACCATGGTCTGCTATCGCGCGGCACGGTCCGGCATCATCACCGGCGTGCTGCTCGCGGTGGCGCGCATCTCCGGCGAGACGGCGCCGCTGCTGTTTACCGCACTGAACAACCAGTTCCTGTCGTTCAACATGAACGCGCCCATGGCCAACCTGCCGGTCACGATCTTCCAGTTCGCGATGAGCCCGTTCGCCGACTGGCAGCGGCTGGCCTGGGCAGGCGCGGCGCTGATCACGCTGCTCGTGCTGGCCATCAACATCGTCGCCCGCCTGCTGTTCCGCAAGCATGCCGCCTGAAACGCACGCTGCGCGCCTTACTGGATCCGTCATGGAAAACGCTGCCAACATTCCCGCCCCCAAGCTAGAGGTCAAGAACCTGAACTTCTACTATGGGAAGTTCCATGCCCTGCGCAACATCAACATGCGCATCCCAGAAAAAAAAGTCACGGCATTCATCGGGCCTTCCGGATGTGGCAAGTCCACGTTGCTGCGCACGTTCAACCGCATGTTCGAGCTCTATCCGGACCAGCGCGCCGAGGGAGAGATCAACATGGATGGCGAGAATCTACTGACGTCCAAGATGGACATCTCGCTCATCCGCGCCAAGGTGGGGATGGTCTTCCAGAAGCCCACGCCCTTCCCGATGAGCATTTACGACAACATCGCCTTCGGAGTGCGCCTGTTCGAGAACCTGAGCAAGGGTGAAATGGACGAGCGCGTGGAATGGGCGCTGACCAAGGCTGCATTGTGGGAAGAGGTCAAGACCAAGCTGCGCCAGAGCGGCTACAGCCTGTCTGGCGGCCAACAGCAGCGCCTGTGCATCGCGCGCGGCATCGCCATCAAGCCCGAGGTGCTCCTGCTCGACGAGCCGTGCTCCGCCCTGGACCCCATCTCCACCGCCAAGATCGAAGAGCTGATCGCCGAACTGAAGAACGATTACACGGTGGTCATCGTCACCCACAACATGCAGCAGGCGGCGCGTTGCTCGGACTACACCGCCTACATGTACCTGGGCGAACTGGTCGAGTTTGGCGCGACCGAGCAAATTTTCATCAAGCCGACCAAGAAGGCCACCGAGGACTACATCACCGGCCGGTTCGGGTGAGTGGAGCCGGGAGGCCGGCGCCCTGAACCTGATCGTCAACAAATCTCAACAACGCTTCGCCCCTAGGCTCGATCGATGGTGGAATTCCGCCTTCGATAGGATGGCGGCTCGCGCCTGCGCGTCCCTGGCGGGCAACGCTGTTCCGCTCAAGCCGTATCGATCCTTCACACATGTCAAGGTAAGGCGACCGGCAGGTGCTCCGGTCGCGCGGATGCTCATCCTTTAAGGCGGTCCATGTTGTTCTTGCCCGAAGCGTCGCGTCCGACTTCGCTGGGGGAGCAACGCTTGCGCATCTCTCCCTTGAGCCGGCCGCGTCGATACACGTTTAGCCTATCGTTGGCTTTACTCTGTCTCATCTTGCCGTGTGCCCATGCGCAGGGCGATGTGTACCACTCCCTGTTGCGGGAGGCACGGGCCCAGCGCGACGAGCGGCGCTGGGAAGAGGCTCTCTCCTTGTTCAGGCAAGGGGTGAGGAGCTATCCGGGCGTCGCAGCGTTCGAGCACGGCGAGATCATGACCCTGGCCGACGCCGGCCGCGCCGAGGAGGCCCTGGAGCGCGCCCGCGCGCTGGTGCGCCGCAATGCAGGCGATCCCGACGCCCATCTGGTGCTCGCCTACGCCGACCTGCGTGCCGAGGGTCCCTATGCCGCGCTTGGCCCCGTCGAGCAAGCCTACGAATTGGCGCCCCAGCGTCCTTACGTAACCAGGGAGCGCATCCTCTCCTGGCAGCGCGCTGGCATGCCCGAACCCGCACTGAGGCTGGCGCGCCAGCATCCCGGCTTGCTGACGCCGGCGCAGATGCGTCGGTTGGAGGGAGATGTCGCCGCGGAGTTGACCCGGCTTGCATCCCTGCCTTCACGCAGTGAAAGCGAGCGCTTTGCCGTTGCCGACCGCGCGCTCGCCCGCTACGAAGAGCTGCTGTCGGCCTGGCGGGCGCTGGGACCGGAGGCGGCGGAGGACGTCCGGCGGATCCGGGTCGATCGCCTGCTGGCCTTGCACGCGCGCGTGCGCATGCAGGACGTGGTGGCCGAATATGAGGCGCTGCGTGACGAAGGCGTAAAGGTGCCCGGCTACGCCCTGTCGAGCGTGGCGTCGGCCTATCTCTACCTGCGCCGCGCCATTACAACTGGCGCGCTTTCGGCGGGGTAGGATTCTCCACGGGGAAGTTCCTCGAGGGGCGTGGCGATTATCGTTGGGTGCGCGCGGGGGCAGAGTGGCGCGGGCGCGATCTCACTGCCGAGGCAGAGTTGTCGCTCAATCACTATGGCTTCGGCGTCCGGCGAGGCGCCCGCGTCTCGCTCGCCTACGACGTCGACGACCATTGGCAGCTCGGCGGCGAGGCAGCCTTGCGGTCGCGCGATACGCCGCTGCGGGCCCTGCACCACGGTATTTTCTCCAATTCGTTGCTCGGCTATGTGCGGTGGCGCGAAAGCGAGCGCCGGGAGTGGAGGCTGTCCCTCGCGCCCGCCCGGTTCAGCGACGGCAATGATCGGCTGACGGTGGTGTTGGCGGGCAGCGAGCGCTTGTATACGAGCCCCCACGTGAAAGTCGATCTGGGGCTGGAGCTGGCGGCGTCGCGCAATACGCGCACCGACGCACCTTACTTCAATCCGCGCCGCGATTTCACGTTCCTGCCGTCAGTGACGGTCAACCATATTCTTTACCGCCGCTACGAGACGGTTTGGGAGCAACGTGCCTCCGTCGCGCTGGGCAGCTATGCGCAGCGCGGTTTCGGCTCCGGCGCGGTGGGCGTGGTCAGCTACGGGCAGCGTTACCGCACCCGGGATGTGTTCGAGGCGGGCGCCACGCTGGTCGGCATGACGCGTCCCTACGACGGGACGCGCGAGCGGGAGTGGCGGCTCATGTTCGATGTGATTTACCGGTTCTGAGAGCAAGACGATGCATGTGGTTCGTTTTCGCCTGGTGCTGGCCGCGATGGCGGTTGCGGCATGCACCTGCCTGGCCGGCTGCGCGAAGGACATTCCCCGATTCGTTCCGCCCGCAGAACGCCCGGTCGCGGCATCGGAGCTGCCTTGGCCTGAGGACCGGCTGCTCGCGTTGGCCTATCACCATATCGAGGACGGGACGCCGAATCTGAAGTACGTCTCGGTGCGCACCGACCAGTTCATCGAGCAATTGGCCTGGCTGCGCGAGAACGGCTATCGCGCGGTCTCGGTCGATCAGGTCCTGCAAGCGCATCGGGGCGGCCCGCCCTTGCCCCCACGAGCGGTGCTACTGACGTTCGACGACGGCTACCGCAGCTTTTATACCCGCGTTTTCCCGATACTCAAGGCTTACGGCTGGCCTGCCGTGCTCGCCCCCGTGGGCGCGTGGATCGACACGCCCGCTGATCGGGACGTGAACTTCGGCGGAGAGCCGGTACCACGCGAGATGTTCCTCACTTGGGAACAGGTCGCGGAGATGTCGCGCTCTGGCCTCGTGGAGATCGGCGCACATACCGACGACTTGCACCACGGCGTGCGCGCCAATCCCCAGGGCAGCGAACTGCCGGCCGCAGCCGCACTCACCTATGACGGCACGAGCGGAACCTACGAGCGCCCCGGGCAGTACGCCGGGCGCATCGCCCGGGATGTCTCCCGCATCACCGAAACAATCCGGCGCGTCACCGGCAAGGCGCCGCGAGTGTGGGTGTGGCCTTATGGCGCGGCGCAGGGCGCCGCCCTGAAGATCGTCGCGGAGGACGGCTACGAGCTCGCGTTGACGCTAGACGCCGGCCTGGGCCGGGTTGACCGCCTCATGTCGACGCCGCGCGTGCTGCTGTCGGGCGAAGCTTCCACGGAGAACGTCGCCAACGCCATCGTAGGGATCCAGAACGTCAAGCACATGCGCGTCGCGCATGTGGACTTGGATTACGTCTACGATCCTGATCCGGCGCAAATGGAGCGCAATCTCGGCGCGCTCGTGCAGCGCATCGCCGACATGCAGATCTCGGCCGTGTTCCTGCAGGCATTCGCGGATCCTGCCGGCGACGGCCTGGTGCGGTCGGTTTATTTCCCCAACCGCCTGTTGCCGGTGCGCGCCGACCTTTTCGGCCGGGCCGCCTGGCAATTGCGCACGCGCGCCCAAGTGGCGGTGTTCGCTTGGATGCCTGTGCTTGCCTTCGATCTCGACCCGGCGTTGCCCAGGGTGGCGAGGTGGTCGCCGGAGCACGGGGCGGTGGTGGACGCCAAGCAATACCGTCGCTTGTCTCCGTTCTCGCCCGAGGTGCGGGCCCGGATCGGCGCGCTCTACGAGGACCTGGCCTATCACGCGATATTCGACGGCATCCTCTTTCACGACGACGCGATCCTGGCGGACGACGAGGATGCGGGCGAAGCGGCGATTGCGATCTATCGCGCGGCAGGGCTGCCGGATTCGATCCCGGCCTTGCGCGCCGATGCCGGGACCTTGCAGCGGTGGACGCGGTTCAAGAGCCGTTACCTCATCGACTTCACCGCCGAGCTGGCGGCGCGCGTGCGCGCCATCCGCGGCCCGCAGGTCATGACTGCACGGAACATCTTTGCTGCTCCGGTCCTGCATCCGGAGTCGGAGGCCTGGTTCGCGCAGAACCTCGACGACTTTCTCGCGGCTTACAACTGGACCGTGCCGATGGCCATGCCGCTCATGGAAAAAGTGCCCGCGGCGCAGGTCGACCGGTGGCTGGACCGCCTGGTCGACGAGGTCGCCAAGCGGCCCGGTGCGCTCGAGAAGACCATTTTCGAATTGCAGAGCCGCGACTGGGGCAAGTCCAACGCCCCCGTCGATCCGGCGCGGCTGGCGGGCTGGATGCAACGCATCCAGCGCCGGGGCGCGCCGCATTTCGGGTACTACCCCGACGACTTTGCCCAGGATCATCCGCGCCTGGAAGTCATACGTCCTGCATTGTCCAACGCTTGGTATCCCTACCGATGAACGATCGCATTCTGGCCTTCTTGGTCTTGATGGCGGCGGTCGTGTCGCCGTTCGGCATCGCCGTCGCGCTCGCCGGCGATGTGCTGCTCGATTTCGTTTTCTTCTATCCGCTCTTCATGGCGGGCGTCTGGATGGCAGGCGGCCTGTATTTCTGGTGGCACCGGGAGCGGCAGTGGCGCTGGAACGATCCGGGCGCCGTGCCCGAGCTGCCCGGCCGCCCGCTGGTGAGCATCCTAGTTCCATGCTTTAACGAGGCGGAGCATGGTGAGCAGACCATCCTTGCGGCGCTGAACCAAAATTACGCCAACATAGAAGTCATCGCCATCAACGACGGGTCGCAGGACGGAACCGCGCAGATGTTGGGCGAGCTTGCTTCCCGCCATCCGCGGCTTCGCGTCGTGCACCTGGCCGAGAACCAGGGCAAGGCGATGGCGTTGCGCATGGGGGCGCTGGCGGCCAACAGCGAGTATCTGGTGTGCATCGACGGGGATGCCATGCTCGATCCCGACGCCGTGTCCTATCTCGTGCATCCCATGCTCGTTCATCCGCGCGTCGGCGCCGTGACCGGCAACCCGCGCGTGCGGACCCGCTCCACGCTTATCGGCCAGGTCCAGGTGGGCGAGTTTTCCTCCATCATCGGGCTGATCAAGCGCACCCAGCGGGTCTATGGACAGGTGTTCACCGTATCAGGGGTGGTTGCTGCGTTCCGGCGGCAGGCCTTGCACCGCGCGGGGTACTGGGGCCTCGATATGGTGACGGAGGACATTGACATCAGCTGGAAGCTGCAGCGCGACCACTGGTCCATCTTCTATGAGCCGCGCGCGCTGTGCTGGATTTTGATGCCGGAAACCTTCCGCGGATTGTGGAGGCAGCGGCTGCGCTGGGCCCAGGGCGGGGCGGAGGTCTTCCTGGAAAACATCCAGTCTATCTGGGGCTGGAGGCATCGTCGCCTGTGGCCGCTGGTGTTCGAGTTCTGTCTATCGACCTTTTGGGCGTTCGCATTCGCCATGTCCATCATTCTCTGGGCTCTGGGCAAGTTCGTGGCGTTACCGGCGCATATCCACATCGAGACCTTGGTTCCGCCCGCCTTCACGGGACTGGTGCTGGCAGGGGCGTGCCTGGCGCAGTTCGCCGTCAGCCTTTTCATCGACCGCCGTTATGAGCCCGGGCTGGCAAGGGCGCTTTATTGGGTGATCTGGTACCCCTTGGCCTATTGGATGCTGAGCCTGTTTACCTCGCTCGTCAGCTTCCCGAAGGTGATGCTCCGGGCCAGGAGGCGGCGCGCGCGCTGGGTGAGCCCCGACCGGGGCATTCATGCACGGGAGAATCCATGAGCAAGACAGCTGAAACCACACCGGCGAAACCGGGCTGGCATGCCGTGCTGCCGGCCCGCATCGACGCCTCGACCATGATCGTCAGGACACGGCGCTCGCTCCCACGCTATTGGCTGGACGTCGCCTTGACCGCGCTTGCGTGGGTTGCTTTCATCATCTTGTTCGGCCGCGGGATCGTCAACCTCGCGCAGGAACGCTTGGCAGGCATCCCGGTGCCTTTCTGGCAAGAGGTGCTGCCTACGATGCGCACCCTGCTGATTTACGCGCTCGTCGCAATCGTGAATGCCCTCATCCTATTCGGATGGGCCGGCTACAACTGGTGGCGATTCCGGGGGGAGAGCCGGCGCCGCTATCCGCCTCCGCTGAGCGACGAACAGCTCCTGCAGTACTTCGGGATCGCAGCGGCGCAGCTCGCCGAGCTTAGGCGGGCCCGCATCGTGGTCGCGCACCATACGCCGGAGGGGCGCATCGCGGCATTTCGCCGCCGGGATGAGGCCATCCCCATCGATTCCGGCGCCGGCCGGGACCCAAGCCGCGCGAAGGCAGTTCAAACTCAGGTACAATCGTCGCCGATCGGGGCGTAGCGCAGCCTGGTAGCGCATCTGCTTTGGGAGCAGAGGGTCGCGAGTTCGAATCCCGCCGCCCCGACCACTCTACCTCCGGCTGACGGCTTCCTGCCTGTAGGCCTTCGCGCTGCCTGGCGGCCCACGCCTGAGCAAGGCCTGTGAGATATCAGCCCAGCCGCGCGCGCAGGTAGCCCTCCACGTCCACGGTCTCGATCCCATGGCGTGCGTTGTAGGTGTTTGATTTGTCCCACCACATGCCATCGCCCTGGGCGAACGCCGCGCGGTAACGGGTCATGACGTCATCGGGAGCGGCCGCCAGGTCGGCGCGCAGCTTGTCGAGGGTCCATACCGTCTTTTCGAACGAGACACCGGTGACGCGCTCGACCCGCTCTGCGAGCTCTCCATAGGAAAGGGTGTCCCCCGCCACGAAGACGACCTGGTTGGCGATGCGTGGTTCGGCAAGCAGTATGTGCGTGGTGAGCTTTCCGATATCTTCCGGCGTCGTGACCGTGACCTTCGTCTCCCAACTGCCGAGCCCATGGATCGTCCGGCGTTCGAGGTCAACGACGTCAAACGACGGCTCGAACAGGAAACTGGTGAACATGCCGGTCGAGACGATCACCCACTCGGTACGGCTCTGGCCACGCAACAATCCCCGAACCTCGTACTGCTCGTCGAACACAGGTTGTCCGCTGCCCCGGCCAACGACGTCATAATCGACACCGAACTGCCACGGGAAGTACCGCTTCACTCCTGCTGCGAATACCGCGCGGGTGATCTTCAATTGGGTGCCCGGGCCGGCCACGAAGCCCGTGCAATTCACGACCGTCCTGAAGCGTTTGAAAACGCTGGTTAGCGTTTGCTCGTCCGCCACGAGGTCCTGGCCCACCACGTCGACGCCAAGCTTGCGTAGGGCGGCGAGCGTCGGGTCGTCCGCGGAGTTGACCGTCTGCGGCGACACGAGCACCGTCAGCCGTTCGCGGGCGGCTTGTACGTGGGGAGCAAGCGCTCTTATGACCGCCATGCCGAGCTGGCCAGCGCCGAGCACCAAGATGTCGCGCAGGTCGACTTTGGTCGCGTCTGGTTCAACGTCCTTGGCCAGGGCACTCGCGCCGGCAGCCTTTGCATCCGTGTGCATGTCGATGTTCCTTGATGAGAGGGAAAGGAGGGGTCTACTCTTGGCACTTGTCAGCGATCGATCGACGAACGCATAAGTCGCCCCCGCAAGTTTGCGGTAGTAGACATCATCGACATAGGTGCGCTGTCGGGTTTTGGAATTGCAGGATCCCGAATAATCACGCAGCGCACTGCCGCCGGCAGCGTACACGCAACGGCACGCTGCCAGGCAGCGCCGGGAACGGCAGGCAGGGAAGGCTTACTGGACCGCGTCGGAGAACGCTTCGGCCAGGTTCGGGCGCAGGAGGTTCATTGCCCGTTCGGCCATTTCTTGAAGGCAAAGAACCAGTAGGCCACCAGGTTGACGAAGGGCACGAGCAAGAGCAGCGCCCACCACCCAGCGTGGCCGGTGCGCTTGAGTATTCGCCCCGCCGGCACGCAGATGACGACGGCGTAAAGCAGGGCTGCCACGACTTTCCAGATGTCGTCCATGAGTATTCCTCGCTGTCCGGCGGCGCCGGATGATCCTCGGAAATCACGCCAGCGGTGCTGGCCGGGAGCAATGATATACGTTCCCCGGTGCGCGCGGTCGGCCTTCGCGGCCGGGGTAATATCGGTCCATACGGCCGCGCGCCCGGGCCATGGGCGTTGCCCGGAGGCGGATGAACATCGCGGCCAAGGAGAATTTCATGAGCGAGCAAGGGACCCTGGAGCGTTTGGAGCCGGGGATGATGATTCCGTTCGGTGGCAACCGATACACCCGGGTGGGGGAGGACCTCGCAAGGGATTTCCGTCCCGGAGACCGGCTGCTGGTGGTGCAGGAAACGGGCGCTTTGCTGCGCATCCCTGCTCAGGTGAGCGAGGTCGTGCGGGCGCGCGTGGGCGAGGCACGCCGTGCATTTGAGGCCTTGGCCCAGGCCGAGCCGGGTGCAGTGGTCCGCTTCTATGAGGCGTTCGCCGACGCCTTGGCCAGCGACGCCATATGGCAGCAGATCGCCGACGCGAACGATGAGGACGTGCGGCGCGCGGTGGCGCGCGGCCGTTCGACGACGCGGCTCAAGGTGTCGGACAAAATGCGGGCCGGCATGATAGACGGCTTGCGCGTCTGGCCCGCTTATGCCGCGCAGGATCGCGGCGTCGCAGATCGCGTGGATCATGGCGACTGGCAGGTCGAAGTCGTGCGCGTGCCGCTGGGCGTGGTGGGGTTTGTGTTCGAAGGCCGGCCCAATGTGTTGGTCGATGCATGTGGAGTGCTTGCGAGCGGTAACACTGCTGTGCTGCGAATCGGCAGCGACGCATTGGGAACTGCCGAGGCGTTGGTGCGGCATGCGCTGCGGCCGGCGCTCCAGGCTTCGGGCCTGCCGGCCGGCGCCGTGAGCTTGGTGGACGTCGAGGATCGCGCCGCAGGTTGGGCCATGTTCAGCGACAGCCGGCTCGCGCTCGCGGTGGCGCGAGGTTCGGGGACGGCGGTGATGCAACTGAGCAGCGTGGCGCGCCAAGCCGGGGTGCCGGTCAGTGCGCACGGCACGGGTGGGGCTTGGATGGTCGCGGACCCGTCGGCGGACGCCGGTCGGTTCGAGCGCGCCGTGCGTTACTCCCTCGATCGCAAGGTGTGCAATACGTTGAATGTCTGCTGCATCGTGCGCAGCCGCGTCGAGGACTTGATGCCGCGATTCCTGAAGGCCATCGACGAGGCAGGCGCTGCATTGGGCGGCACGCCCCGGTTGCACGTTACCCCCGCGGCCCAGCCCTATGTGCCCGCCGGGCTGTTTGCGCGCCAGACGATCGTGCGCCGCGCCGAGGGAGACCGGGAAGAGCCCTACGCCAGCCTGCTCCAGGAAGACCAGCTTGGCCGGGAGTGGGAATGGGAGGAGACGCCCGAGCTCACGGTGACGGTGGTCGAGTCGGTGGACGAAGCCATCGATCTGTTCAATCGCTATAGCCCCCGCTTCGTCGCGAGCCTGATCGCGGAGTCTCCGCAGGCCCATGCCCATTTCCGGGCGCGCATCGACGCACCGTTCGTCGGCGACGGGTTTACGCGCTGGGTGGACGGCCAGTATGCGTTGGGCAAGCCCGAGTTGGGGCTTTCGAATTGGGAGCACGGCCGCCTGCTCGGGCGCGGCGGCGTGCTGACCGGCGCCGATCTGGCGGCAGTCAGGCTGGTGGCGACCACTGCGGTGGAACAGCATCGCTAGCTGGGTACATGATTCCCCCGGCACGGCTTTGGCGGCCGGGGGCAGTGGTAAACTTGCGCGCTCTGGCGGCGGTAGCTCAACTGGATAGAGCACAGGCCTTCTAAGCCTGGGGTTACGGGTTCGATTCCTGTCCGCCGCGCCATCCTTTCTTCGGCCGTCCCGTCCCTCGCCCTTCGCGGCCTCGTGTGTCTCGAGACGGGCCTGGTTTTTGCACCATCGCTGCTCTTCTCGACTTCGGGATGTCCTCGTGGCTGGGCTGAGCGTACACTGGGCCGACGTTTTCGCTTTCTCTGTATCGCCCCTGGAAACCCTGGTGCGCGGCTCGGTCATGTACTGGCTGCTCTTTCTGTTGTTTCGCTTCGTCGTGCGGCGCGACGTTGGGTCCATGGGCATTGCCGACATTCTGTTGATCGTAATCGTCGCCGACGCTGCCCAGAACGGCATGGCAGGCGAAGGCAAGAGCGTTGCAGATGCGGCCATATTGGTCGGAACCTTGGTGGCGTGGAATGTCGCGCTCGATCGATTGGCGTTCCACGTCCCTGCCATACGCCGGTTCGTCGATCCCAAGAAGGTCATGCTCATACGTGACGGAAAGATGCTGCGCGCCAATATGCGTAGGGAGTCGATCACCGACGAGGAGCTGGAAGCCAAGTACCGGCAGCAGGGCGTGGAATCGATTGATGAGGTCAAGGTGCTTTATCTAGAGGCCGACGGCAAGGTCAGCGTCATCAAGCACAAGGCGGGTGGGCGGTAGCAGGTCCCAGGGGCGAGCGCGGTTGAACTTTTTTCCGGCGCGGCTTGCCATACGCGATAAAGACGTTGTCTCGCAGGAGGTGGCTATGTCCGAAGGCGCAGGTGATTACTACAAAGGCTACTACATCCGCACCGTGGCCCATCCCGTCAACCATCCCCGCGACGGCATGACGGTGTTATTCGAAGGCAGGGCGACCGTCTCGCTCGATCCCGCGGCCCGCTTTCTTCCCGTGCCTCCCGACCAGCACCTGGGGGACGACCAAGTATTCGGTACCGAGTTCGAGGCGCACCGATACGCCGAAAGCGTTGCCAAACGCTATATCGACCAGCTCGAGAAAGGCCGCTAGCGCGGCCCGCCGGAAGGCCATGTGATGCCGGGCGCGCAGCGGCGGACAAGGAAGGGCGTCTTGCCGGGGCAGGATTGCGGCCCGGGCCCGCCCGGCGTGCGGCGCCCGGGGCAGGTGGATGCTCAGGGCTGGGGTTTCTGGGGCTGGCCGGCTTGCTGACCACGCTGTTGCTGCTGCTCTTGCTGGCGCTGCCCCGGCGGGTTGGTCTGCACGTCGGGCCGCTGCGTACGCTGCTGCCCGGGCGGCTGTTGAGGCGTGCCCGGTTGTTGTTGGTGTTGCGGCTGCTGCTTTGGGTCCGACTGGCCGGGGCGGTTTTGCTGATTCATGGATCATCTCCTCGATTATGGGCCGGCTGGCGATGCGCCGAGCCGACGCGTCATGATTAATCGCGCCCTTTATCTCGGCAAAACGCGTGCCCCCGGGCCACCATAATGTGGCAGGGGATTATTCCTGGCCGCCATGTAAATATGGGAGGAGCGGTTTGTAATTTTTTCTAGACCATGGCCGCACGGTCGAGAAATGTTTTTAGGTATTTTCCTTATTAGGGAAAACCATAGATAACCTGCGGGAGGAAGGAGGATGGCCTAGGTGCTAACCCGCGCAAACTCGTTGACGTTGTCCACTTTGTGGCCCACAGCCCGCGTAATTTCTTCCCGCGGGTTGGCGTGCTGC
>NZ_JADGHH010000092.1 GCF_019689535.1 Pigmentiphaga sp.
TCACCCGCCTCCCCGCCGCCTAGGGTTTCCCGCATGGATAAATTTCTAGTTTTTTCCCGTAATATGCAAAAAACTAAATAATTTTCGAGACAAATCACCGAAGAAACTCCTTGGAATTCCGCTATGACAAAAAGAACTGGACTCTCGTTCAGCCACGTCGGCATCTTCGTGACCGACATCGAACGGATGGCTGACTTCTATACGCAGGTGCTGGACTTCACCATCACGGACCGCGGCACGCTTGAGGGGCCCAATGGTCCGTTCGAATTGGTTTTCACCAGCCGGGACCCGGACGTACATCACCAGATCGTGTTGGTCGCCGGTCGGCCGGCGCATATCCCGTTCAACGTCATCAACCAGTTGTCCCTGATGGCCGATTCGCTGGAAACGCTCAAGGCCTATTACCGGCGCCTGCAGGAAGCGAACGTCGAGGAGCTGCTGCCGGTCACGCACGGCAATGCGTTGTCGGTGTATTGCCGCGATCCGGAAGGCAATCGCCTGGAGCTTTACATCGATACGCCGTGGTACGTATCCCAACCGATGCGCGTGCCCATGCCGATCGAGCTGCCCTCGGATGAGTTGATGGCGTGGGCCGAACGACACGCGCGCGGATTACCGGGCTTCCGCAGCCGCGAGGAGTGGCGCGCCGACATGGCGCGGCGCATGGGCGTGGATCGGACGACGGCATGAGCGAAGGGTCGTCCAGCCTCGGGCGCATGCTGGCCCTGCTCGACGCCTACACCCATGAACGGTATGCCTGGACCGTGGAAGACCTGGCCGCGCACTTTGGGTTTACGCCCTCGTCGACCTACCGTTACGTCAAGGAGCTCTGCCAGGCCGGCCTGCTCATCCGGCTCCCTCGCGGACGGTACGTCATCGGGGCTCGGATCGTGGAACTCGAAGCGCTCATCCGGGAGACGGATCCGGTCACCCGCGCGAGCCAGCCCATCCTGCGCGAACTGGCGCAAGAGACTGGCTGCCACGTGCTGCTATCCAACGTATATGGGGAACACCTGCTCAACGTGGCCCATGAACCCGGCGTCGAGCAGCTGGAGCTGACCTACCTGCGAGGCAAAAGCTTGCCTTGGTTCCGGGGCGCGCCGTCGCTTTCCGTGCTGGCGTTCTGGCCCCGGGCGCGGGTGCGCAGGTTGTTCGAGCAACTGCATCCCGATGCGGACGAACAGGCCTGGGACGCCATGTGGGCCAAACTGAAGGCCATCCGCAAGGCGGGCTACGTCATCAGCCGGGCGGGCCTGGATCCGGACGTCATCGGTTACGGCGTCCCGGTCATGCTCGAGGACGATGTGATTGGAACCATTTCCCTGGTCTGCTCCCAGCAGCGGGGCGAGTTCCTCAACGGTGCAGCCTTGGGAGCTGTACTGCAACAAAAAAGCCGCGAACTTTCGGCCCGCCTCCAGCAGGCGGATTAAGCGGCGCGCCGCGCTTCCCAGGCGCCGGCACACGTGACCAAACAAACGACAACCAGTAGGAGATATCCATGAGCACGAACAAGCACAGCCGGCGCGCCGCGCTGATCGCGATGGGACTGATGGCGGCTGCCCCGGCCGCATCGGCACTGGCCCAAGACAATTACCCCGCGCGTTCGATCAAACTGCTCGTCGGCTTTGCCGCGGGTGGCGGCAGCGACGTGGTGGCGCGGCTGGTAGGCAAGGCGCTCGGCGAGCGGCTCGGCCAACCGGTGATCGTGGAGAACCGCGCGGGAGACGGCGGCAACATCGCATCGGCGCAAGTGGCCAAGAGCGAACCCGATGGCTATACCCTCATCCTGATGACCAGCGGGCACGCCACCAACGCGGCCATGCGCAAGGACCTGCCCTTCGATCCCGTCAAGAGCTTCGACTGGGTATCGACGATCACCACGTATCCACTCGCGCTGTCGGTCGCTCCCTCCTCGCAGATCAAGTCCTTCGAGGACTTCGTCCAGCGGATCAAGACGGAGCGGGACCGCTACACCTACACCTCGGTCGGGGTGGGCACGGCCATGCACCTGGTCGGCGAATGGATCATGGCGGAAAGCGGCGGCAGTGCACTCCACGTGCCGTTCAAGGGAGGTGCCGGCCCCATGACGGAACTGCTGGCCGGCCGGGTAGACGTCATGATCGACACCATGACCAACACCGCCCCGCTGTTCAAGGGCAACCGGGTGCGGCTGCTGGCGACGACCGCGCCGCGCGGCGTCCAGGCGCTGCCCGGCGTGCCGAGCGTGGCCGATACCCTGCCTGCGGTAGTGTTCGAGTCGTGGCTGGGCATCGCCGCCCCGGCCGGCACGCCGGCCGGCGTCCTGGCCAAGCTGAACCGCGAACTGCGCGCCGTGCTCGAGACGCCCGCCGTCAAGCAGCAGCTCATCGACTGGGGCGGCTCGCCCAAGGCGTCCTCGCCCGAGGAGTTCCATGCCCGCGTCGAGAACGACATCCGGCGCCTGCGCGCGGTCGTGGTCCAGCGCAACATCCAGGCCGAATGACCGCTTAGCCCCAGAGCCAGCGCAACAGCCACAGGGTGGCCATCCCCGCCCCGATCATGGCGATCGTATTGCGGGTGGTCACCATCACGGCGACCGCGACCAGGGCGGCCGGCCCCCGCCAATCGAAAACGGGTGCCGCGCCCGCCGTCCACGGAAACAGGTCCGGCACGATCACGGCCGCCAGTGCGGCAGCCGGCGCGTAGCGCAACGCGCGGCGGACCCCGTCGGGCAGTTTCACGTGGTCGCCCAACAAGAGGAACCCAGCGCGGGTGACCACAGTACAAAGCGTCAGGGCCGCGATGGCCAGCCACACATAGACGGAGTCGGAAACCGGCGGCAGGATCGAAGGGCTCATGTGTTGTCTCCTTCGCCGCGCCTGCCCTCCAGCGCCTTTTCTGCCAGCATGCCGGCAGAAACCCCGGCAACGACGGCCAGCACCAAGCCCAGCCGCAACGGCAGCAGCTGCCCCGCCCAGCCCACCAGCCCTGCCGCCGCGACGGCGGCCAGCACCGGCCTGCTCGCTACCATGGGAACGACGATGGCGATCAACGCCAATACCGCCGCGAACTCCAGGGACCAGGCCTGGGGCACGATGCCGCCTAGCAAAATACCGGCGATCGAGCACACCTGCCAGGTGACCCAATTGCCCGCCGCAGCCCCCAGGAAGAACCAGATCTGGCGGGGCGTCCCTTTCTCGGGTGCGTCCGCGTAGCGCGGCATGAACAGGACGAAGCCGATGTCGCTCGTCAGGTAGCCGAGGGCAAGGCGCCGCACGCGCGAGAACCGCCGGAAATACGGGTGCAGCGCAGCCGCAAAGATCACGAAGCGCAGGTTCACCACGCAGCCGGCGGCGAAAATCAACCACACCGGCGCGCCTGCGACGATCAGCGGCAAGGCGGCCAGCTGGGCCGAACCGGCATACACCAGCAGCGTCATGGCGAGCGCCAGGGTCTGGCTGAGGCCGACCTTGACCATGGCCACCCCGCTCACCATGCCCCAGACCCCGATGGCGATGGTGGTCGGGGCCAAGGCCTTGACCCCGGACAGAAAGGCGGCGCGACGCAACCTGCTCTGCGAGCCTGCGGGTACCGCGGTGGGTGGGGTGCTGGACATGAAACGCTAGGCCGCGGAAGCAGAAAACAGGCCGGAAGGAGTAAAGTTACGGTTCAGCACTATTGTAAGTGACAGCCCCGAATCTCCCTGGTCCCCGGGAAGGGTTGCCGGGCCCTCCGCACGCCGCCCGCAGCTGGATCCAGTCGTAGATTGGTACAATATCTGGTTCATTTCGGAGATCTCAACCATGTCGATGTCAGACCGCGACGGCTTCATCTGGTACGACGGCAAGCTCGTGCCCTGGCGTGAAGCCAACACCCATGTGCTCACACACTCCCTGCACTACGGGTTGGCGGTATTCGAGGGTGTGCGCGCGTACAAGACCGACCTCGGAACATCGATTTTCCGGCTCAAGGAGCATACCGATCGCCTGTTCAATTCCGCCCACATCTATCAGATGCAGATCCCGTACAGCCGGGAAGCGCTGATGGAAGCGCAGAAGGAAGTGGTGCGCGCCAACAAGCTGGAATCCTGCTACCTGCGCCCCATCGCCTTCTACGGTTCGGAGAAGATGGGCGTCTCGCCCAAGGGCGCCAAGGTGCACGTGGCCGTCGCCGCCTGGGAATGGGGCGCCTACCTCGGCGCCGAGGCGCTGCAAAAGGGCATCCGGGTCAAGACCTCGTCCTACGCGCGCCACCACGTGAACGTCACGATGCCGCGCGCCAAGCTGGCCTCGACCTACGCTAACTCCATCCTGGCCAACCTCGAGGCCACGGAAGAAGGCTACGACGAAGCGCTGCTGCTCGATACCGAAGGCTTCGTGGCCGAAGGTTCGGGCGAGAACATCTTCATCGTGAAAGACGGCGTCCTGATCGAGCCGGAAATCGCCTCTGCGCTGACCGGCATCACCCGCTCGACGATCCACAGCCTCGCGGCAGACCTCGGCATCCCCGTGGTGACCAAGCGCCTGACCCGCGACGATGTCTACATCGCCGACGAAGCGTTCTTCACCGGAACCGCCGCGGAAGTCACGCCCATCCGCGAACTCGATCGACGCACGATCGGCGCCGGCCAATGCGGTCCGATCACTGCCCGTCTGCAGCAGGCCTTCTTCGACTTGGTGGCCGGCCGCAATCCCAAGTACAGCCACTGGCTCACCCATGTCTGAGCAGGAAACGCCATGACCACCGAAGCAGTCAACGACATCACCGAAGTCGATGCCGCCGAGCTTCCGCTTTCGTGCCCCAGACCGAACGCTCCCTTGTGGAACATGCACCCGAGGGTGTTTCTCGACATCGCAACCACGGGGCACGCCAAGTGCCCCTACTGCGGTGCCGAGTACCGCCTGAAAGGAGAACCTCCCAAGCATTGACGGCCTGCCCGAGGATGCCGCCCGGCCCGGCCGGCGCCGATGCATCCTCGCAGGCCGCCCCCCGTGCCCGGCTCCGAGCGGTTCCGTTGCGAGCCAGCGCGACGCCGGGAAGCCGGGTCCCCCCGGAGAGCGGCCGGGGCGGGCCGCGCCCAGGCATGGCCCGCTTAGTATTGCTTTACCCACAGGACACACTCCGTGCAGCACAACGACTACATCCTGACGCTCTCCTGCCCCGATACGACCGGCATCGTCTACCACGTGTCGGGATTCTTGTTCGAGCGCGGCTGCAACATCCTGGACTCCCAGCAGTTTGGGGACGTCGCCACCAAGCTGTTCTTCCTGCGCGTGCACTTCACCGTGCCCGAGGGCGTGGACCTCGAAACGGTGCGCAAGGAATTCTCGCCCTTGGCCGAACGCTTCTCGATGCAATGGCAGATACGCGACCCGCACAAGCGGGCGCGGGTGCTGCTGATGGTCAGCAAGCACGGCCATTGCCTGAACGACCTGCTGTTCCGCGCCAAGAGCGGCCAGTTGCCGATCGATATCCCGGCAGTGGTGTCGAACCACCCCGACTTCGCGCTCCTGTCCGCCTCGTACGGCGTGCCGTTCTATCACTTGCCCGTCACGCCCGGGGCAAAGGAACAGCAGGAGCGCCAAGTGCTGCAGATCGTGGAGCGGGAGAACATCGACCTGGTCGTGCTGGCGCGTTACATGCAGATCCTGTCGCCGGAAATGTGCCGTGCCCTGGCCGGGCGGGCCATCAACATCCACCACAGTTTCCTGCCCAGTTTCAAAGGCGCGCGGCCGTATTACCAAGCGCATGAGCGTGGCGTGAAGCTGATCGGCGCCACCGCCCACTACGTGACGCCCGACCTCGACGAAGGTCCCATCATCGAACAGGACATTGCGCGGGTAGACCACAGCATGTCGCCCGAAGCCTTGACGCAGGTAGGCCGAGACGTGGAGTGCCTGGTCCTGGCGCGTGCCGTGCGCTGGCACGTCGAACATCGGATTCTATTGAACGGCCACAAGACCATCGTATTCGCATAATGGTGCTCAAGTCCCGCGGCGCTCTGCTTTTTGCCACCTCGGAAGAAGCTGAACAGGCGTTCTACGAAGCCCTGGAACAGGGCGACCTCGGCCAGCTGATGGCGGTATGGGCCGAGGACGAGGACGTCGTTTGCATTCATCCTGGCGGTCCGCGGCTGATCGGTCACGAGGCCGTACAGGAATCCTGGCGCGAAATCCTGGGCAATTCTCCGCTGTCCATCCGGCCCACGCGCATCCATGCCGTCCAGAGCATGATGAGTTCGGTCCATACGGTAGTCGAACAGGTCATGGTGGACACGGCTCAGGGCAAGCAGGTCGTCAACTGCTATGCAACCAATGTCTTCCACAAAGGTCCCACCGGCTGGCGCATGGTTCTGCACCATTCGTCGCAAGCCCCTGCCGATCTCGGCACCGCCGAGATGCAGGATGTCCCGGACCTATTGCATTGAGTTGCCGCCCGCCGAACACAACGCATGCCCGCTTACCTGGATACGACCCCCTGCCCCACTCCCGCATGGTTGCCTGAAGGACATAGCCAGACCATTTTCGCGTCGCGCTTTTCCTCGCACCATCACACCTCCTTCACGCGCGAGCGCGTCGATACACCAGACGGCGACTTCATCGACTTTGACTGGACGGCCCCGGGCCTGGCACCGGGAGCCCCCCTGGGCCCGGAGACTTTCGCCCAGCTGGCCGCCTCGGCCAACACGCCTGCGGCGTCCTCCAACGGGCTGGTTCTTTTCCACGGGCTCGAGGGCAGCAGCGCGAGCCACTACGCGCAGGCGATCTCGCAGTATTTCCGCGCCCGCGGCTGGACGGTGGTCGTGCCGCACTTCCGGGGTTGCTCCGGCGAACCGAACCGCCTGCCCCGCGCCTACCACTCGGGTGATTCGGCGGACATCGCATTCATGCTGAACACCGCCCGCCAGCGCCTGCCTGGCCTGCGCTGGCATGCCGTCGGCGTCTCGCTCGGCGGCAACGCACTGCTCAAGTACCTGGGAGAGGCCGGTTCGTCGGCGGGATGGCTGGCGGCCGCCGCGGGCGTGTCGGCACCGCTGGACCTGATGGCCGGCGGCCGGGCACTGGGTACGGGCTGGATCAACCGGCACGTCTACACCCACATGTTCCTGCGCACCCTGAAGGCCAAGGCGCTTCAGAAAGCGCAGCGCTTTCCGGGCACCATAGACGTCATCCGCGTGGCCAACGCCCGCGACCTCTACGAATTCGACGACGCCTACACCGCGCCGGCCCATGGTTTCCGCGACGTCAATGACTATTGGACGCAGGCCTCGAGCAAGCCGCTGTTGATCGACATCGCCGTGCCGACCTTGGTCCTGAATGCACGCAACGATCCGTTCCTGCCGGCCCGCTATCTTCCCGACGCATCCCAGGCCTCGAACTATGTCGTGCTGCACCAACCGGAGCAAGGCGGCCACGCCGGCTTTCCGACCGGACGCTTCCCGACCAACCTGAACTGGCTGCCGCAAAGGCTGGCGGACTTCTTCCGGTCCGGCCGCTGAGGCTCCCGTCCGAAGACTGACAATCCAGCCGTTTTCTCCGACAATGCGGGAAACGGCTTGTCCCGCTTCACACCCGTAGCCTTTACTCTTCGGACGGACGCACCCATGACTACAACGCATACGGCTTCCGACGGACGCACCCAGACCACCGGAGGCCGGCTCCTCGTTGATGCGCTCACCGCCCACGGCGTAGACCGCGTCTTCTGCGTACCCGGCGAAAGCTATCTCGAAGTCCTGGACGCCCTGCATGCGCACGCGCGCATACAAGTGGTCGTGGCCAAGCACGAGGGCGCAGCCGCCAACATGGCCGAAGCCGACGGCAAGCTCACCGGCCGGCCCGGCATCTGCTTCGTCACCCGGGGCCCAGGTGCCACGCACGCGAGCATAGGCGTACACATCGCCCAACAAGATTCCACGCCCCTGCTGCTCTTCGTCGGCCAGGTCCCGCGGCGCCAGTTGGGGCGGGAGGCCTTCCAGGAAGTGGACTATCAATCCATGTTCGGCGGCATGGCCAAATGGGTCGTAAGCGTGGAAGATCCCGCACGGATACCCGAATTCGTCGCGCGCGCGTTCGCCTGCGCCATGTCGGGACGGCCCGGCCCCGTCGTGATCGCCCTGCCCGAAGACGTACTCAGCGCTTCCTGCCCGGCGGTCCCGACGCCCCTGGGCGCGCCTGTTTCGTGTGCGCCCGACGCCGGCGCGGCGCTACGCCTGCAGGCCATGCTTGCGTCGGCGCAAAAGCCGCTGGTCATTGCCGGCGGCCCGAACTGGAGCGAACGCGCGGCCGCCGATTTCGCCGCCTTCGTCCAGGCCTGGAATCTCCCCGTGGCCTGCGCGTTCCGCCGGCAGGACGTATTCGACAACCGGCTGCCCCAATACGTCGGGCACTTGAGCCTCGGCGTGAATCCGGAGCTCGCCGCGCTCGTCAAGAATGCCGACCTCGTCTTGGCGATCGGCACGCGCCTGGGCGAAATCGCCACCAACGGCTACACGCTGCTGGAGCCCCCGCGCCCCGCCCAGAAGCTGGTGCACCTGCATGCCGACGCGGCCGAGCTGCGAAGGGTGTACCAGGCGGACCTGGCGATCCAAAGCGGCATCGAGGCAGGTACCGCGATGCTGCGCTGCCTCACTCCACCCGCCGACCGGCCGTGGGACGAGTGGACCCGGCAGGCGGGGGCGATGCACGCGCGCTTCAGCACGCTGCCTGAGCCGCACCCCGAGTCGCTCGGCATCGACTTGGCCAAGGTCGTCGCGTATCTGGACCGGCAGCTTCCGGACGATGCCATCCTCGCCAACGGCGCAGGCAACTACACGGTATGGCTGCACCGCTTCTATCGCTATCGGCAGCCGCGCACGGAGCTGGCGCCCACCTGCGGCGCCATGGGCTACGGCCTGCCCGCGGCGGTGGCGGCCAAGCTGCGGCACCCGGATCGCACTGTGGTCTGCATGTCAGGCGACGGCTGCTTCCTGATGTATCCGCAGGAGCTCGCCACTGCGCTGCAGTTCGGGGCAGCCGTCGTGGTCATCGTGGTCAACAACGGCATGTACGGCACGATACGCATGCACCAGGAAAAACGTTTCCCGGGCCGTGTCAGCGCCACCAACCTGCAGAATCCTGACTTCGTCGCCCTCGCGCAATCGTTCGGCGCCTACGCGGAACTGGTGGAGAGCGCCGAGGCCTTCCCCGGCGCCTTCGAGCGGGCATGCGCCGCAGGCCGGCCCGCGCTGCTCGAATTGCGCACCGACCCGCGGCAGATCACGCCGCAGGGATGGCTGGACAGCCATGGATGAAGATGTCCTGGCAGCGATGGCGCGCTGGCCAAACGTGCCGGACGCCTATGGCTGGCTTTCGCTCGACGCCCGCGGCCGCTGGCGCCTCCACCCCGATGGCGACGCGCTGGCGGGCGGCCCCGGCGTGTCGATCTCCAACCCGGGCATCCTCGCTTTCATTTCACGCAATTACGCCCACGACGACCTGGGCCGCTGGTTCTTCCAAAACGGGCCACAGCGGGTTTTCGTGAGATTGGACGCGGCGCCTCTCATCCTGCGCCAGGCAGACGAAACGGGCACCCTGGCCACCCACACCGGCTTGCCCGTGACCAAGGTAGAACGCTGGGCGCTCGATACCGAAGGCAAGCTGTACGCAGTCACCGAACACGGCCCGGGCATGGTCGAGGACCGCTACCTGCTCGGCGTGCTGGCGCTGATGCGCACGCCATCCGGGCTGCCGCTCCTCGAAGACGGCCCCGAGTGGCTGGCCGAGCCCAACCTCATCGCCGCGACGGCCGCGTCCCCCCTCGATGTGATCTACCCGCCCGTCTTCGCGGCGGCCTCGCCTCTCCTGCCGCTGCGCGACCCCGCCAGCGTCGCCCTGGGCTACGTCGAACGACCGGCGCCGCCGGGTTGAACCGCGCATCCCGGGCGCAAATGCCGGCGCTTGCCGGTCAGCTCTGGAAACGCTTGAGCAGCTCGCGCTCTTCCCTTAGCTGCCGCTGCAGGTCGCGCACCTTGGCATCGATCTGCGACTGCTCGTAGAAATCCCTGGATGCAGAGCGCGCCTGCTGCAACAACTCCACCGCTGCCGGCAGCGCGCCCGTCATCGCGTAGTACTCGGCCATGCTCCGCCGCTCATTCACGACGTTGCCCAACTGCGAATAACTAAAGGCCGCCATCTGGTGGAACCGGGGCTCGTCTCCCCACTTGAGCATTTGCTCTTTGAGGAATTCGACAGCCTCCTGGTTGCGGCCTGCGCGCTGCAGGGACTCGGCCAGTGCCATGGCTACCCCGCGCTGCCCCGGCCAGCGCGCATAAGCGCTGCGCGCGAGCTCCACCGCCCGCGCGGCATCGTTGCGCGCCAATGCAATCTCAATGGCCAAGCGTTCCAGCATGAAGTGGCTGCGCGCGCCGGAGGTGGCGCCGAGATACGCCTCCTGGGCCTTGTCGAATTCGCGCAGGCGCATCCAGCCCAGCGCCGCGCCGTAGTAGGCCGCGGAGCGCTCGATGCCATCGGTCTCGGCGATGCGGCTTTCGAAATAGCGCACGGTGTCGCGTACGTCCTGGCTGCTGGCCGCCTGCATGATGCGCATCTTGGCGCGCACGAAATAAAAGGCGGACGAGCTCGGACGATCGTTCACGACGGCCCCGCGCGCACGGTTTTGCATGTCGGACATCCGCTCGATGGACAACGGGTGCGTGCGGGTAAAAGCCTGGCCCGTGCTTTCGTTGAGCCCTGAAGCTTGCATCAGGCGCCCGAAGAACGAGGCCATGCCGTTGACGTTGAAGCCTGCCCGTTCGAGCATTTGGAAGCCCGTGCGGTCTGCCTCGCGCTCGGCCTCGCGCGAGAAACCCAGCTGGGAATTGATGGCAGCCGCCTGGCCGAATGCCAAGGCCGCTTCCGGCACCTGCGAATTGCCGCGCGAGGCGACCAGCGCGGCGAGCAAGGCCGCGACCATGATGAGGCTATCCTGCTTCTGCTGGACGAGGCCGCGCGCGATGTGCCGTTGCACCACGTGGCCGATTTCGTGCGCCAGCACGCCGGCCAACTCCGACTCGTTGCGCGCCGCGACGACCAACCCGGTGTGCACGCCTATGTAGCCGCCCGGCATCGCAAATGCGTTGATCGAAGGATCGCGCACGCCGAACACGCGGATCGTAGGCGTGCCTGCGGGCGCCTGCGCGGACAGTTGCTGCGCGATGTCCGTCAGGTACTGCGTGACGTCAGGATCGTCGATGAAGGCCGGGTCGCGCAATGCCTCTTTGATGATGGCATCGCCCAGGCGCTGCTCCAGCCTCGGGGAAAGCTCGGTCGCCGAGGAATCGCCCAAATCCGGCAGGCCGACCGGCTGCGCGGGAGCGAGCGCAGGCGTCGCGGCCGACAGCAGGGCCGGCAGCAACACGGCCGCGGCCTTGCGGCGCAGCGACGCGGAAAGGTGGCGATTCGGCATACCGGTATGATAGCCAGCTTGGGCGGCGGGTTCCCGCTCCCACGGCACAATGTGAAAAATATACCAACCGCCCTGCGCGGCCGCCGCGGCAGGGCAAGGTTTACAGGATACGCCATGCGCTACGGCACCTTGATCACACCGCAGGCGCTGCATGCCCTGCAGCAATCCCAGTCCGACGTGCTGGTCTGCGACTGCAGCTTCGACCTGGCCGACCCTGCCGCGGGCGAGCGCAACTACAAGGTCGCGCACATTCCGGGCGCCGTGTACGTGCACCTGGATCGGGACCTAAGCGGCGCCAAGACCGGTTCGAACGGGCGCCATCCCCTGCCCCGGCGCGAGGACTTCGCGGCGCTGATGACGCGCCTGGGCGCGCGCGACAATACCCAGGTCGTGGCCTACGATGACGCAGGCGGCGCAATGGCGGCCCGCCTTTGGTGGCTGCTGCGTTGGGCCGGACATGAGGCCAGCGCCGTGCTCGACGGCGGGCTCGCGGCTTGGCGCGACGCGGAGCTGCCCCTAGACGCCACGCCGCCCGCCGCACGGCGGCCGGGCGCCTTCACGCTGCGCGCGCCGCTCGTGAAAACCGTGGCATACGAAGACATGCTCGCCAATCTCGCATCGCGCGATCCGCGCCCGGTGATAGACGCCCGATCTCCCGATCGCTTCCGCGGCGAAAACGAAACCCTCGACCCCATGGGCGGACACATACCCGGCGCGATCAACCGTTTCTTCCGCGACAACCTGCAACCAGACGGCCGCTTCAAGAGCGCGGCGCAGCTGCGGGCCGAGTTCAGCGCGCTGCTTGGAAACACCCCGGCCGAACGCGCCATCAGCCAGTGCGGCTCGGGCGTGACGGCCTGCCACAACCTGCTTGGCATGGAAGTGGCTGGCCTGGCGGGTGCCGCGCTGTATCCGGGATCGTGGAGCGAATGGTGCAGCCGGCCCGACTCGCCCGTCGCAACCGGAGAATGACCATGGCCCAGTCCCCCCTGACCCATTTCGACGCGGCCGGACAGGCCCACATGGTGGATGTCGGCGCCAAGCCTGCAACGGCCCGCGTGGCCATCGCAGGCGGCACCATATCCATGCAACCCACTACGCTCGCCTTGATCCGCGACGGCAGCGCCAAGAAGGGCGATGTCCTGGGCATCGCGCGCATCGCGGCCATCATGGCGGCCAAGAAAACCTCGGACCTGATCCCGCTGTGCCACCCCATTCCGCTGACCCACGTCGCGTGCGACTTCGAACTCGACGAAGCCGCGCATGCCGTGCATTGCACCGTGCGGGCTGAAACCGTGGGCGGCACCGGCGTAGAAATGGAAGCCCTCACCGCCGTGCAGGTGGCCCTGCTGACCATCTACGACATGTGCAAGGCGGCCGACCGCGGCATGGTGATGGGCAACGTGCGGCTGTTGGAGAAGCGCGGCGGGAAGTCCGGGACGTGGGTCCGGGAAGAACCTGCCCGCCCCGTGGCAGGTTGAGGCGGGAAAGCCGGCGCCGGCCACCAGGGCGCGCACACCTTCTTTATAGGCTCGCCCAGGCCCGCTCGCGCATGCCGGCGGGCGTCGCGGCGCTGTAAACGCCACGCGCGATGGCGCGCGCCAGCACGTCTGCGGCCAGCACGCCCAGGCGACATACGATGAAAGGCCGGGGGTCGACCGGACCGTCCATCGCAGGCGCCTCGCGCCGGGCAGTGGAAATCGCGAACACGGTGTCGCCGTCGAACGGGGCGTGGATGGGGCGGATGGCCCGCGCCATGCCGTCTTGGGCCATGGTCGCCACCCGCTGCAACTCATCCGGCGCCAGGGCGACATCGGTCGCGATGCAGGCGATGGTGGTATTGCCCAGAGGCCGGGGGTCGAGCTTGGCCCATTCCCAGTTCTCGCCCTCGGCGCGCGCGTCAGCCGGCCCCAATCCGCCGAACTCCTCGCCAATCTCGAATGCGCCGGCCCAAAAACGCTTGCCGCCGGGCGCCACCACGGAGCCGAAACTGTTGCAGGCGACGATGGCCCCCACGGTCATGCCGTCATGGGTGACGTAGGACGCCGAGCCCAGCCCGCCCTTGAGC
>NZ_JADGHH010000093.1 GCF_019689535.1 Pigmentiphaga sp.
GTCCGTGGACGAGTTAAAAGCGAGGAAACATACCATGAAAGCGCCGCCTGCCCCTATCGGCCTTAATTTCTATAACACTTTTTTTTTACATCGTTTGGCCGATGGGGCCCATCCGCCACGGCGATTTACGTTCGCGCCATGATAATCTTGGTTACAAGGTTTGTAACAAAAGTTACGGATTTGTTTTTCCATTTATTCGTGCTTTGTGTCGCGACGAAACAAAGCCAGCCGCCGGAATCAAGTCAGGTAAGATCGTCGCAACATTGCCATTGATTCACCATAAGAGTTTGCGTTTATGAAACCTGTACGCACTGCCGTGTTCCCTGTTGCCGGCCTGGGCACGCGCTTTCTGCCGGCCACCAAGGCCATGCCCAAGGAAATGCTGCCCGTCATCGACAAACCCCTGATCCAGTACGCCGTCGAGGAAGCGGTGGCGGCCGGCATTACGACGCTGGTGTTCATCACTGGCCGCAACAAGCGCGCGATCGAGGACCACTTCGACACCATTCCCGAGCTGGAAGCCGAACTCGTGGCCAAGCACAAGGTGGAGCTGCTGCGCACCGTCAAGAACATCTTGCCGCCCTCGGTGAGTTGCATTTATATCCGCCAGCCCGCGCCGCTGGGCCTGGGGCACGCCGTGCTGTGCGCCGAGCCGGTGGTGGGCCGGGAGCCCTTTGCCGTGCTGCTGGCCGACGACCTGATCGATGCGGACGTGCCGGTGACCAAGCAGCTGGTGGAGGCGGCGCTGGCGAACGACGGCAGCGTGCTGGGCGTCCAGGACGTCAAGCGCGAAGACACCTCCAAGTACGGCATCGTGGACACGCATGACGACACGAGCCGCACCGCCCAGGTGCTCAACATGGTGGAAAAGCCCGCCCCCGAGGAAGCGCCTTCTACCTTGGCCGTGGTGGGCCGTTATGTGCTCGAGGGGGAAATCTTCGACCACTTGCGCACCTTAGGCAAGGGCGCCGGCGGCGAAATCCAGCTGACCGACGGCATTGCCGCGCTCATGAAGGCCAAGCGCAAGGTGTTCGCGCACCGCTACGAGGGCACGCGCTACGACTGCGGCAGCAAGACCGGCCTGTTCGAAGCCACGGTGGCGCTGGGCCAGAAGTACCACGGCTTCAAGGTCTGACTAAGCGTCCATACTCAATAAGTAAGCCAGTAAGCCGGAGCCCGGCGGCTCGCGGGCACCGGTCGGTGCATGCAGGTGCGCCCGGCCCGCTGGGGGCGGGCTGCCGCGCATCCCTTCCATTACACTAACGGCCTGCATGCCTCCCCATACGCCGTGAAGACTGCCCGCCGTTACCTGGCCTCTGAAATCTACCGCTCGTCGTCCATCGTCCTCGCGGCGCTGGTCGGCTTGTTTTCGTTTTTTGCCGTGGTGGACGACCTTGACCAGGTCGGGCGCGATGGCTTCAAGCTCTACCACCTGCTGTTCCTCGAACTCCTTGCGCTTCCTACCCGCATCTACGACATCCTGCCCATTGGCCTGCTGATCGGCGCGATCTTGGCGCTGGCGGCGCTGGCGCAGCGGCACGAGCTGGTTATCCTGCGCGTCTCGGGCGTGAGCGGCATGCGCATGCTGGGCATGCTGTGGTGGGTGTCGGTGCCGGTCATGCTGCTGGCCCTGGTGCTGGCGGAGTGGCTCACGCCCGCGGCGGAGGTGAAGCTGAACGAGACCCGGCTCGCGATCACGGGCAGCGCGGGGGGCCGCTCTTCCGGGATGCTGCGCAGCGGCTATTGGTTCAAGGAAGACACCCAGGCGGGCGAGCGCATCATTAACGTGGCGGCCTTGCGGCCCGGGGGCGGTGCCTCGAACGTGACGCTATACGATTTCACGCCGGACAGGCGGCTGGCAACGATCATGCAGGCCCAGTCTGCCACGTTCGCGACCAATGAGCTGCGGCTGCAGGACGTTAGCATCACCACCATCGACCCTTCGCTGGAATCGGCGCTGCAGGCCGGCAGCCGCGCGACGGAGCCGCCGGTGAAGGTGACGCACGAAGCCGAGCGCACGGTATCGACCACCCTCACGGCCGAGCTGCTGCTAGCCCGCGTGCTGACCCCGGAGCGGATGGCGTTTACGGACCTGCTGGATTACGTGGGGTATTTGAACCGCAATAACCTGGTCTCGGACCGGCAGATCGTGGCGATCTGGCGCAAGCTGATCTACCCCTTCACCCTGCTCGCGATGATTACTATCGCCGCCCCCATCGGTTTCATGCAGACCCGCCGTGGTGGCGTGGGCGTGAAGGTGTTCCTCGGCATTCTGCTGGGGGTGGCCTTCTTCATGGCGAACCAGCTGGCCTTGAACGTGGGCATGCTCAATCGCTGGCCGGCCTGGTTTACGGCGGTGGCCCCGAATGCCTTGGGGCTGGGCCTGGCGCTGCTCGCGATGCTGAACATGGAATACGGCAGCCTGCTGCGGGCGCGCTGGCGCCGGCCGGCAGACGACCCAGCGTGAGCCGGCCATGAGTACCTGGATGATCGGCGACCTGCAAGGTTGCTGCGATTCGCTCGATGCCCTGCTCGCCCGCCCCGAGATCGCCGGCGAGGCCGGCGCCCGCTTCTGGTTTGCCGGCGACTTGGTGAATCGCGGCCCGGCCTCGCTTGCCACGATGCGGCGGGTCATGGCGCTGGGCGAGCGCGCGCAGGCGGTGCTGGGTAACCACGACCTGCACCTCTTGGCCGTGGCCGCCGGGGTGCGCCCGCCCGGCAAGTCCGACACCGTGCGCGAGATCCTGGACGCGCCGGATGCGGCCGAGATCCTGGAATGGCTGCGCCGGCGGCCGCTCGCGCATTTCGAGCACGGGCACCTGCTGGTCCATGCCGGCGTGCTGCCCGCGTGGACGGCCGAACAAACCCTCGCCTTGGCGGGCGAAGTGCAGGCGGCGCTGCGCGGGCCCGATTGGCGCCAGTTCTTGGCACAGATGTACGGCAACGAGCCTGCGGCCTGGGATGACGGGCTCGAAGGCGCCGACCGGCTGCGGGTGATCGTCAATGCCTTGACGCGCCTGCGCTTTTGCACGGCGGAAGGGACGATGGAGTTCGAAACCAAGGAAGGGGCCGGCCATGCACCGGAAGGCTACCTGCCCTGGTTCGACGTGCCGGGGCGCGCCACGGCTTCGGTTACCGTGGTGTTCGGGCATTGGTCCACGCTGGGCCTGCTGCAGCGGCCCGGGTTGGTCGCGCTGGACACGGGCTGCGTGTGGGGTGGGCAGTTGACGGCGGTCCGGCTGGAAGACCATAAAGTGGTGCAGGTGCGCTGCCCGCAATACCGGGTGCCGGGCTGACGCCCCGCCCCATGCCGTCTGCCATGAAGATCTTGCCGACCCGCCTGCCGGAAGTCCTGCTATTCGAGCCCGAAGTGCGGCGCGACGCGCGCGGCTACTTCGTGGAGACCTGGCGCGCCAACTGGCTGGCCGAGGCGGGCATCGAGGCCGATTTCGTGCAGGAGAATCAATCGGCCTCGCGCCGCGGTGTGCTGCGCGGGCTGCATTTCCAATGGCCGCAGGAACAGGGCAAGCTGGTGCGCGTGGTGCGGGGCAAGGTCTTCGACGTGGCGGTGGATGTGCGGCGCGGCTCGCCCACCTTCGGGGCCTGGACGGGCACGGAATTGGACGACGACGCCCACCGCCAGCTGTGGATTCCGCCCGGCTTTGCGCACGGTTTTTGCGTGCTTTCGGAAGAGGCGGTCGTGGTTTACCGGTGCACGGCCTATTACGCGCCGCAGGCGGAAGCCGGCATACGCTGGGACGACCCGGAGCTCGGCATCGCCTGGCCCCGCACGGATGTTCCGTTCACGCTTTCCCCCAAGGATGCCGCGCAGCCCCGGCTGGCCGAGCTGGCGCCGGAGCGGCTGCCCGTTTACCGGGGCGCGGCATGAGCATCCTCGTTTCCGGGGCGGGCGGCCAGCTCGGCCAGGAGCTCGCGGCGCGCGCCGGCGCGCGCCGCCTCGTCGGGCTGCCCCGCGCGGAATGGAACATCGCCGACCCTGGGGCCACCGAACGGGCGCTGGACGCCTACCTCCCCACGCTCGTGATCAACGCCGCGGCCTATACCGCCGTGGACCGCGCGGAAGCGGCCCCCGGGCCCGCCTTCGCCGCCAACCGCGACGGCCCCGGCCACCTGGCGCGCGCCTGCGCGCGGCGCGGCATTGCGCTGCTGCACCTGTCTACCTGCTACGTGTTCGACGGCGCCCAGCGCACGCCCTATGCCGAAGGCGATGCCCCGGCGCCGCTGAACGTGTACGGCCGCAGCAAGCTGGAAGGGGAAGCCGCGGTGCGCGACGCCCTCCCCCGCCACTTGATCCTCCGGGTCTCGTGGGTGTTCGGCGCCCATGGCGAGAATTTCGTGCGCACGCTGCTGCGCCGGGCGCAGGCCGGCGCGCCGCTGCGCGTGGTGGCAGACCAAACCGGCACCCCCACCCATGCCGGCGACATCGCGCAGGCCTTGCTGCAGCTGGCCGACCGGATCACGGCGGGCGAAGACTTGCCGTGGGGGCTCTATCATTACCCGGGCGGCGAAGCGGTGAGCTGGCATGCATTTGCCGAGGCCATCATGGCCGAAGCGTGCCGCCAGGGGCTGCTCGATCACGCACCCTCCATCGCGCCCATTACCAGTGCGGAGTACCCCAGCGCCGCGCGGCGCCCGGCCTATTCCGTGCTAGACGGCCGGCGCGGCGCCGGGCTGCTTGGCCTGCCGCCCGCGGACTGGCGCGCCGGACTGAAAGAGGTATTGTCGACATGGAAACAGGCGGCGTGACCCATCACCCGCGCAAGGTCTTGATCACCGGCGGGGCCGGGTTCATCGGTGCGAATTTCGTCGCGCACCTGCTCGACCGCGATCCGGACGTGTTCGTGGTGAACCTGGACCTCATGACCTACGCCGCGGACCCGGCCATCCTGCCCCGGTTCGACGCCACGGGCCGCCACCTGTTCGTGCATGGGGACGTGTGCGATGCCGGCTTGGTCTGCCGCCTGCTGCGCGAACACGAGATCGACACCATCGTGCACTTCGCCGCCGAAACCCACGTGGACCGTTCCATCACCGGGCCGGGGGATTTCGTGCGAACCAACGTAGACGGCACCTTCACGCTGCTGGAAGCCGCGCGCCAGGCATGGCTGGCCGGGCCCGGGCCTGCAGCGGGCAAGCGCTTCCACCACATCTCCACCGACGAGGTGTACGGCTCCCTGGGCCCGGGCGACCCGCCCTTCACCGAAGCCTCGCCCTACGCGCCCAACTCGCCCTACTCTGCGAGCAAGGCCGCGGCCGACCACTTGGTGCGCGCCTACCACCGCACCTACGGCCTGCCCGTCGTCACCACGCATTGCTCGAACAACTACGGCCCGTACCAGCACGACGAAAAATTCATTCCCACCATCATCCGCAACTGCCTCGCGGGCACGCCTATTCCCGTATTCGGCACGGGCGGCAACTCGCGCGACTGGCTGTACGTGGACGACCACTGCCGCGGCATCGACCGGGTGCTGCGGGCGGGGCGGACGGGGGAGACCTACAACATCGGCGGCGGCTGCGAGCTCACGAACATCGAGGTGGCGGAGCGGCTGTGCGCGCTGATGGATGAATACCATCCCGAGGGGGCGCCTCACCGGCGGCTGATCCGCTTCGTGGCCGACCGGCCGGGCCATGACTGGCGATATGCCATCAACGCGGGCAAGATGCGCGACGAACTGGGATGGTCGCCGCGGGAACAGTTTGAGGAAGCGAGCCGCAAGACCGTGCGGTGGTATCTGGAAAGATAGAGGAATGGGTCTGGATATATAGGCTTGACTAGCCGAGTTAGCCAGACTAGACTAGACTAGACCAAACTGATACTTAGGAGGAATCCATGCAAGCGGTCAACATGCTGGAGGCTAAATCCTCGCTGTCCCGTCTGGTCGAAGCAATTGAACAAGGCCAAGAACGAGAGATCATCATTGCGCGCAACGGCCGGCCGGCCGCTAAGCTGGTTCCGATAGATGCCACGCCGGTCGGCCGGAGGATCGGGGTCGCCAAGGGCAAATTTGAGGTACCGGACGACATCGACGTTCACAACGATGACATCGCACGCTTGTTCCTCGAAGGGGAACAACCTTGAACTTGCTGCTGGATACGCATGTCGCATTGTGGGCCATTACAGACAGCCCACGGTTGCCGCAACATGCTCGCAACTTGATCCAGTCAAGCCGAACAACGGTCTGGGTCAGCGCGGCAAGCATCTGGGAAATTGCCATCAAGCACTCCCTTGGCCGTGGACACATGCCGGTGTCGAGTCCGGACGCAATACGCTACTTCAACGACGCCGGTTATCGGTTTCTCGCCATAGAGGCCGAACATGCCGCCGCAGTAGAGGACTTGGCCGCTCACCACCAAGACCCGTTTGATCGGCTGCTCGTCGCGCAAGCGCTGATCGAACCGATGCGGTTGATGACGCACGATGCCTTGGTGGCACGCTATAGCGACACGATCATCGAAATTTGATCCTTGCCAGGCGTCAGGCCGCCGCAAATTCCTCGCAGAGGGAGCGCTCCGAACGCTATCGCCGCACGATCGCTTCCGCCGCCGCCCTCGCTTCCCGCACGAAACGCTCGCGATCCAGATCCACCGCTTGCCCGCCGCGCACGCGCAGCCGTCCTTCCACGTACACGTCCAGCGGCGCCACGCCGCCGCTGCGCATCCAGGCCAGGAGCGGGTCGGCGAAGGGCGCGAAGCGCGGGCTGTCGGTATCCACCAGCACCAGGTCGGCGGTCTTGCCGGGGCTGATGGAACCGCGCTCGGCCTCTTGCGCGCAGGCCTTGGCGCCTGCCAGGGTGGCCATTTCCAGCACCTCGTCCGGAGGGAATACGGCGTCGTCGCCCAGGACTTCCTTGTGGGCGTAGTAGGCCAGGGACATCTGTTGCGGCAGGTCGGGCCACTGGGCGGAGTCCGTGCCCAGGGCGACCGGCACACCGGCGCGGCGCATGGCGGGGATAGCGCCGCGCTCGATGATCTGCTTGCCCGAGCCCATGGACGTGGCAGGACAATGCGCCACGTGCGCGCCGGTGGCTGCCAGCGCCGGCAGGTCGTCTTCGGCAACGAAGCCCATGTGGGCGCCGATCCAGTGCGGGCCGAGCACGCCCAGGTCGAGCAGGCGCCGAACCGAGTCGCGGCCGTGGAGCCGCCGGGAGGCTTCTTCGTGCCGCCGGACCGTCGAGGAATGGGTGTTGATGCCCACGCCGTCGCGCCGGGCCAGCCGGGTCGTTTCGACGTACAGCTCGTCGCTGGCGTTGAGGTCGCACAGCAGGTTGTACCAGCACTGCATGCCATCGCGGCCGTGGTGGCGGGCGACGATGGCCTCGGCGCGGGCGAGCAGTGCGTCCGCCTGGGCGATGCGCACCGGCATGGGAGGATCGCGGCCGAGATCGAAGCCCAGGTCGGCGCCGAAATCGTAGGTCACGACGCCGCGCACGCCGGTCTCGCGCGCGGCCTCGGCCAGCGCGTCCGTGTCGCCCGCGGCGGCGTCGTTGAAGTAGGTCACGCCGGATTCCAGCGCGCGCAGCAGGCTGGCGCGCGCGGCGATGCGGGTCTGGCCGGGGTCGAGGCGCAGGCCGCCGGTCAGCAGGTTCAGGAAACGCTCGATCTGCCCTCCCCGGGCCAGCAGGCCCGGCCGTTCGGGGGTAGGCGCGGGTGCGAGGCGGGCGAAGAAGAACAGGCCGGGATGCACGTGCGCGTCCACCAGGCCCGGCACCATGAGCGCCCGCGGATGGCGGTGGACCTGGCCGGCGCGCCACCGGGCATGCAAGGCCTCGCGCGGGCCCACCGCGGCGATACGGCCGGCCTTGACGGCCACGGCGCCGTCCCGGATGCGCCCGAGCGTGGCGTCCACCGTGGCGATGTGTCCGGCTTCGATGATCAGGTCGGCCTGCTGCATGGCTCGTCGTCGTCCTGTGGTGGATCGGCCTCTGCCGCGGCGAGCAGGGCTTGGCAGTGAATCGGTACGGTGTCCCACAGCCGGAAGGGCAGCGGGCGGCGCGCGATGGCGAGCGGCAGTTCGGTGCAGGCAAGCACCACGTCGCGCGCGCCTTCGGCCCGGAATGCGGCTTCGATCTCGTCGAGCACGGCCAGGGTGCGGGGGCCGGCCTCGCCGCGTTCGAGCTCGCCGAAGATGGCTTCGTCCAGGCGCTGCATGACCGGTTCGGAGGGAATGCGGGTGCGGATGCCGGCCGCGTTCAATGTGTCGTGGAACATGGGATGCACGAGGGTGCGCCGCACGCCGAGCAGCCATGCGTCGGTCACGCCATGGGCGCGCAGATGGTGGGCCAGCGCGGCGTCCACGGGCACGAAGCGCATGGCGGTGGATGCGCGCAGCTCGCCGCAGAACAGATGGCCGGTGTTGGAGCAGACGCCCAGCACCCGCGCGCCGGCGGCATGCAAGTCGTCGGCCGCCTGCCGCATGATGGCTTCGACGCGGCCCGGCGTATCGGCCGCGGCGTAGACCTGGGCGAAATCGAGCGAGCGCAGCGCCAGGTCGGCGCTGGCCAGGCCGCCGCGCCGTTCGCCGACGAGGCGGTTCAATCGTTCGTAATAGTCGCGCGTGGAGGGCCAGCCTATGCCGCCGATGAGGCCGATGCGGCGGGGCGCCCGGGCGCAGGAGGATGCTCGCGTCATTCGGGCGTCAGCCCCGTGCTCTGGATGAGCTGGTTGACCAGCGGGAACTCGCGTTCGAAGTCCTGCCTGAACTGCGCCGCGGTGCTGCCCACGGGTTCGGCGCCCAGCGAAGCCAGAAAGCCCAGGAAGCCGGGATCCTTCAGCGCCGCGCCGACCTGGCGATGCAGAGTGTCGATGATCGCCGCGGGCGTGCCGGCGGGGGCCAGCAGGCCCATCCAGGCGGTGAGCAGGAAGGGCGGCGTGCCGTATCTCTGTTCGGCGAAGGTGGGTACCTCGGGCAGCAGCGACGAGCGGCGCTTGCCGGTCACGGCGATCACGCTCACCTGCCCTTTCTGGGCATATTGGGCGGCGAGGTTCGCCGGCCCGAAGGCGAACCCGATCTGGCCGCCCAGCAGGTCCTGCAGCGCCGGCGCCGCGCCGCGATAGGGAACGTGCACGAAGTTCACGCCGCTTTTCTGCACCATGGCCTGGCCGATGACGTGCGGCAGTGAACCCGGCCCCCAGGATCCGAACGACAGGCCCGAGGCGTGCGCGCGGCCGGCGCGCTCCAAGTCGGACAGGGAACGGGCCTTGAGGTCGGGATTGGCCATCAGCACCACGCCGGTCGTGGCGACCTGGGTGATGAAGGCGAAATCCTTGTGCGGATCGTAAGGCAGCTGGCGCAGCGTGGAGGCCGCGTTGATCAGCGGATCGGGAATGGTCAGCAGCAGGGTATGGCCGTCGGGCGCAGCCTTGGCGACCGCGTCGGCGCCCAGGCTGCCGCTGGCGCCGCCGCGGTTGTCGACCAGGAAGGGCTGTCCGGTCTGGGTGCGCAGCGATTCGGCCAGCCGCCGGGCGAGCGCATCCACCGGGCCGCCGGCGGGATAAGGCACGATGATGCGCACCGGCTTGGACGGATAGGCCTGGGCGAAGGCGGCCGGCGCGCAGGCGAACGCGGCCAGCGCAAGAAGGAGACGTAGGGAACGCATGATGGGGTTTCCAGGCAGGGTGGACATGGTCAATAGAGGCAGAAAGTCGAGCCATGAGCCCGCGGCGCCGCCGGTGTGCACCACCAGCGGCGGCGCGTCGGCGCCGGCGTAGTCGTCGAAATGCGTGGTGTCGCGGTCGGCCAGGCAGAGCGCCAGCCGGTGGCCGGCGGGTATGCGCACCGAGGTGGGCAGCAGGTAGAGCTGCAAGATGAAACGCTCGCCCGGCACCGGCGGCAAGGCGTCGGCCCGCGCGAAGCTGCGCGGGATGCGCAGCGGCCGGCCGGGCGGCTCGGCCGCGGCGCGGCGGCGGTGGATCAGCCGCAGGTTGCCTTCGGTGACGTAGGTGACGCCGCCTTGCGGATCGATGGCCTCGAGGTAGGCGATCAGCGTGCCGTCGCCGCGGCCGGCGGTCAGTTCGAGCTGCAATTGCAGGTGGCCCGTGATGCGGCCGTCGGCCGCGAAGGGCGCGCTGACGAAGCGGGTCAGCCCGCTCGAACCCGAGCGGTCCACGCGCACGCGTTCGCCGTTGCCCACCGTATCCCACCGCGCGCGGGTGCCGGTATTGGCGTCGGGATCCTGCACGACGACCGTATCGGCGGCATCGGCGGGCGCATCGGGCGACAGGACCGCGCCGCTTCCCAGGTGCAGCCGCGTCGGCGTGCCGCCCGCGGGCGGCCAGGTCTCGGTGCTGCGCCACACGCCCGGTTCGCCCAGTGTCACGTAATGCAGCCGCCTGGCCGGCTCGGGCGCCGCCGCGTCGGTGGCCAGATGGCGCTGGAAGAACGCCATCAGCAGGCGGTCTTGTTCCTGCGCCGGCGGATCGGGCGGCGCATCGGCGGCGCCGAAGGGGTCGCTGCCGTAGTCGCCGCCATGGCTGGTTGCGCCGATGTACACGTCCTGCGGATTGCGCTGCGTCACGAAACGGGCCAGCGCGCCATCGGCCGACCCGCCGTCCAGCCACGAGGCGCGCACGTGGTAGGGCACGTTCCGCGCCTGCAGGGCATCCAGATACGTGCGCGACGACATGTTGCGCCACGCGACCTCGCCCAGCGCGTCGTCGCGGAATAGCAGGCCGCGCGCATCGACCGTGCCGGGAAAGCTGACGTTGCCCTGGTGCTCGCGCTGGGCGGCGGCGAGCAGCGCGGCGCCTTCCGGGCCATCCACCGGCTTGACCGGCGGGAAGGATTCGGCGAAGGCATCGCAATCGGACACGCCCATGCTTTCCCCCAGCTTGCAGATCGCGCCGTCGACCCGGTCCAGCGCCGCCACGTAGTCGCGCCACAGGTCCATGAAGCCGCGCGAATACAGGCCGCCCGGCATGGACAGATGCTCATAGACGTCGTAGTAGCTGAACATGGGCGCGGCCGCGACGAGATGGGGATTGCCCAGCCGCACCGCGAGCTCGGCATTGCCGCCAGGATAGGAAACGCCGGTAGTGGCGCAGCGGCCGTTCGACCAGGGCTGCGCCGCGATCCAGTCGAAGATGTCGCCGAAGTCCTCGATCTCGGCCGACGTCTGCTCGCCGCCGCGGGCCCCGAAAGAGGCGCCGGTGCCGCGCGCATCGACATACATCCACGCCAGTCCGGCCTCGAGGAAGCGCTGCGCATAGGCGTAGTTCGGATCGTCCTCGGGCCGGGGCGAGCCGGGTCCGGTGGAACGCACGTAGCGCGTGAGCATGACCACCGTGCCGATGCGCGCCGTGCGCGCCGCGTCCGGCAGCCACAGGTCCGCCGCGATACGCGTGCCGTCCCGTGTCTCGAGGTAGAAGCTGGACAGGCGGCGCACCTCGCGGTCGCCGTCGCCGCCATCGCCGTCGTCCTTGCCGTCCCCGCCGCCACAGCCCGCCAGCCAGAGCGCCGGCACGGCCGCGGCAAGTTTGACCACGCGTCGCCGCGCAGGATCGAAAGCGCGTTCCTCGTTCACCATTTCCGTCTCCCTCGCCGGCATCGGGCGGATTGCCTGCCGGAGCAAAAAAAGTATTGGACGGCCGCAACGCGGCTTCGACAGCCAAGCGGAACTCTTGCCATAATTTGCACCATGGTCAAAAACTCGCATGCCCCCGCGCGGCGCACCATCGGCGCCGTGGAGAAGGCGGCCGCCATCCTGGCCGAGGTCTGCGCGCATCCGCAGGGGCTCTCGCTGAGCGAGATCGCGGGCGCGCTGGCGCTCGATCCCGGCCTGGCGCACCGCTACCTGAATTCGCTGACGGCGGCGCGGCTGCTGCACCGCGACCTGCGCACGCGCCTGGTCACGCCGGGGCCGGCCCTGCTGGCCGCGCGCCATGCCGCGGCGGGGCACTACACCCGGCAGTCGGCCGAGTTCGTGGCGGCGCTGCAGCAGCTGCACGGGGGATTGCGCGAGACGCTCAGCATCCTGCGCTGGACCGGCAGCGGCCCGCACGCGGTGTGGGTCAAGGACAGCCCCGATACGCTGGCGCTGACCTACCGGCTGGGCGCGGTACTGCCGCTGCTGAGCACGGCCTCGGGACACGTCTGCCTCGCCTTCGCGCCGCAGGCCGAAGTGCGGCCCCTGCTCGAACGGGAATGGCCGCGCCGGCGCGCCGAAGTCGGCCCGCAGCTGAATCGCTGGAGCCTGCAGGAACTCGTGGCCGAGGTCCGAAAGCGGCGCCTGGCCAGGGGCCGCAATTACCTGCATCGGGTCAGCGCGATCTCGACTCCCCTGTTCGACGCGGACCGCCGCTTCTGGGGCGTGCTTACCGCCCTCGGGCCCACCGCGCGCTTCCCCTATGGGTGGCGCAGCCCGGTTGCGCGCGGGCTGCACGCGTTCAGCCTGGAACACGCGGTGCCGGAGCATTTCGTGGACAGCCTGCAGGCGATGCCTGCGGGATGAGCAGGTAGAATGCTTGGGCCACTGACCCAATCCCTTTCTTCATGAAATCTCCCACCGCCGCGGTCGAGTTCGCCGCCATCGCCGCGCCCCGCGCCGTCGACGAGATCGAAACACAGATACGCGACATGGTCGCGCAGGGCCGGCTCAAGCCGGGCGACCGCCTGCCTTCCGAACGCGAACTGGCCGCGCGGCTGAACGTGAGCCGCAATACCTTGCGCGAAGCGCTGCGTACGCTCGAACGCGCGGGCATCCTGGAGATGCGCAAGGGCGCCACCGGCGGCGCCTATATTCTTCATGGCAGCTCGGATGCCATCGTCGACAGCTTGAGCAATCTCTATCACCTGGGCGCGATTTCTCCGCAGCAGTTGACCGAGGCGCGGATCTGGCTGAGCGAGATCGTGGTGCGGGTGGCGTGCGAGCGGGCCACCGAGGAAGACCTGAAGGCGCTGGACGAGAACATCCAGGCCGCGCGCCGCGCCATTGCCGAGGACCGCTTCGACATCCGGCAGAAGCTGCACCGGGAATTCCACCTGATCCTGGCCCGGGCCACGCGCAATCCCATCATCGAAGGCACCATGGCGGGCGTGATGGAAGTGATGGGCTTGTTCATCGAACGCATCGGGCCGAGCGAGAACGCGTTCACCGAACCGGCGCGGGACCGCCTGATGAAGCACTTGCGCAAGCGCGATGCGGATGCCGCGGTGAAGGAAATGACGAGCTACCTGAAGCGGCTGCAGACGCGCTACCTGGACCAATGGGCCGAGCGGGAGCGGCCAGGGCGCTAGGGTGCTTTTCCAGCGATACGGCTAGGCATTGGGTGTGTGGATCGATTGTGTCGGGAATTTTGGTTCTTAACCCGGTCTTGGCCGGTTCAAGAACCGACCCTCCCCCCAATCACTCTCAGCCCCCGCGGCCTGCTGCCGCCTATGGGTTTCCCATGACCCCACTT
>NZ_JADGHH010000094.1 GCF_019689535.1 Pigmentiphaga sp.
CGTGGGCTCGGTGATGTGTATAAGAGACTGCGTCTATGGTGTAGAAGATCGGGTTCCAGTGCGACACGGCCTGCCAGAACGGCGGCAGCGAATGCACCGAATAGAATACCCCCGACAAAAAGGTGGCGGGCATGATCAGGAAGTTCTGGAACGCCGCCATCTGGTCGAACTTCTCGGCCCAGATGCCGGCGATCACGCCGAGCACGCCCATGATGCCGCTGCCGAGCACGCCGAACACCAAGATCCACCAAGGTTCGGCCAGGCGCGGCTCGGCGAAGAACAGCGACACGGCGAAAATCCCCAGCCCGACACAGATGGCGCGCGCGATCGCGGCCAGCACATAGGCCCAGAAAAACTCCCAGTGGGTCAGCGGCGGCAGCAGCACGAACACCAGGTTGCCGGTGACGCGGCTTTGCATCAGCGACGACGAGGAGTTCGCAAAGGCGTTCTGGAGCATGCTCATCATCATGAGCCCGGGGATCAGGAACACCGTGTACGAGACCGAGTCGTAGACCGTCACGCGCCCTTCCAGCACGTGCACGAAGATCAGCAGGTACAGCAGCGCCGTCACCACCGGCGCGGCGATGGTCTGGAAAGCGACCTTCCAGAACCGCAGCATTTCCTTGCAAAACAGCGTCCAAAAGCCGGAACCCGCGTTCAGGTTCGGCTGCAGGCCGATGAAGCCGGCCGGCTTGGCGGCCTCGTCGGACGGAGTTGGACGCTCGGTAGGATGGACCGCGCTCATTGCATTGCCCTCACGCCGCCTTCTCCAATGCCGTCGTTGCCGAAGCGCCGTGCATGATGTTCAGGAACGCGTCTTCGAGATCGGCAGGCAGCACTTCGATTCCTTCGATGACGCCGCCGGCCGTGCGCACCTGCGCCAGCAGCGATTCCAATTCAGTACTGTTTTCCAGGCGGAGCACCGCCCGGCGTTGCTGGTAATCGACCAGCCGTTCATCCAGCACCCGACTCTTGCCTTGCGGCCAGCCGGACGCGCCCATGTGCAGCACCAGGCGCGAACCGCCTACCTTGGCGAGCAGCGCCCGGGTCGTATCGAGCGCCACGATCCGCCCCGCCTTCAGCATGGCGATGCGGCCGCAGAGCTCCTCCGCCTCTTCCAGGTAGTGCGTGGTCAGCAGAATGGTATGGCCCATCTGGTTCAAGCGCGAGATGAACTGCCAAAGCGTGCGGCGCAGGTCGACGTCCACGCCCGCGGTCGGCTCGTCCAGCACAATCACCGGCGGCCGGTGCACCAGCGCCTGGGCCACGAGCACCCGGCGCTTCATGCCGCCGGACAGCGCACGCATGTTTTCGTCGGCCTTCGACGTCAGCCCCAGGTTCTCGAGGATCTCATCGATCCAGTCGTCATTCTTGCGCAGGCCGAAATAGCCCGACTGGATGCGCAGCGTCTCCCGCACCGTGAAAAACGGGTCGAACACCAACTCCTGCGGCACGACGCCCAGCGCGCGGCGCGCGGCCCGGAACTGGGCCTGGACGTCGTACCCGCAGACAGACACCCGGCCGGTCGTGGGCCGGGACAGCCCCGCCAGGATTGCGATCAGCGAAGTCTTGCCGGCTCCGTTGGGCCCAAGCAGGCCGAAGAACTCGCCCGGCTGGATCTCGAGATTGACATCGTTGAGTGCCTGGAACCCTTCGACGGGCGCGTCCGCGCCCATGCGCCGCCACAAGCTCGTTTGCTTGGGATAAATCTTGGAAACGTGTTCGATACGGACGGCGGGAGACATGACTCGAGTGAAAAACGCTAGCGTGCCCACAAGCCGCACCGGCGGCGGGCACTGGCGCGCACGGGTGCCTCAAAAAGCACAATCCCGGCAAATGCCGGGCAATCCGTCATTATAAGGCAACGGTGGGGGGTGTCCTGCGCCGCGCCGTCTCCTGCCCCCGGGCGGCGCCCGGCCCTAGTTCTCGAACTGGCGATTGCGTTCCGCGAGGGACTTGATCAGGCCGTCGATGCCGCCCTGGCTGATCTGCTGCGAGAACTGGTTGCGATAGTTCTCGATCAGCCAGACGCCGAGCACGTTGACGTCGTAGATCTTCCAGCCTTGGCCGTCTTTCTCCATCCGATAATCCACGGGCACGGGATCGCCGGAGGGCTGCTTGATGACCGTTCTTACGACCACGTCGGTCGCATCGGCCGGATAGCGCGAGGGCAGCAACTCCACCGCGGTCTGCTGCTTGACGGCAGACACGGCGCCGCTATAGGTGCGGACCAACGTGGTGCGAAACTCCTTCACCAAGGCTTGCTGCTGCTCCGGGGTGGCCTGGCGCCAATAGCGCCCCGCTGCCAGCCGGGTGGTTTTCTCGAAATTGACGTACGGCAGGATTTTCTCGTCCACCAGCTGCAGCAGGCGCCGCGGATTGCCCGACTGCACGGCGGGATCGGATTTGATGGCGTTCAAGACGTCGTCGGTCACTTTCTTGACCAGCGCTTCCGGCGAACCCGGCGCCTGGGCATGGGCGGCACCCGCGCAAGCCATTGCCAACGCCAGCAACGACGCGGCCAGCCACCCGAACCCGCGGCGGAACGTACTCAGCGCGATCACTTGTTTATCCAAACAAACCATGGGGAGCCTCATCTCTCTTATTGTTTCGGCTTGCCGGACGCCGAAGCGGCATCGGCAGGCTCGTCGTCATCTTCGTAATCAGGCAGCGAGTAATCCGGCAGCTCGGCGTCTTCCGAACGCGCGCCCCGGATCAGGCTCGCCCGCCGCTGCAAGTAGGCATCGCGGGTGAAAGCATACGGGTCGAGCGCAACCTGGTCGAGCAGGTTGCCCACCTCCAGCAGGTTGGCGCGCGCATTGACGATGCGCAGCCCATAGACCGAATTGCGCACCGGAACGTTGTCGATGTTCCGCACGGCCACCGGGTCCGCCAGGAAATCGACGGCGGTACCGCCCGCGTCGCGGATGGTGCTTGGCCCCAGGAACGGCAGCACCAGATAGGGGCCCGAGCCCACGCCCCATACCCCCAGCGTCTGGCCGAAGTCGGCCCGGTTGCGCGGCAGGCCGTTCTCGGTGGCGAGATCGAAGCAGCCGAACACGCCCATCGTGGTGTTGAACAATACGCGGAAAGTCGTGTTGATGCCGTCGTGCGCCCGGTTCTGCAGGAAGCTGTTGAGCGCGGACATGACGTCGCCCACGTTGGCGAAGATGTTGCGCACGCAGCTGCGGACGGGAGACGGCACGACGTTCACGTAGCCCTGTGCCACGGGCTTGAGCACGGCGCGATCGACCGTGTCGTTGAACTTGTACACGCTGCGGTTGAAGCCTTCGAGCGGATCCCGCGGATCGGGAGGCGCCCCCTCGGGCACGGACGCGCAGGCGGTCAGGCCCGCCGCCAAGACCAGCGCCAAAATATTCTTGTTCATGTTCGTTCGCCTACCCTGTAATCATTTCGCGGCGTCGCCGGCCTGCGAAGAACTGCCCCCTTCGGCCGCCTTGCTATAGAGGAACTGGCTGATCAGATTCTCCAGCACGACCGCGCTCTGGGTGTATCGGATCTTGTCGCCGGCGACGAAATTCTTCTCGTCCCCGCCGGGTTCTATGCCGATGTACTGTTCGCCGAGCAAGCCCGAGGTCAGGATCTTGGCGGAAGAATCGACCGGAAACTGATAGCGGGAATCCAGTTCCATGGTCACCACCCCCTGGTACATCTTGTCATCGAACGTAATGCTCGAGACGCGGCCCACGACGACGCCCGCGCTCTTGACGGGAGCGCGCGGCTTCAGGCCGCCGATGTTGTCGAAATTGGCCGTCACCGTATAGGTGTTGCCGACTGCCAGCACATTGAGCAGGTTGCCCGCCTTCAATGCCAGGAACACCAGGGCGAGCGCGCCGATGAGCACGAAAATTCCCACCCAGAGATCGACTTTCTCTCGCGACATTGCGTATTTCCTCCGGACCGCGCCCCCACGGCGCGTCGTCCCTTGCCAGTTGTCCATCGGCGCCCGGCCGCGGGCGCCGCGTCATTTCATCAGCCGCCGAACATCGAGGCGGTGAGCAGGAAGTCCAGGCCCAGCACCGCCAGGGAGCCCGCCACCACCGTACGCGTCGTGGCCCGCGATACGCCTTCCGGGGTGGGCGTCGCCTGGTAGCCCTGGTAGAGCGCGATCAAAGTCACCGCGACGCCGAAGACCAGGCTCTTGATCACGCCGTTGCCCACGTCCTGCCAAACGTCGACGCCATTCTGCATCTGCGCCCAAAAGGCGCCTTCATCCACCCCGATCAGCTGGACGCCCACGCCCCAGCCGCCCAATATGCCCACGGCCGAGAACACGGCCGCCAGCAAGGGCATGGCGATGACCCCGCCCCAGAAGCGCGGCACCAAGACGCGCCGGACCGGATCGACGGCCATGACCTCCATGGCCGCCAGCTGCTCGCCGGCCTTCATCAACCCGATTTCCGCCGTGAGCGAGGTGCCGGCCCGCCCGGCGAAAAGCAGCGCCGTCACCACCGGACCCAGTTCGCGGACCAGGCTGAGCGCGACGAGCAGCCCCAGCGCCTGCTCCGAGCCGTAGCGGTTGAGGGTGTAATACCCCTGTAGCCCAAGCACGAAGCCGACGAACAGCCCGGATACGGCAATGATGACCAATGAATAGTTGCCGATGAAATGGATCTGCTGCACGACCAGGCGCGGACGCCGCAACGCCGTGCCGCTCTTGAGGAGCAGCTGCGCGAAAAAGCGGGCGAACGTGCCGAGCCCCGTTATCGTGCTTCGCGTGCCGGCGCCAAGCGCTATCAGAAACCGCGTGAGCGCCATCACCGGGCCCTCCTCTGCCGCTCGAGCCACGACCGGTAGGCGGGCGTCTCGGGATATTGGAAGGTCACCGGACCGTCCGGCTCGCCGTGGAGGAATTGATGCACGAAGGGATCCTGCGAGGCGGACAGCTCGTCCGGCGTCCCGCTCGCCACGATGGAGCCGCGCCCCAACAAATAGACTTGGTCCACGATACGGAAAGACTCCTGCACATCGTGCGTGATCAGCACCGAGGCGCAGCCCAGTTGATCCGTCATGGTCCGTATCAGCTGCGCGGTCACGCCCATCGAGATGGGGTCCAGGCCGGCAAACGGCTCGTCATAAAGAATGAGCTCGGGCTCCAAGACCACGGCGCGGGCCAGGGCGACGCGCCGTGCCATGCCGCCCGAGATCTCGGACGTGCGCAGGAAAGCGGCGGCCTTGAGCCCGACCGCGTCCAGCTTTGACAATACCCGCTCGAGGATTTCGGCCTCGCTCATGGCCGTGTGCTCGCGCAGCGGAAATGCGACGTTTTCGTAGACGTCCAGGTCGGTGAACAGCGCTCCCTGCTGGAACAACACCCCCATGCGCTTGCGCAGCGCAAAGAGGCGGTCGCCAGACAGGCGGGAGATATCTTCGCCCAAGGCGACCACCCGCCCGGCCTTGGCCGCGAGCTGGCCCGTCGCGGCACGCAGCAAGGTGGTCTTGCCCGAGCCGGAGCCTCCCATGATGGCAACCACCTGGCCCCGCCTGACCTGCATGTTGATGTCTTGCAGGATCGTGCGATCGCCATAGCCGACGGTCAAGCGGTCGAAGGCCAACGCGACATCGGAAGGGGAAATAGGTGGTGCCGAATCGGGCATGTAAACGGAGGAGTCGGAAAGATGGGCGGAGCTCGACGAAACTTTCAACGAATTCGCGGGATATCTGCCGCCGATTCTAACAGCAGCATGCGGCGCCACCGGGCTTACCCTTAAATGACGGGGGGACTTTCCCGACGCATGAAAGCCGCCGGTCGCCAGCTCATCCTTATTCGGCCGCCCATGAGGAAAGCGCTGCGGCGAGACGACGCCATGGCCGCAGCGCCGCGCCGGAGTTACGTTTTTACAACAAACCCCGGGGGGCTGTGCAAATCATACTCTTGGAGGAGGCGGCAAAGGGAATTTCCGCCGGAGGAAGAATCGCGCACCCGGTCGCCGCTGGGGCGGCCCGGGCGCGCGTGCAGCGGTCAGCGCGGCAGCTCGGTCGCGCCCATCAAGTAACCGTCCACCGCGGCGGCGCACTGGCGGCCTTCGCGGATGGCCCACACGACCAGCGACTGGCCACGCCGCATGTCGCCCGCGGCAAAGACCTTATCCACGTTGGTCCGGTAGTCATCCGTGTTGGCACGGGCGTTGCCGCGCGCATCGCGCTCGACGCCGAACGCATCCAGGACCTGCTGCACGGGCGAGACAAACCCCATGGCAAACAGCACCAGGTCGGCCGGGATTTCGAACTCGGAGCCCTCTACCTCGACCATTTTCATCTGCCCGTTGTCGCCCCGCTTCCACTCGACGCGGCACGCCACCAGCGAAGTCACCTTGCCATTCTTGCCCTTGAACGCCTTGGTGGACACCGCCCAGTCGCGCTTGACGCCCTCCTCGTGGGACGACGAGGTGCGCAGCTTGAGCGGCCAATAGGGCCAGGTCAGGGCCTTGTTTTCCGAGGCGGGCGGCTGGGGCATCAGCTCGAACTGGGTCACCGAGGCCGCGCCGTGGCGGTTGCTGGTGCCGACGCAGTCCGAGCCCGTATCGCCGCCGCCGATCACGACCACGTGCTTGCCGGTCGCAAGAATCTGGTCCTTGATCTTGTCGCCCGCCACGACCTTGTTCTGTTGCCGCAGGAAGTCCATCGCGAAATGGACGCCTTGCAATTCGCGTCCCGGCACCTTGAGGTCGCGGGGCGTTTCCGCGCCACCCGCGATTACGATGGCGTCGAACTCAGCCTTGAGCTCGTCCGGCGACTTGACGGTGGCCGAAATGCCGAGCGCCTTGGCATCTTCCGGGCGGCCGATGAAAGTGGAGGGACGGAACACCACCCCTTCCTGCTCCATTTGCGCCATGCGGCGGTCGATCTGCCACTTTTCGAGCTTGAAGTCCGGGATGCCGTAGCGCAGCAGGCCGCCGATGCGGTCGTTCTTCTCGAACACCGTTACGTCGTGGCCGGCGCGCGCCAGCTGCTGGGCGCAGGCCAGGCCCGCCGGGCCCGACCCGACCACGGCGACCTTCTTGCCGGTCTTGGCCTTGGGAGGCCGCGGCGTGACCCAGCCTTGTTCCCAGCCGTGATCGATGATGGCGTGCTCGATCGACTTGATGCCGACGGGATCGTTGTTGATGTTGAGCGTGCACGCGGCTTCGCAAGGCGCGGGGCAGATGCGGCCGGTGAACTCCGGAAAATTATTGGTCGAGTGCAATACGTCCAGCGCCTGCTTCCAGTGCTGGCGATACACCAGGTCATTCCAGTCGGGAATGATGTTGTTGACCGGACAGCCGTTGGTGCAGAACGGAATACCGCAATCCATGCAGCGCGCGCCCTGCTGCTTCGCCTCTTCGTCATTCAGCCGAATGACGAACTCTTTCCAGTGCTTGACCCGCACCTCCGGCGCTTCGGCGGCTTCCTGCAGGCGCTGGTATTCCAGAAATCCGGTGACCTTACCCATGACTCTTTCCTGACAATCCTGTTTGATGCCGGGGGCTTGCGTGCCGTGCCCCGGCGTCCAATTCGTTACTGTTGGCCCGTCGCGGCCGGCGCGCCAGGCACGGCGCGCCGCGCGCAGCCCCTACGCAGCCAGCTTCGCCGGATTCTGGGCGTCCCACAGTTCGCCCAGCGCGCGCCGATACTCGACCGGCATGACCTTGACGAACTTGGAGCGGGAGGTCTCCCAACTGTCCATGATGTCGCGGGCGCGGAAGCTCCCGGTATAGCGGAAGTGGTTCTCTACCAGGCGGCGCAGGATGACCTCGTCGGTCTCGCGCTCTCCGCCGCGGGTCATGCTGTGCCACAGGCGCGGCGAGCCATCGCGCTCCTGCTGGGCCGAAGGCAGCACGGCCTCCAGCTCGACCATCGCCAGGTTGGCGCGCTGCCGGAACGTGCCGTCCGGGTCGTATACGTAAGCCACGCCTCCCGACATGCCGGCGGCAAAGTTGCGACCGGTTTCGCCCAGCACCACGACGGTACCGCCCGTCATGTATTCGCAACCGTGGTCGCCCACGCCTTCCACCACGGCCGCGGCGCCGGAATTACGTACCGCAAACCGCTCGCCGGCAACGCCGTTGAAGTAGGCCTCGCCCGAGAGGGCGCCGTACAAGACCGTGTTGCCCACGATGATGTGCTCGGGCCCGTGGCCGCGGAAGTCGTTGGGCGAGCGGACGATGATGCGCCCGCCGGACAAGCCCTTGCCCACGTAGTCGTTACCGTCGCCCACCAGGTCCAGGGTAATGCCGTGTGCCAGGAACGCGCCGAAGCTCTGGCCGGCCGTGCCGTTGCACTGGATGTGGATGGTGTCGTCGGGCAGGCCTTCGTAGCCGTACTTGCGGGCGACCACGCCCGACAGCATCGCGCCGATGGTGCGGTTGACGTTGCGCACCGTGGTGATGAACGAGACTTTCTCGCCGCGCTCCAAGGCAGGCTTGGCGCGTTCGATCAGCTGATGGTCGAGCGCCTTGGCCAAGCCGTGGTCCTGCTCTTCCGAGTGGCGGCGCGCCACTTCGGCCGGTACCGCGGGCTGGTAGAACACGCGGCTGAAATCCAGGCCACGGGCCTTCCAGTGATCGATGCCGGCGCGCGTGTCGAGCAGGTCGGAGCGGCCGATGAGGTCGTCGAACTTGCGGATGCCCAACTGGGCCATCAGCTCGCGCACTTCCTCGGCAACGAAGAAGAAATAGTTCACCACGTGCTCGGGCTTGCCCTGGAACTTGGCCCGCAACACCGGATCCTGCGTGGCCACGCCGACCGGACAAGTGTTCAGGTGACACTTGCGCATCATGATGCAGCCTTCCACAACCAGCGGGGCGGTCGCGAAGCCGAACTCGTCGGCCCCCAGCAACGCGGCGATCACCACGTCGCGGCCGGTCTTCATCTGGCCATCGGCCTGGACGCGGATGCGGCCGCGCAGGTGATTGAGCACAAGCGTTTGCTGGGTTTCCGCCAGGCCCAACTCCCAGGGCGTGCCGGCGTGCTTGATGGACGACACGGGCGAAGCGCCGGTGCCGCCGTCGTGGCCGGCGATCACCACGTGGTCGGCCTTGGCCTTGGCCACGCCTGCGGCCACCGTGCCGACGCCCACTTCGGACACCAGCTTGACCGAGATCGACGCCTGGGGATTGACGTTCTTCAGGTCGTGGATGAGCTGGGCCAGGTCCTCGATGGAGTAGATATCGTGGTGCGGCGGGGGCGAGATCAGGCCCACGCCCGGCACCGAGAAGCGCAGCTTGGCGATGTACTCGGACACTTTATGGCCCGGCAACTGCCCGCCTTCGCCCGGCTTGGCACCCTGCGCCATCTTGATCTGGATTTGGTCCGCGCTGGCCAGGTATTCGGAGGAAACGCCGAAACGGCCGGAAGCGACCTGCTTGATGCGCGAGCGCAGCGAGTCGCCACTCTTCAGCGGTACGTCGGCCACCACGCGCTCCGCACCCAACACGGACGCCAGCGTGTCGCCGTCCTTGATGCCAGACTTGCCGTGCTTGAGCTCGGCCCGGTAGCGCAGCTCGTCCTCGCCCCCTTCGCCGGTATTGGACTTGCCGCCGATGCGGTTCATGGCGATGGCCAGCACGGAATGCGCCTCCGTGGAGATCGAGCCCAGCGACATGGCGCCGGTCGCAAAGCGCTTGACGATCTCCTTGGCTGGCTCGACTTCATCCAGCGGAATGGCGTTGGCTGGATCGAACTTGAATTCGAACAGGCCGCGCAGGGTCATGTGGCGCTTGCTCTGGTCGTTGATGATCTGCGCATATTCCTTATAGGTGCGGTAGCTGTCCGACCGGGTGGAATGCTGCAGCTTGGCGATGGCGTCCGGCGTCCACATGTGCTCTTCGCCGCGGATGCGGAAGGCGTATTCGCCGCCTTCGTCCAGCGCATTCTCGAGCAACGGGTCGTTGCCGAAGGCCGCCTTGTGCATGCGCAGGGCCTCCTCGGCAACCTCGAAAATGCCGATGCCTTCGATGTTGCTGGCCGTGCCAGGGAAGTACTGGTCCACCAGCGCGCGGTTCAGGCCGACCGCCTCGAAGATCTGGGCACCGGTGTAAGACATGTAGGTCGAGATGCCCATCTTGGACATGACCTTCTGCAAGCCCTTGCCGATGGCCTTCACGTAATTGGCGATGGCCTTTTCGGGCGGCACCTTCTGGTCGTGCTCATGCTCCTTGACCAGGGCTTCCATCGCTAGGTACGGATGCACGGCCTCGGCGCCGTAGCCGCCCAGCAGGGCGAAGTGGTGCACTTCGCGCGCCGAACCGGTCTCCACGACCAAGCCGGTGCTCGTGCGCAGGCCGGCGCGGATCAGGTGCTGGTGCACGGCAGAGGTCGCAAGCAGGGCCGGGATGGGCACGCGCGTGGCGTCGACCTGGCGGTCGGACACGATCAGGATGTTGTAGCCGCTCTTGACGGCGTCGACCGCCTGGGCGCAGAGCGCGGCGATGCGCGCCTGCACGCCTTCCTTGCCCCAGGCGACCGGGTAGGTGATGTCGAGCTCGAAGCTCTTGAACTTGCCGTTAGTGACCCGCTCGATGCGGCGGATTTGCGCCATGTCGGCGAAGTCGAGCACGGGCTGCGCGACTTCCAGCCGCAGCGGCGGGTTGACGTTGTTGATGTCCAGCAGGTTGGGTTTGGGCCCGATGAACGACACCAGGGACATGACCAGATTCTCGCGGATCGGGTCGATCGGCGGGTTGGTCACCTGGGCGAAGAGCTGCCGGAAGTAGTTGTACAGGCTCTTGTTCTTGTTGGACAACACGGCCAGCGGCGCGTCGTTGCCCATGGAGCCCGTGGCCTCCTCGCCAAGCGTGGCCATGGGCCGAAGGATGAACTTATAGTCTTCCTGCGTCCAGCCAAAGGCCTGCTGGCGGTCCAGCATGGGCACTGGGGAACGGCTTTCCTCGATTTCTTCCTTCGCCGGCTCGGGCAGCGTATCGAGCTTGATGCGGATGCGCTCGATCCACTGGCGGTAAGGCTTGCTGTTGGCGAGCTGATCCTTGAGCTCCTTGTCGTCGATGATGCGGCCCAGTTCCAGGTCGATGAGGAACATCTTGCCCGGCTGCAGGCGCCATTTCTTGACGATCTTGCTCTGGGGAACGGGCAGTACGCCGGATTCCGACGCCATGATGACGAGATCGTCGTCAGTGACGATGTAGCGTGCCGGCCGCAGGCCGTTGCGGTCGAGCGTGGCGCCAATCTGGCGGCCGTCGGTGAAGGCGATGGCCGCCGGGCCGTCCCACGGCTCCATCATGGCGGCGTGATATTCATAGAAGGCGCGGCGGGCTTCGTCCATCTCGGCGTGCTGCTCCCACGCCTCGGGGATCATCATCATCATCGCGTGCGCGATGGGGTAGCCCGCCATGACCAGCAGCTCGAGGCAGTTGTCGAAGGTGGCCGTATCGGACTGCCCTTCGTAGACGATGGGGTACAGCTTCTTGAGATCCTCGCCCAGCACCGGCGACTGCATCACGCCTTCGCGCGCGCGCAGCCAGTTGAAGTTGCCCTTGACCGTGTTGATCTCGCCGTTGTGGGCGATGAGGCGGTACGGATGGGCCAGCGGCCAGGCCGGGAAGGTGTTGGTGGAGAAGCGCTGGTGCACCAGCGCCAGCGCCGTCACGGCGCGGGGGTCTGCCAGGTCGCGATAGTAGCGGCCGACCTGGTCGGCCAGCAGCAGGCCCTTGTAGACCACCGTGCGGGTGGAAATGGACGGGACGAAATATTCCTTGCCGTGCTTGAGCTGCATCTTCTGGATCGCGTGCGAAGCCATCTTGCGGATGACGTACAGCTTGCGCTCCAGGGCGTCCGGCACCATGACGTCGCCACTGCGGCCGATGAAAAGCTGGCGGATGACCGGCTCCATCTGCTTGACCTTGGGCGACATCGGCATGTCTTTGTCGATGGGCACGTCGCGCCAGCCCAGCACGACCTGCCCTTCGGCGCGCACGGCGCGCTCCAGTTCGGCCTCACAGGCGAGGCGCGAGCCCATCTCCTGCGGCAGGAAAACCATGGCGACGCCATACTCGCCAGGCGCGGGCAGCTCGACGCCCTGGGCCGCCATTTCCTCACGGTAGAGCTGGTCGGGGATCTGGATCAGGATGCCGGCCCCGTCGCCCATCAGCGGATCGGCCCCCACCGCGCCGCGGTGGTCCAGGTTCTCGAGGATCTTGAGGCCTTGCTGGATGATGGAGTGGCTCTTTTTGCCCTTGATGTGGGCGACGAAGCCCACGCCACAGGCGTCGTGTTCGTTGGCCGGGTTGTACAAGCCCTGGGCCTTGGGCGCTTGGCCAGGCGCGGGCAGGCCGATGCGGGAGGCGTCGATGACGGCCGTTTGCGGCGCCGGGGCCGAATGGAGTTCCTGGCTGGATTGGGGCATGGTGCGCTCCGCTGGGGGATTCGCCGAGGACGAACCCGGGTACTGGGACATCGAAATGGCGGCGCGCGCACGCAGGCACGCCGCGGGTTCCTGACAATACTGCGGCGCACCACCCTGCGCAAGAAAAATAAAAAGGGGAGCGTCCCCAATTATTTTTAGGGGCCCGAAACAGCAAAATTAAATTGGGGACGCACCACTATCGTGCGGATCTGCGCCACGTCCGCGGTCCGCGGGCTGCTTGCGGGGCCGACCGCGCTTGCCGGCGACCGGCCGACGGCTACTGATGCCCGCCAGGCCCTGCACGAACGCCAGCCCGCCCAATGCCCATTGGCCGTAGAGGGCCTGTTCGATCTGGGCCATCTTGGCCCCCGGCAGCCCCTCCAGCACCAGGGCACGATAGTTGGCCTGGCGATCAAACGGCGTATTGCCGCACCTCCAATAATCCATATGGTCCTGCAACGCCCCGGCCGGGGCGGCCCCCATGTGGGCGGGCGCCGAGGACCAGCGCCAAAGCTCGGCGTCAGCCGCCAGCCCCTGCCGCACTGGAATGGTTTCGAGCCAGACGAGGCTGGGCAGCACCCAGGCGCCGGGCTCGACCAGGGTGGACCGGAAGCGCCCGGCGAACACCCGCCCAATCTGGAGCCTCGCCGCCAGCCGGCGCCCAAGCGACTGGATCAGGCTGGAGATCCCGTTCGGCCCCGAAGGTGTCGCCAGGATCACAAGTTGGTCGAAAGTGAGCGTCCACCCATGGAGTGCCACGCTGTAATGGCGCGCATCGCCGGTCAGCCAAGCAATGACTTGATCCAACATGGCCCCGCCCTCACCCCCCGCCGACAACGGCACGGCGAACCGGGCCTGGGCCAGGTGGGGAAGGTCAGGGGCATACAAACGG
>NZ_JADGHH010000095.1 GCF_019689535.1 Pigmentiphaga sp.
TTGAAGTTGTCAATTAAATAGTATATAAAATCAACTATATTGGATAACCGCGAGCACGAGAGCATGAGCGAACTCCTGATAGAAAACCGCGGCGCCGTCCGTGTCCTGACGATGAACCGGCCGGAGAAGCACAACGCCCTGAATACCCCCCTGACGCAGGCGCTGCTGGACGCCCTTCGGCAGGCCGATGCCGATGCCGGCGTCAACGCCGTCGTGTTGACCGGTGCCGGCAAGTCGTTCTGCGCCGGCGCCGACACGTCGGAATTCAGCACCCTGGTGCCCGAGGATCCGCACGCGGTCAATGCCCGTGCCGACCTGACGACGAACCTCCATATGGTTTTTTCCCGGATGTCCAAGCCCGTCGTGGCTGCCGTACGTGGCAATGCCCTGGGCGGCGGCGCCGGCTTGGCCATCGCGTGCGACTTGACGGTGATGGCCGAGAACGTACGCTTCGGCTATCCTGAGCTCAAGCATGGCATCGTCGCCGCGGTGGTGATGTCCAACCTCGTGCGCCAGCTGGGGCGCAAGCACGCCTTCGAACTGCTGACCATGGGCGAACCCATCAACGGCGCCCGGGCGCTGGAGCTTGGGTTGGCGAACCGCGTCGCTCCCGAGGACAAGGTGCTCGACGTCGCGCTGGAAATGGCAGAAAAATTGGCTAGCTGGAGCCCGATCGCGATGGGCACCACCAAGCGCCTGTTCCACCGGGTGGCCGAGCTCACGCTGGAGGAAGGGCTGGCCGCCGGGCGGGACGTCAACGTCATCATGCGGGGTTTCCGCAAGGCCGCGAAATGACTCGTCCGCTGGAAAACATCACCATCCTGGATTTGTCCCGGGTCCTGGCGTGCCCCTTCGCCACCATGATATTGGCGGAGCTCGGCGCGACGGTCATCAAGGTCGAACAGCCCGGCAGCGGCGACGAGACCCGCAGCTTCGAGCCCAAGGTGCAGGGCGAGGGCGGTGAGGAGTCTGCCTATTACATGGCGTTCAACCGCAGCAAGAAGTCCATCACCGTCAATTTGCGCAGCCAGGAGGGGCAGGACCTGATTCGCCGCTTGAGCGCGCAGGCCGACGTCGTGCTCGAGAATTTCCCCGTAGGGACGCTCAAGCGCTACGGCCTGGATTACGCCAGCCTCTCCAGGGAAAACCCGCGCTTGGTTTACGTCTCCTGCACAGGGTTCGGCATGACGGGCCCGTACGCCCCGCGCAAAGGGTATGACACCGTCTTCCAGGCCATGGGAGGCATCATGAGCCTGACCGGGGAGCGGGGCGGCGGACCGGTCAAGCCCGGCCTACCCGTGGCGGACCTGACATCCGGTTTGTGGGTTGCGATCGCCATCCTGTCATCGCTGATGGGACGGCAGGCAACAGGCAAGGGCTGCCACGTGGATTTCTCCATGCTCGACGGCCAGGTGGGGTTGCTGTCGCTGGCGGCGGCGCGGTATTTCGCCTTGGGGGAAGTGCCTCCGCGGCTGGGTACCGAGCACCCGGGTAGGGTCCCGTCGGCGGCATTCCGCTGCCGGGACGACAAATGGGTACAGGTCACGGGCAGCGACCAGCACTGGAAACCCTTGTGTGAACTGCTCGGCCTGCACGAATGGGCCAATGACCCCTCGCTCGCCAAGAACATTGACCGGGTCAATCGTCGCGAAGAGGTGATGGCAGGCCTGTCGGCGGCGATCGCTCGCTTCGACCGCGACGAATTCTGCCGCCTCTGCGACGAAGCGAAGATACCTGCCGGCCCCATCCTGAGCGTGGACGAAGTCCTCAGCAACGAGCACGTCCTGGCGCGCGGGATGGTGCGGGAGTTCGAGCATCCGCTCATCGGCAAATTCAATGCACTGCCGGTGCCGTTCAAGTTTCAAGGCTTCGAGGACCCCAGCCTGGGGCGACCGCCCCTGCTGGGCGAGCATACGGAGGAGGTCCTGGCTGAGAGGCTGGGACTGGGGCCCGAAGAAATCCAAGCGTTGCGGGAAAGGAATGCCATCTAGCGGGCGGCAAGTGCCCGGAACATGGCTTAATCAGGAGACATCCATGACACTGTTCAAGAAGTCGTTGTTGGCGGCAGCCCTGGCATTGGCTGCCTCGGGAGTAAACGCCCAGGCGTATCCCAGCAAGCCGATCGTACTAGTCAATCCGTACGCGGCCGGCGGGCCCGCCGACCTGGTGGCGCGCAATTTGGCCAAGGAATTGTCGGCCGAGCTGGGCCAGCAGGTGGTAATCGAGAACAAGGCCGGCGCGGGCGCCACGATCGGCGCGGCTCACGTGGCGCGCGCCGAGCCTGACGGCTACACCCTGTTGTTCGGTACGGCGGCCGCGCACATCGTGACGCCGCTGATCCAACCCGTTCCGTACGACGGTATCAAGGACTTTGCCTTCATCGGCCTGGCGGCCAACCAACCGAACCTGCTGGTGGTCCATCCGTCCGTCAAGGCCAATAATGTCAAAGAATTCATCGCGCTCGCCAAGAGCCAGCCCGGCAAGCTGAACTACGGCTCCTCGGGTACCGGCACCTCGCCCCACCTGGGGGGGGAACTGATCAAGCAGGCCGCGGCGATCGACATGGTTCACGTGCCGTACGGCGGCGCCGCGCCGGCCATCACCGATCTGGTGGCAGGTCGCCTGCAGGTGGGCGTCATGAATCTGTCGGGAGAACTTCCCTACGTCAAGGCTGGCAAGCTGAGGGCGCTGGCCTACGCTTCGAAGTCGCGCTCGCCCCTGTTGCCTGACGTGCCGACCTTCGCGGAGGTCGGCCTGGGAGGCGCCGAGTCTGCCTCGTGGTACACGGTGGCTGCTCCCAAAGGAACGCCTGCCGAGATCATCAACAAGCTCAACGCGGCGCTCAACGTCGTGGCCCAGAAACCTGAATATCGCAAGCAAATGGAGGCACAGGGCACCGAACTGGCGACGCTCACTCCGGAAGAAACCACGCGTTTCGTGTTGGAGGATGCGACGCGCACCAAGGACCTCATCAAAGCCGCCAACCTCAAATTGCAATGATGACGAACGCCGCCATTGCCCCCGCCGTTCGCCGCGGCGGGGACGCCACGATAGACCGCGTGGACATCATCCCGTGCTCGCAGCGCCAGGACGATCCGACCTGGCGCTTCGCGCGGGGTGTCATCACCCACGTGGACGGCTGGATCGTAGCCCTGGCCGCGCGCAACGGCCAGGTGGGCTATGGGCACGTGCTGGGAACGCCCATTTTCAAGCCTGATACCGCCCGTATCGAGCCGGCACTGGAGGCGCTCCGGCGCGAAGCACTCGGCCAGGACGCTTTTAGCCTGGAGACGCTCCACCGGCGCCTGGAGGCGGCCGCCGGGGCGGAGGTTTGCGCGCTGTCGGGGTTCGTGTGTGCCATTTATGACTTGCAGGCGCGCATGCTTGGCCTGCCATTGCACATGCTGCTGGGCGGCAAGGTGCGGGACAAGGTCGAGGTGTCGCGCCTCGTGTCGATCAAGTCGCCAGAAGAGATGGCGGCGCAGTCGGCCAAGCTGGCCGGACAGGGCTATCGCTATCTCAAGCTCAAGCTCAGCGGCGAGCCGGACCTGGATGTCGCACGGGTCCGCGCCGTGCGCGAGCGGCTGGGCGACTCAGTCACGTTGACCGTGGATGCCAACCAGGCGTATCGGGCCGACGATGCCATTCGCGTGTGTGGCGGGTTGCGGCCGTTGGGTGTCGTCCTGATGGAGCAGCCGGTGCCGGCAGACGATATCGACGGATTGCGCCAGGTGCGCGCAGCGGGCGTATTGCCCATCGAGGCGGACGAAGCCATCGGCGGGCTGTCCGGCCTGGTACGCCTGATCGGCATGGGGGCCGCCGACTCGTACAACCTCAAGATGCACTATTTCGGGGGCATCCGGAATACGCTGACCGCAGTCCGCATCTGCGAAGCGGCGGGCGTCGGGTATCGGTTCGGCGCGATCTTCGGCCCCCGCCTGTTGGCTGCCCAGGGCACGCACCTGGCTAGCGTGGCGGGCAACATTCATGCGGGAGCCGAGCTGGCCGAGTTCGACCATCTGCTGGACGATCCCTTTGCAGGCCTGGAGGTGGAGGCAGGCGCATTGACCGTTCCTGATGGCGTCGGAACGGGCGTGACGTATGCTCCGTCTTCCGTGGCCTGATCCTGCCAGCGCGCGGCGTGCCGCAACGATGATGTGCGGCACGCCGCGGTAGCCGGGGTGCCGGCGAAGATTCAGCGGACGCAGGATCCGGCTTCGGCCAGGGCAGCTTCCGTTTCGCGTACCAGGCGCTCCACGAGTTCTCCCGCCGGCTCCAGCGTATCGATCAGGCCGGCGCATTGTCCCGCCTCGACCTTGCCTTGCTCGATGTCGCCGTCTTTGGCCGCCTGCCGCAGCGAGCTGCGGGCGAAAAGGGCGTTCAACTCTTCATCGCTGGCGCCTGCGGCCACCGCAGCCTCGTACTCGGCGGAGAACGCGTTCTTCACCATGCGGATGGGCGAGCGTCCGCGGCCGACGATGGCCGTGTCGCCGATGCCGGCTTTCAGCACCATTTCTTTGTAGGCGGCATGCAGGCCCGCCTCCGGCGTGAGCATGAATCGCGTACCGAGCTGGGCGCCGCTCGCGCCCAGTGCCAGCATGGCAGCGATGCCGGCCCCGTCGGCGATGCCGCCGGCGCCCACGACCGGCACTGACACCGCCTTGACCGTGGCGCGCACCAGGACCACGGTGCCGACTTCATCCGGCCCGGGGTGGCCGCCTGCCTCGCCTCCTACGGCGATGACCGCGTCCACGCCGGCATCTTCGGCTTTCTTGGCGTGGACCGGATTGGCCGTGACGTGGATCCAGGTGACGCCGGCATCTTTGAAGCGGGCGATGTGAGCCTTGGGCCCCCCTTGCGATGCGATGAGGATGGGTACGCCCATTTCGAGGACGATGTCCAGGTACTCCGCGGACCGCTTGTTATAGAGCGGGACGTTGACCGCGAAGGGCTGGTCGGTATTGGCCCGGACCTTGGCGATGGCTTCCCGCAAATCGTCCGGATACATCGGGCCGGCGGCGATGACCCCCAGCCCTCCCGCACGCGATACGGCCAGCGCCAGCTCGGCGTTGGACGAAGCCCAGCTCATGCCGCCCTGGATGATGGGGTGGCGAATGCCGAGGAGTTTGGTCAGTCGAGTGGAAAGCATGGTCGGAAATGAGGAAATGGATGCGATTCTTGAGCGCGCGTCGTCCTTACGAGGCGCGGATCCGGTCGTTGACGTCGCGCGCGGCCCGCACGGCGTCTTGCATGGTCATATCGTAAGCTTGCTGGAACGCCTGCTTGGACGCCCTCAGGCCGGCAGGGGCGAACTGCGCCAACCGCTCGGCCAGGGCGAGGGCGGCGGCATCCAGCTCCTCGGCCGGAACGATTTTGTTGATCATGCCGAGCTCGTAGGCACGCTCGGCGCTGATCGGGTCTCCTGTTGCGATCAATTCGAATGCGGGCTTGGGGCCGACCTGCCGGATGAGGTTGGGGATCAGGACGCCGGCCGAGATGCCATGCTTGACTTCGGGGTAGCTGAATCGCGCGGCAGGCGAGGCGACGACCAAGTCGCACCCCAGCGACAGCCCGGCGCCGGCCCCGACCGCAGGACCGTTGACGGCGGCGATGACTGGGGTGCTGATACGGGCGACGATGGTGTTGATCTCCACCAGCAAGTCGGCACGTGCCCGGAGCAGGTCGGCGCGGTCGCGCGGGATGGCGCGGAGTTCTTCCAGGTCCGCGCCGGCGCAAAAGCATGTGCCACGCGCCCCGATCACCACGCAGTGGATGTCGGCGTCGGCATCGGCGTCGCGCAATGCTTGGATCAGTCCGCGCATCATGGCGGTATCCAGCGCATTGCGCTTATGGTGGCGGTTCAGCGTCAGCAGCAGGACATGGCCGCGGCGTTCGGCCAGCAGGGCATTTTCGTCGACCATGGGAAAGCCTTTCTCGTCAAATTAGTTGATAAATTAAACTAAATAGTTAACTTTGTCAACTTTATGGCCGAGGTGCCTTGGAGGGCAGGGGCAAAGCTGGCTCGTCTCGGCTGGAATGCTCCAGCGGGTTCGCCGCATGCCCTGGCTCCAGCAGGCGGCGTCCGGCAATTTGCCGCTTGCCTAGATGCCGAGCAGCTCGCAGGCTGTTTCGAAGAGCGGGTCTCCGGGGGTCGAGAGTCGATCGCAGATGTCCAGGTGGTGGCAGTTAGGCAGCTCCAGCGTACGCGAGACATTGCGCGGCCAGCAGGCGGCGATCAGGCCCGTCTGGCGCCGGAACTCGTTGGTTTCCGACGCGCCCACGGCCGCCACCATTTGCGTCTTACGCTCCGGGGTGAAATACGCAGGCGAGAGCTTGGCCACCTGTTCGGGCGTCAGCCCAAGGTTGGCCAGGAACGGCGCCATTGCGACCGGCTCGAGGTCATACAAGCCGCTGAGGGCCAGCCCGGCCGATATGAGGTCGGCGGGCAGGTCGGGGGCCCATTCCTGCCAGCGTGCGCCCACCATCATCGCGGTGAGATGGCCGCCCGCGGAGTGACCGCTCGTGACGATGCGGCGTGCATCGAAGCCCAGTTCGCCGGCGTGGCGGTACAGCCAGGCGTGGGCTCGCAGCATTTGCCGCACGATTTCTTCGATCGGGGTGGCCGGAGCAAGCCCATAATCCAGGATGGCGACGGCAGCGCCGCGGGCGACGTAGGCGGGCGCGATCCACGAAAAATCCGACTTGCCGAGTGCGCGCCAGTAGCCGCCGTGGATGAATACGAGCAGCGGGGCGCCGAGTCGACGCGACGGGAAAAAATCGAGCGTTTCCGCCGGCGCATCGCCATAGCGCAAGCCGAGCTGGGCGCTTTGCACGCGCCGGGCCAGGGCGCCGTCGGCGGCCCAGCGGGCGGTGTAGCTGGCGTGGTCGGGGATGCGGGCGAGGTTGTTGTATTCGCTTTCGCAAAATGCGGGCGTGAAGGCAGGATGGTCGTGCAGGGGGTGGACAGGCATGATTCGAATTTGGCGTCTGGGCCGGGATCGGCCGGAAGATGCGGCCTCGAAGGCCGGTTGCAAGTTTAACCACTCTGCTCGGGGAAGGTGCCGTCGAGGTAGTACCAACGTCCGTTTTCACGCACGAATCGGCTGATCTCGTGCAGGCGGTGCGCCCGCCCGGCCAGTTTGCTGCGGGCGACGAACTCCACGGTGGCGTGGCCCGCGTCGTGTTCGATGCTGCGGCGGATTTCCAGCCCCAGCCATTTGAGCCCCGGCGGGTCGGCGTCCAGCATGGGCGGCCGGGTGGACGGATGCCAGGTTTCCAACAGGTAGTCGTGCAGGCCGAGCACATAGGCGCTGTAGCGGGATCGCATCAACGTTGGTGCGTCGGGCGCCTGCAGGCGCATCGTGCCACCGTGCCAGCGGCCGCAGCACGCGGGGTAGGGCTGCCCCAGGCCGCAAGGGCACATTTGTTCTACATTAACGGCTGGTTTCATTCGCTCCGATACCCTGCCATGTTGTTTCTTCTCTCTCCCGCCAAGAAGCTGGACTATGACACCCCTGCGCACGTCGAGACCGCCACCCAGCCCCTGTTCGTGGAGCAGGCCGAGCAACTAATTTCCGTGCTCAAGGCCAAGTCGGCCAAAGACATCGCCGCGCTCATGGACCTGAGTCCTGCATTGGCCGAGCTCAACGTGGCGCGCTATGCCAAATGGACGCCCAAGTTTACGGCCGAAAATTCCAAGCAGGCCGTGCTGGCCTTCAATGGCGACGTGTACGAGGGGCTGCAGGCCGGTAGCTTGACGGCCAAACAGCTCGAATGGGCGCAGGAGCACGTGGTGATCCTGAGCGGACTGTATGGCGCGCTTCGTCCGCTCGACCTGATGCAGCCGTATCGCCTGGAAATGGGCACGCGCCTGGAGACGTCCAAGGGCAAGAATCTCTACGAGTACTGGGGCACCACGATTTCTGACTACCTGAACCAGCGGCAGGAGGGCGACAAGCAGCCCGTCGTGGTGAACCTGGCCTCCGAGGAATACTTCAAGGTCGTGGACCGCAAAGTCCTGAAGGCCCGCGTGATTCAGTGCGTGTTTGAGGATTGGAAGGGCGGGGCTTATAAAGTCATCAGCTTCCACGCCAAGCGTGCACGCGGCCTGATGGCCCGCTATGCCATCGAGCACCGCATTGCCAAGCCGGAAGGCTTGCAGGGCTTCGATTCTGAAGGCTATGCCTACGATGCCGCGGCGTCGTCGGCCGACAAGCTCGTGTTCCGGCGCCGTGCCGCGTAGGCTTGCTGCGCGGTTCAGCGCAGCAGCCGAAGCCCGTTGAACACGACCAGCAAGCTCGCTCCAGCGTCGGCGAATACGGCCATCCACAAGGTGGCGTCGCCGGTGAACGTCAGGGCGAAGAAGGCGAACTTGACCGCCAGGGCGAAGGCGATGTTCTGACGCAGCACGCTCCCGGTGCGCCGGGAGAGGCGGATGAATTCGGGAAGCTTGCGCAAGTCGTCGTGCATGAGGGCGACGTCCGCGGTTTCGATGGCCGTGTCCGCTCCGGCCGCGCCCATGGCAAAGCCGATGTCGGCGCGTGCGAGCGCCGGTGCGTCATTCACGCCATCGCCTACCATGCCCACCGGGCCTTTCATCGCGAGCTCCTCGACGGCGACGAGCTTGTCCTGCGGAAGCAGTTCGCCGCGAGCATGTTCGATGCCCAGGTCGTCAGCCACGGCACGAACCGTGTCGGCGTTGTCGCCCGAAAGCATGACCGGCTCCACGTTGAGCCGGCGCAAGTCTGCCAACGCCGCGCGGCTGGTCTCGCGCGCCGTATCGGCTACGGCGAGCACTGCGACGGCCACGCTTTCCTCGCACAAAATGACGGTCGTCTTGCCCTGGCGCTCCAGGGTTTTCATCGTCGTTTCCAGCATGGCGTCCACGGCCCCCAGCTCGTGAGCCAATCGCAGGTTGCCTAGGCCGTATGCCTTGCCGGCTATACGGCCGGTGACGCCGAGGCCGGGTCTCGAGGCGAAGTCTGTGACGGGCAGTAGTTCGCCATGGTGGGCAGAGACGATCGCGTGCGCGATGGGATGAGATGACAAGGCATCGAGGCTGGCCGCCAGTTGCAATGCCAGCGCGGTGGTCATGGGTGTGGCAGCGAGCGGCACGACGTCCGTCAGCACAGGTTTGCCATGGGTGAGCGTGCCGGTCTTGTCCAGCGCCAGCCAGCGCAGGCGCCGGCCTTGTTCGAGATAGAGCCCTCCCTTGATCAGGATGCCGCGCTTGGCGGCTGCCGTCAGCCCGCTGACGACGGTGACCGGCGTGGAAATGACTAACGCGCACGGGCAGGCGATGACGAGCAGGACCAGGGCGCGGTAGATCGAGTCCAGCCAGGTCATGCCGAAAGCGAGCGGGCCGGAGAAGGCCACCACGAGGGCGACCGCGAAGACGGCGGGCGTATAGATGCGTGCGAATTGGTCGATGAAACGCTGTGTAGGCGCGCGCTTGCCCTGCGCTTCCTGGATGGTCTGGGCGATCCGGTCCAGCATGGAGTGGCCGGCGCTTGCCGTGACGCGGTACTCCAGCACACCCTCCTGATTGATGGTGCCCGCGTAGAGCGTGTCGCCCACCTGCTTGTCCACCGGCATGCTTTCCCCGGTGATGGCGGATTGATCGACGCTGGAGGCGCCGCGCAGCACGATGCCGTCCAACACGATGCGTTCGCCCGGTCGCGCGCGCACCTCGGCGCCAACGGGTATGAGACGGGCCGGAGACTCCCGCCAGGCTCCGTCGCCCTGCTTTACCAGGCCTTGTTCGGGCGCGAGCGCCGTAAGGCTGCGGATCGCGTTGCGCGCGTGGGTCAGGCTCAGGGCCTCGATCATCTCGGCCAAGCCGAACAGCCAGAGCACCATGGCCGCCTCTGGCCACTGGCCGATCAATGCGGCGCCGATCACCGCTACCGTCATGAGCAGGTTGATGTTGAGCGTAAAGTGCCTGAGCGCCAGCCAGCCCTTGCGCAGCGTGGGGATGCCACCGAGGAGGATGGCGGCCAGTGCGATCGCGATGACCGGAAGCGAATCGTCGCTGCCGGAGGCATACGCCCATGCTTCGGCGCCGATCGCGCAGAGCCCCGCCAGGCCCATCCTGATCCAGGGGGGGCGCTGTGTGGCCGGTTCGCCTGCGGCGGCTGGGCTACCGTCTTCGAGCAGTACCGGTGACATGTTCAACCCGGCGATGGCCGCCATGATGGGCCGCGGGTCGTCCAGCACGTGTCCGACCTTCAGCGTGCGCTGGATGAGGTCGAAGGAGAGCGTATGCACGCCGTGCAGCGACTCGAGGGCCTTGCGCAACAGTCGCTCTTCGGTCGGGCAGTCCATTTGCTCGATCCTGAACAGGGATTCCCTTAAAGGACGGCTCGCGTCGACGGACGGCGCGCGGCCGGCCCCCGCAGGGGCGGCGTGGCGGTCGCCTTGGCACTGGGGACAAGATTCCGACATCCATGGACTCCAGCAATCGTTGCAGTCATTGGAAACCCTGTAGCGGGTACAGGGTCAAGCGGCCATGCCTCGGCATGCATGCGCAGTGCCAATGGCGTAAGCTAGACGGACGGAAACCGCCAGGGGGTTCGATGAAGATAGGCGAACTGGCAGCGCGCACGAATACGCCCGTCGAGACGATCCGCTATTACGAGCGCGAGGGATTGCTTCCGCCTCCGGGGCGGACGGCCGGCAATTATCGCGTTTACGGCGAGCCGCACGTGGAGCGGCTGCAATTGGTGCGCAATTGCCGGGCGCTGGACATGACGCTGGGCGAAATCCGGCGCCTCTTGCACGCCTGTGACTCGCCTGCCGACAACTGCGCCGAGATCAACGCGCTGCTGGACGAACATATCGAGCACGTCGCGACCCGGATCGCCGAACTCAAGGCGCTGCAGAAGACGCTCAAGGCGCTGCGCAGCCAGTGCCGCGGGAATCTTTCTGCGAAGGACTGCGGCATCTTGCAGGGGCTCTCGGCATCGCCCGAGCCCGCCCGTCGGACCGTGGAGCATAAGCACGGGCTATTGGGGCCGACGCATGGTTGACGGGCGCCGGGCGGAAGCAGCGGTGCCCAATCTTTCATCGTCCATTCTAAGTCGTTGTCGGGAAAGGTTTTTTTTGGGTAGTCCCAAGGCTGTCCACGCAGTTGTCCACACTCTGCGTGGGTAACTGGGGACAAACCGGCAGTCAGGCGCGTGCCGGCAGTAATTTGCGAGATGCCACCACGAAGCCGGCCGACGCGATGGTGGCGGTGACCAGCAGCGTCATCGCGGCGGGCAGGGGCCCGAAGTGGTCGGTCATGGCGCCGGTTGCCATGGTCCAGGCGTTCCCGACGTAGCCGGCGACGTAGAACAGCGAGACCATCAGGCCGCGCCGGTGCGGCGGGGCGATCTGGTTGACGACTCCGGCTGCTCCGATGAACGCGGCGCCGAACCCCAGGCCGGCGACTAGCACGGCAATGCCCATTAGCCAGGGTAGCGTGCCCAGCAGTGAGGCGATGGCGCAGGCCAGACCGCACGCAAAGAGCACATGGCCGCGCCGGAACGCGGAAGAGCTGGGCATGCGCTGGCTCAAGAATTGCGCCGCGCCGGCGCAAGCCGACATGATGGAGCTGGCATAGCCGCTCACGGCATAGTCGTGGATGCCGAGCAACTTCTCCCCGAGGGATGGCCCCATCGCCATCAGTGTCGAGCCGACGCCCCAGAGCATGGACAGCGTGAGGCAACTCAGCAACATGAGCTGGACGACGCGTCGCCTGGGGATTGGCCGGGACTGCGCCGGCTGGCCAGGTTGGATAGATCGCGCCGGGGCGGCCGACGCGGCGGAAGCCAGCGGTACGCGCCACAAGCCGTAGGCGGAGACGAGGGCCAGCGAGACGATCGCGACGAAAGGCGCGACCAGCGGGTAGAAGTCGTTTTGCAGCGCCAATCCGCTCAGAATCGGTCCGAGAATGCCACCTGCAGTGAACGCGGCGGTGCCTAACAACGCGGCCCGTTGCTTGTGCTGGGGCGGTTCGATTTCTATCAGCGTGGTGTTGGCGGCGCCTGTCAAGGCGCCGGTGCCGAGCCCGGCAAGCAGGCGCCCGGCCAATAGCGTGGCGAGGCTATGGGCCGAGGCGAGCAGTATCGCGCCTGCGGCTGCAATCGCCAGCGCCGGGATCATCAGCTTGCGACGATCGCGTATGCGATCCGTGAGTTTTCCACCTATCAGCAGCGCGCCGAGCACGCCCACGACGTAGGCGAAGAAGATCGCCGTGGTCGTGAAAGAGGGCAAATGCAATTGCGCCTGGTAGATCGGGTAAAGCGGCGTAGGGATGGTGCTGCCCATGACGCCGGTCATGAGCGACAACGTGACGATCGCGCGGATCTTCCAAAGTGCGCGCGGCGCAAACGAGGATGGTTCGGAATTCAAGCAACTGGGCCTACGATGTGTCGCCGGTTGCCAGGCCGCGAGATTGGCCGGAACTGCGGGCTCATAAGTCTACACGCTTCGCATGGTACGGCCGGGCGCGTGTGCGCAGCGCGTTGGCGTGCATCGAAAAAATACGGTATAGTTTTGGCCTACCTTTTTCTTGGGGCGGTAGCTCAGCTGGGAGAGCGTCGCGTTCGCAATGCGAAGGTCGGGAGTTCGATCCTCCTCCGCTCCACCAAGATTCAAGAAGCCGCGTTGGGTTTGCCGGTGCGGCGAGAAAACCGACCAATAGGTCGGTTTTTTCATTTCCGCGTTTGATGCGAGCCCCCAGGTGCCGCGCGGCAATTTCCTCGAATGAGGCGCGGAAAAGACCGGAGTTTGCCTAACGCCTGTCGATAGCACGCCGCTGTCTACCGGTTTGTGTTTGTCTTGCCTGGCCCGCCGGCGATCGATGCAGCTGTCCAGGCTGCAGTGAGGAAATGATGGATTTTTGGGTTCCCGCAGTCTTTGGTGCGTTCAAACTCATCGTGTTGTTTACGTGCATGTTTTTCGCCGTGAAGTCCCATTACGATGAGGCAAGAAAGGCGAGGGAGAATAAGCAGGAGTTGAACCAACCGTAGCATTGCCCCGTTTGCCGGGGGGCGAACCGCACAGAGCCAGAAAAAACAATACCCGGCTTTGCCTCCCGGTTTCTTCCGTTTTCAGTTCCTCACGGCGAGCTTTTTTCGCTTGTCCATCCTTCCCCACGCGAACGCCGCCTCCCCTCCGTCCTGTGCGGCACTTTCCAGTTC
>NZ_JADGHH010000096.1 GCF_019689535.1 Pigmentiphaga sp.
ACAACATTCTTCTCATTGCACTGGCGCTCGTTTCTGGTGGCATGTTGCTGTGGCAGTCCCTGCGGAGCGGCAAAAGCAGCGGCTCCATCGGCCCGGCCGAAGCCACCGCCGCGGTCAATCAGCGCCACGCGATCTTCGTCGACGTGCGCTCGCCGGCCGAGTTCGCCGCGGGGCACATCGCCCAGTCCCGCAACGTCCCGGTTGCCGAGCTGGCGCAGAAGGCGGGCAGCCTTCCCAAGAATAAGCCGCTCATCCTGGTGGGCGCGACCGGCCGTGACGCCGCCAAGGCCCTGGCCCAGTTCAAGGCGCAGGGATTCGCCGAAGTAACCTGCCTGGCGGGCGGGATTGCGGGCTGGGTGCAGGCCGGCATGCCCATCAAGAAAGGATAGCGTGATGCAAAAGGTGCTGATGTATTCCACGGGGTATTGCCCCTACTGCATGCGCGCCGAAATGCTGCTCAAGCAGCGCGGCGTGGAGCAGATCGAGAAGGTGCGCATCGACGTCGAGCCCGAGCGGCGCAGCGAAATGATCGAACGCACCGGGCGGCGCACGGTGCCCCAGATATACATCGGCGACACGCACGTGGGCGGTTTCGACGACCTCGCCGCACTCGACCGTGCAGGAGGCCTGGTGCCGCTGCTCAACGGCGAGGCTGCGACGGGAGCCAATTGACCGATGATGTAGTAGCCGGGAGGTGCCCGGCGTGTTTTCATAGATGTACACGTATCGGCTCTGCGCGTACCGGGGGCCGGGTCTAGCCAGCAGGCTTTTCGTTTTCTGAATTTTTCCCATGTCCGACAACCAACAGCAACAAGCCCCCGTCTTCAACATCCAGCGCGTTTACCTGAAAGATCTCTCGCTCGAGCTGCCCAACGCACCCCAGATCTTTCTCGAAACCGAGCAGCCCGGCGTGGAGGTCGCCATCGACGTCGGCGCCCAGGCGCTGGCCGAGACCGTGTTCGAAGTGACCGTCACCGCGACCGTCACCACCAAGATCGGCGAAAAAGTGCTGTACCTGGTCGAAGGCAAGCAAGCGGGGATTTTCGAGCTGGCCAACATCCCGCTGGAGCAGCTCGATCCGATCCTGGGCATCGCCTGCCCGGGCATCATCTATCCCTACCTGCGCAGCAACATTGCCGATGCGATCACGCGCGCCTCGATGGCGCCCCTGCACCTGGCCGAGGTGAACTTCCAGGCCATCTATGAACAGCGCCTGGCCCAGGCGGCCGCCGAGCAGAAGGTGGCCCAGGCCGGCAACAGCAGCGGGCTGATCCTGCCGACCGGCCTCGGCGAGAAGCACTGACCGGCCGAGCCATGGCGGAAACGACGGCCCCGGAAGTGCAGGTCGCCGTCCTAGGGGCGGGCAGCTGGGGGACGGCCTTGGCCGCCGCGTGCGCCCGCAGCCATCCCACCTTGTTGTGGGCGCGCCGCCCGGAGCTGGCGCGCCGCATCGCCGACACCCGCGAGAATACTGATTACCTGCCGGGCATCGCATTGCCTGCGTCGCTGCGTACCACGGCCGACATGGGCGAGGTCTTCGACCATTTGCGGGAGGGAGCCCGGCCGCTGCTGATCCTCGGCGTGCCGGTGGCAGGCATGGAGCAGGCCTGCCGCGACGTGGCGGCAGGCGCAGCCCGTTGCGGGATGCGGGACCTCGCCGTCGTGTGGACGTGCAAGGGGCTGGATGCGCAAACGGGGCGGTTGCCGCATGCCATCGCCGAGGCGGTATTCGCCGGCTCGCAGGGGATCTCGACCGGCGTGTTGTCCGGACCGTCTTTCGCGCGCGAGGTGGCCCAGGGGTTGCCCGTGGCGCTTACCGTCGCGAGCACTAGCATCGAACTGCGGGATCGCGTCACCGACGCCTTGCACGGTGGCGCCATACGCGTCTATGCCAGCGAGGACGTGGTCGGCGTGGAAGTGGGCGGGGCAGTCAAGAACATCATGGCCATCGCGTGCGGCATCGGCGACGGCCTTGGCATGGGCGCCAACGCCCGTGCCGCGCTCATCACCCGGGGCCTTGCCGAGATCACCCGCTTAGGCGTGGCTCTCGGCGCGCAGGCCGACACTTTCTCCGGATTGACCGGCCTGGGCGACTTGATCCTTACCGCCACCGGCGATTTATCCCGCAATCGCCGCGTCGGCCTGGAAATCGGCAAGGGCCGCGCCCTGGACGAGATTCTTGGCGACATGACCCAGGTGGCCGAGGGAGTGCGCTGCGCGACGGCCGTACGCGAGCTGGCGCATCGCCACGGCATCGAGATGCCGATCACCGAGGCCGTATGCGCAGTGTTGTTCGAGCAGGTGGCGCCGGCCGAGGCCGTTTCGCGCTTGCTTGCCCGCGATCCCAAGTCGGAAGCCGATTCCGCGCGTGCCGATGGAGCGCGGGATGTAGGCGCCCAGACATGAAGCAGGTCCATCTGATGAGCAATGAAATGAAGGCGGTGTGCGTATACTGTGGCGCGAGCACGGGGAATGACCCGATCTACGCCGAAGTGGCGCAGCAATTCGGCCGGACGCTGGCCCGGAGGGGGCTTCGCCTGGTGTATGGTGGCGGCAGCGTCGGCCTGATGGGGCATGTCGCGAATGCCGCGCTCGAAGCCAAGGGGGCGGTCACAGGCGTCATACCCGAGCGCCTGTGGGAGCGGGAAGTCGGCCACAAGGGCTTGTCGGAGATGTTCGTCGTGCCTACCATGCACGCTCGGAAGGCGCGCATGGTCGAACTCTCGGATGCCTTTGTCGCCTTGCCGGGTGGGTTCGGAACCCTCGACGAGCTCTTCGAAGTCCTGACCTGGCAGCAGCTCGGTTATCACACCAAGCCGGTGGGGTTGCTGAACGCCAACGGCTACTACGATGCATTACTCGCATTTGCGCGGCACGCCCATGAGCAGGGCTTCGTGCGCGCGGTGCACCTCGACGCATTGATCGTCGATACCGATATCGACCGCTTGCTGGACCGACTGGCCGCTGCGCAGCCGGTACAAGTGGACCGGTGGGCCAAGAACAGCGAGGCGGTTTGAAGCAGCACCCCCTTTGCATCACGATTACTAATACGGAGATATCCATGCTCTTTCCCGCTTTCCCTGCGTCGGCCATGCGCCGCCGCCTCTTGGGCGCCGCCGCGGCCGCGGTCGCCGGCATCGTCGCCAATCCCGTGGTAGCCGCCCAGCAAGGCGATTGGCCGAGCCGGCCCATCAAGCTGGTCGTGCCTTTCCCCGCCGGTTCCTCGCCCGACATCATCGCGCGCGTGATCGCCCAGCCCTTGAGCAAGCAGCTGGGCCAGGCCATCGTCATCGACAACAAGCCGGGTGCAGGGGGCAACATCGGCACCGGCACGGTGGCGCACTCGGCTCCCGACGGCTACACGATGCTCTTCACCATCAATGGGCCGCTCGCAACGGCTCCGGCGCTGTACTCCAAGCTCAACTACGACCCGCTCAAAGACCTGGCCCCGGTTACCTTGGTGGCTACCAGCCCCAACGTGCTCGTCGTGCCGCCGTCGCTGAACGTCAATTCCGTGCGCGACTTCATCAACTTGGCCAAGAAGGAGCCGGGCAAGTTGAATTACGGGTCGGTCGGCGCGGGCAGCTCCGCACACCTGGCCATGGAACTGCTCAAGGGCAAAGAAGGGTTGGACCTCCTGCACGTGCCGTACGCCGGCTTCCCGCAAGTGGTGACGGCGATGCTGGGCGGTCAAGTGCAGGCCGGGTTCATGGTGCCCGCCATCGCCATGCCCCAGGTGCGCGACGGCAAGATCAAGGCCTTGGCAGTGACCAGTACCAAGCGTAGCCCGGCGTTGCCCGACCTACCCACCATGGCCGAGCAGGGCGTGCCCGACTTCGAAGTCATTTCCTGGCAAGCCATCCTGATGCCGGCCGGCACCCCGCAGCCCATCATCGACCGGCTGAACAAGGAGTTGGTGCAGATCATCAAGGACGAAGAAGTACAAAAGCAATTGACCGCCCAGTACTTCACGGCTGCACCGACTACGCCGGAAGGGTTGACTGCGCTGATCAAGAAGGAACAGCAGGTGCTGGGCGCGGTCATCAAGCGCTTGAACCTGACGCTGGATTAATCGAAAAAGCAGGCCCGGGCCTTCCCTGAAGTACGCGGGCAGGTGCCCGCTGCCTCGGCCCAGCCATTTGCCGCGGCGCGGGAACCTACGCGGGGCTCCGTAGAGCCCTACGCATGCAGGCGGGCAGCCGCGCGATCCGCGCCTTCCCGCAGTGCCGCCAGCTTCATCCAGGTCACGGCCGGATCGATCTTGCCGTAGTTGGCAAAGGTGCCGAAGCCGCAGTCAGTGCTCGCGATGACGCGCTCTTCGCCCATGAAGCGCACGTAGCGCTCTATTCGCTGGCGTATGAGCTCCGGGTGTTCGACGTAGTTGGAGCAACTGTCGATGAGGCCGGGCGCCAGGATCTTGTCCTTCGGCTTGGCGTCACGCCAAATCTCCCATTCGTGTTCATGACGAGGGTTGGCCGCCTCGAATAGCAGCGTCATGGGCCGGGCGGCCAAGACGATGTCGATGACTTTTTCCAATGGGATGTCGCAGTGATGCGGCCCCTCATAATTGCCCCAGCAGATATGCATGCGGAGCTTCTCCGGGGGGATGCCGCGGGTAGCTGCATTAAGCGCTTCGACGTTTTGCCTGGCGCGTTCGAGGAATTCTTTTTCGCTCAGGGCTTGGTAGCCCGTATGCGCCGCCATGGCGAGATCCGGACAATCTAGCTGCAGGTCGAAGCCGGCCGCGACGATGGCTTCGTATTCCGGCCGCATCGCATCGACGAGATCGGCCAGATAGGCTTCGTGGGTGGGGTAATACTTATTGGGCTGGAATGCGGTCACCAGGCCGGGCGATGCGGCGTTCATGAAAGCCCGGCGGCCTTGGCCGTGGCGCTCGAGCGCCGACTTGAAGCGGCGGATGTCCGCATGGCAGGGCTCCAGGGTGCGCAGCTTGACCGGGCCGATACATGCGGCCCGCACGAATTCCTGTGACCCCATGATGGCCGTGAGCTTTTTCCTCAGGTCGGGAAGGTCGGCGAGGTCCTTCGCCGGCATGCGGTCGATGTGGCCGCCGAAGCCTTCCAGGCGCTGGGTAATGTAAGTGGCGTAGCCGACCTTGCCGAGTTCTCCGTCGCTCATGATGTCGACGCCGGCTTCGACCTGCTTGCGTACGGCATCGTCGATCGCGGCCTGGACGGTGCGCTCGAAATGTTCGGTATCGACTTCTTCCCCGTGGTCGAGCGCAAGCAGCAGACGCGCGAGTTCGTCGCCGCGGGGAAGACTGCCGACGTGGGTGGTCAGAATCGCCATATATTCTCCTTTTTCTGGTCAGGCGGCAGAGCCGCCCCTGCGAGGTGCGATCCGAGCGCACCCGTCTCCTCATCTAGGCACGTATATGTTAGCGGCCCCGCGCCGGCGCGCTATACCCCACCGGCGTAGCCCGCCTGCCGCCAGGCTTCGAAGACGACGACGGCCACGGAATTGGACAAATTCAGGCTGCGTTGGCCTGGCCGCATGGGTAGCCGCAGGCGCTGCGCATCGGGGAACGCGTCGCGGATGGCGGGCGGCAGTCCTGCCGTTTCGCTGCCGAAGACGAACACGTCCCCGGGCTGGAAGTTTGCGCAGCCCAGCAGCCGCGAGCCCCGCGTCGTGAAGGCAAACACCCGGTCCGAAGCCGCCCCGGTGGCGGCCACGGCGGCCGGGAAATCGTCGTGCACTGCGACCGAGGCCCACTCGTGATAGTCCAACCCGGCCCGGCGCAGCTTGGCATCTTCGAGCTCGAACCCGAGCGGCCGGACCAGGTGGAGCTGCACGCCGGTGTTGGCGGCGAGCCGGATGACGTTCCCCGTGTTGGGCGGGATTTCGGGGCGGACGAGGATGACGTGGAACACAATGCGGGAGGTAACCGGAAGAATGGGGCGATGGTAACGCATCTGCCCGCCCCGGCCGGCCCGCTATAGTTCCAGCACCAGCTTGCTGCCCCGGGCGCGCGAGCAGCACGTCATCATTCGGTTGTTCGCTTCCCGCTCTGCCTTGGTGAGCACCATGTCGCGGTGATCGACTTCGCCGGCGAGCACGCGCACTTCGCAGGTGCCGCACAATCCTTCCTCGCAGTCGCTGGACACGTCGATATTGGCCGCGCGCAGGGAAGCGAGCACGGTCTTGTCCGCCGGGACCGTGATCGTGATGCCGGAGTCTTTCAGCTCGACTTCGAACGCGTGTTCCTTGGCTGGGTCGAGCTGGGGGAGGTCGGATTCGAAGTGCTCGACGCGCAGCGCGTCCGCGGGCCAAGCCGCGCAATGCGCCTGGACGGCTTCGAGCATGTGCTTCGGCCCGCAGGCGTAGACCTGCCAGCCCACGCGCGGCCGGCCCAGCAGCGCGGCCAGGTCGTTGCGCCGGCCTTCTTCGGACACGTAGACGTGCAGGCGATCGCCGTGCAGGGCAGCCAGTTCCGCGAGCAACGCCATGCTGGAGCGCTTGCGGCCGCTGTAGTGGAGCTCGTAATCGAGCCCGAGCTCCAGCGCGCGGCGGGCCATGGCTGCGATGGGCGTAATGCCAATGCCGCCCGCGATGAATATCAGCTTGCCGGCGGTCTCATCCATGCGGAAATGATTGCGCGGCCCGCGGATGCGGAGCTTGTCGCCGGCGCGTACCTGCCCGTGTATCCACGCCGAACCGCCGCGGCCGGTGGGTTCGTGCAGTACGGCGATTTCCAGCGCGTGTTCGTCGGCCGGGTCGCCGCAGAGGGAGTATTGGCGGGAGCGGTCCGGTGCGCCGCATTCGACGTCGATGTGCGAGCCAGGCGTCCAGCGAGGCAGTGCGCGGCCGTCGGGCGAGACCAGGCGGAGTTTCACGATGCCGTCCGCGATGCGGGTCACGCTCTCCACCACCACCGTGCGGGCGATGGCGTGGCGCGAGGGTTCGCCGATCCGCACTGGGGCCTGGGCCTGCAAGATGCCGGGGTTCCGGCGCTCGGGGTTCTGTGCGGGATCCCACTCCACCCAGAGGTGCTCCGGGCCGCGGAATGATGTGTTCGGAACATAGGTGAAACGCTGTTCGGCCAGTCGCATGTGGGGCAGGCGGCGGGTCAGCTCTTCGAGGATGACCTGTATCTCCATGCGCGCCAAGTTCTTGCCCATGCACTGGTGCGAGCCGTAGCCGAAGGTCAGGTGGTCGCTCGCATTCTCCCGGCGGATGTCGAAGAAATCCGCGTCGGCGAAGTGCCGGTCGTCGTGGTTGGCCGACGATGTGACGATGAGTAATTTGGCGCCCGCGGGAACGTCCACGCCCTCGATCTTCGTATCGCGCGTCACCAGCCGCCGCCAGGCTGCGATCGAACCGTTGTGGCGCAGGCACTCTTCGACCGCGTTGGGAATCAGCGTAGGATCCTCGCAGATGTCGCGCCAGGCGTCGGGGTGCTGCAGGAGCAGCTTGATGGCGTTCGCCGCCGCGTTCGCCGTCGTCTCGTGTGCGGCGACGATGCCGGCCATCATCATCGAGTGCAGATAGGAGTCTGTCACGATGTCCGGATGCAGCCTCTGCATGCGGATGCCGTACTGCATCCAGCCCGGCTGGTCCGGGTCCTGCCGCATTTTCTCCAGGACCTTGCCGGCGTACCGCCAGAAATTGCCGACCGCATGCGCGACCGCCACCTGCTCTTCCGGCTTCGGACGCCCCCACGTATTGACCGTATGGGCGATGGAATAGCGCCGCAGCGTGTCCATGTCTTCTTCCGGAACGCCCAGGAAATGCAGCGCTACCGTGAGCGGCACCTCCCACAGCATCTGGTCGACCAAGTCGGCGCGGCCGTCGTCGATGAATCGATTCACATACTCGCGCGTCAGCTTCCGGACCAACGGCTCGTGATGCCTGATGTGCTCCGGCGTAAACGGTTCCATCAAGAGGCGCCGCCGCGGCATGTGCGCCGGTTCGTCCTCGTTGACCAGCGTCCGGTTCATCGCATAGCCATACTGTTCCAGCACGGCGTTGGCTTCCGGGCCGGTGGGCGTGATCTTCTCGAGCGCGATCGACGGGCTGAACGTAATGTTGTCGCGGAAAATCGCCTTGATCGCGTCGTAGCGCGTAACGACCCAATAACCCAACTTGGGGCTGTAAAAAATGGGCTCCTGCTCGCGCGCCCAGCGGACGTATTCAGGCGGGTCTTGCTGGTAGGCGTCGCTGAATGGATCGAATTCGGCTGCGCGGGCGCTGACGGGGCAGCCCGTCGGGCTAGTGGTCATCGCTGCATGAACGGGGCAGCCCCCGGTGGAGGGTGGGGTAGCGGCCATGGGTGTCTCCCGGAAAAGCATCCGTGTTTTGCGTAATTATTGTACGCATTGCGTAATTTCGCAATGCGGAGACTCATGAGACGAACCCAGGCGCGAGGGTGTGCCGCGGGAGCGCCTGCACTGCGGCAGCGTAGCAGCATGCGGCCGCATACGAAAAAGAAAAAGGGTCCGGCCTGGCCCTCAGCTGCGAGGTGCGGAGTCGTCCAACGCTGCTGCCTGCTGACGCAAAAGGTATTTCTGGATTTTGCCGGTGGCGGTCTTGGGAAGCGGGCCGAATATCACCGTGCGGGGCACCTTGAAGCGTGCCAAGTGGGTTCGGCAGTGCGCCAGCACGTCTTCGGCCGAGCACGTCGAGCCGTCTTTTACCGTGACGAAGGCGCACGGCGTCTCGCCCCAGATGGGGTCGGGCCGCGCCACCACGGCCGCTTCTAGGATGGCAGGGTGACGGTACAGTACGCTCTCTATCTCGACCGTCGAGATGTTTTCTCCACCCGAAATGACGATATCTTTGGCCCGATCCTTGATTTCTATGTAGCCGTCTGGGTGCATGACGCCGAGGTCGCCCGAATGAAACCATCCGCCGGCGAAAGCTTCGTCGGTCGCCCGTGGATCGCGAAGATATCCTTTCATTACGGTGTTGCCGCGCATCACGATTTCCCCGAGTGTCGCACCGTCGGCGGGCACGGGCTGCAGCTGCGCGTCCACTACTCGCACGAACTCCATGTTTAGCTTGCGGACGCCGATGCGCGCTTTCAGTGACGCGCGTTCCGCTAGCGGACGTTCATCCCACTCCTCGTGCCATGCGCAACTGACCGACGGCCCGTAGGTTTCCGTCAGACCATATAGATGCGTGACTGATATGCCAAGTTGTTCCATGGCTTCTATCACCGCGGCGGGAGGTGCCGCGCCGCCCGTCAATGCGTGTACGGGATGTATGGCGCGGTGCTGTACTTCGGCGGGAGCGTTGATCAACATGTTGAGCACGACGGGTGCGGCGCAGAAATAGCCGACCTGATGGCGCCGGATGGCTGAGAATACGGCCGCAGCTTCGACCTTGCGCAAGCAGACGTTGGTGCCCGCGACAGCCGCCAGCGTCCAGGGGAAGCACCATCCGTTGCAGTGGAACATTGGCAAAGTCCACAAATACACTGCATGCGGCGGCATGCCACACGCCAGGACGTTGCCGACCGCGTTCAGGTACGCGCCCCGATGGTGATAGACCACGCCCTTGGGGTTGCCTGTCGTGCCGGAGGTGTAATTGAGGCAGATGTCTTGCCACTCGTCCTCGGGCCAAGTCCATGCCACGTCGGGTTGTTGTGTCGCGAGCCACGCTTCATACTCTGCGTCGCCAAGCGTGCCGTGCTCGCCCGTGTATTCCGAGTCTTCGATGCGTATGATGCGGGGCCGGGACTTAAGTCGCTGCAATATGTCGCGCACCAGGCCGGCATATTCGCTGTCGTACATCAGCACTTTCGCGCGTCCGTGCTCAAGGATATATGCGAGGGTGGCGGCGTCTAACCTCGTGTTTAGAGCATTCAGGACGGCTCCGGCCATGGGAACGCCGAAGTGTGCCTCGTAGAGCGCGGGCACATTCGGAGCGAGTACTGCTACGACGTCCCCATGACCGACGCCCCAGTCCCTGAGGGCGCCGGCCATTTGCTGGCAACGCTGGCGCGTCGCGTGCCAGCTTTGACTCCTGCATCCATGCAGTAGGGCGGGTTTTTCCGGGAAGACGTCAGCGGCCCATTGCAGGAAACCTAAAGGCGTAAGTGCCACATGGTTGGCAGCATTGCGGGGCAAGGTGTCAACAGTGGTTGTGTTCATGATCGACTCTCAGGACGAACGTGCGCTTTCGCGGCAGGCTGCCTCCCATCCGAGTTCTGCCAGAGGCGCCACCCGCGCTCCCATTTCCAAGGCGTCGGCGCTTGCCGCATTGCCGGCCTTGGCGCGCGCGTAGACGCCTTGGAGAATGGCCGCGATTCGGAAGAAACTGTAGGCAAGATAGAAATCCCAGTTCGCCGGCGGATCGATGTTGCGCGCGGTGCAATACGTCGCCACGAAGGTCTCTTCGTCGGGAATGCCCAGGGCGCGGAAATCCAACCCGCCTATTCCGCGCCAGAGCCTGGGAGGTACGCGCCAGCACATGCAGTGGTAGGCGAGGTCGGCTAGCGGATGGCCAAGCGTGGAGAGTTCCCAGTCCAGAACGGCGATGGCGTGTGTCTCCTTGGTGTCGAATACCAGGTTGTCGATGCGGTAGTCGCCGTGCACCAGGCAGACTTGGCCATCGTCCGCAGGCAGATGCTGCGGCAGCCAGTCGATCAGTGCGTCCATGGCGGGAATGGAGCTGGTAGCTGTATCTCGATACTGACGGGTCCATCTGGCCACCTGGCGCGCGTAGTAGTCACCAGTTCTCCCGAAGTCGCCCAGCCCGACTTCGGCGGGATTGATGGAGTGCAGGGCAGCTAGCACGCGACCGATCTCGGTGTAGATGGCTGTGCGTTCAGCGGGGGCCATGCCAGGGAGAGCGGGGTCCATGAATACACGCCCTCTTGCGTAGCTCATGAGGTAAAACGGCGTGCCGATTACCTGGGGATCATCGCAGTAATGCAGCATGCGAGGCACCGGCACGGCCGTGTTGGCTAACGCGTCCATGACCCGATATTCGCGATCGATGGCGTGGGCTGAAGGCAGCAAGGTGCCGGGCGGTTGCTTGCGCAGCACTCGAACGCCCAAGGCGTCTTCGAGCAGGAACGTGGGATTGGACTGTCCGCCCGCGAGCGGTCGTATCCGGAGGCTTGCGGCATCGGCCAGTCCCAGCGCCTGGAGATAGGTAGCCAGGCCGGAAGCCCAATCAGGCTGAAATGCGGTATGACCGTCGGACGTGTTCATGCTCCAGCTCCGTCCCAACGCCAGAACGAATCGCCTTCGTCCATGAGATAGCGGGCCAAGACCATCTTGTGTACTTCGGAAGCACCGTCCACCAGACGGGCCTGGCGTGCGTAGCGGTAGATCCATTCCAGCGGCGTGTCCTTCGAATACCCTCGGGCACCGTTGAGCTGCAATGCGGTATCGACCACCTTGTGCAAGGCTTCCGATACGACGATCTTGGCCATGGAAATTTCTTTTCGCGCGTAATCGCCCTGATCCAGGCGCGCAGCAGCGCGCATGGTGAGCAGTCGCCCGATCTCGATCTGCATCGCCGCTTCCCCCAGCAGCCATTGCACGCCTTCGCGTTCGGCTAATTTCTGGCCAAAGCTGCTGCGCCGTCCTACGTACTCGACCGCGATCTCCATTGCGCGGCGGGCGAGGCCGAGCCAGCGCATGCAATGGGTCAGCCGTGCCGGACCGAGGCGGATTTGAGTGACTTTGAGACCATCTCCAACTGCCATCAGGCGGTTTTCGTCTGGGATTTCCAGCCCTTCGAAAACCAGCTCGCAGTGTCCCCCATGCTCTTCCGGTCCCATGATCGGGATGCGGCGCTCTATGCGCCATCCGGGTTGTTCAGCGTCGAACAGAAAGGCGCTGAGCCCCTTGCGTGGATCGTCGGATGTGCGTGCGATAAGGATGAAATGCCGCGCTACGCCGGCGCCCGTAATAAACCATTTGCGGCCGTGCACGATCCACTTGTCGCCTTTGCGCGTGGCCGTGGTGCGCATCATTGACGGATCGGAGCCGCTGCCTGGATGTGGCTCGGTCATCGCGAAGGAAGACTTAACCTTACCGTCAATGATGGGTTGCAACCAGCGGTCTTGCTGGTCGGGGCGTGCGACTTGCGCGAGCAGTCGCATGTTCCCGTCGTCCGGTGCGGCGGCGTTGAATGCTACCGGCCCAAAGATCGATCGATTCATCTCCTCGTAGCACGCTGCGAGGCCCACCATGGGAAGCCCCTGGCCGCCACGTTCGCGCGGCATTTGAAGGGCCCACAACCCCGCCGTGCGGACCTTCCTGCGTACATTCTCCAGAACGGGCTCAGAGATGTTTTCATGCGCGTCATAGTTGGCCCGGTCGGCTTCGAGCGGGATCAGCTCGCGCTCGACAAACCGTCGCACGCGCTGGCGGTAATCCTCGAGCTCTGCGGGGAGGGAAAAGTCCATAGGGTGGGTGTCTCCATGTGACCATGCGATTTTGTGGGTGGCGTTGCCGAAGAGAGATCTAAAGCGAGCTGGACAGGTGCCCGCCATCCACTTCGATCACGGTCCCAGTCATGTAGGATGACGCGGCCGAGGCCAGTAGCAGCAAAGGTCCGTCAAGATCCTCAGGTCTGCCCAGCCGCCGTTGCGGCACGCGCTTGATCAGCGCGTGGCCGGCGGGAGATGCGAAGAACTCCCGGTTGAGGTCGGTGGCGATATAGCCAGGGGCCAAGGCATTGACGCGAATTCCATGGCGCGCCCATTCCAGTGCAAGCGCCCGGGTAAGATGCAGTAGCCCTGCCTTAGAGGCGGCATAGGGGGCCACCTGTGCAGCGACCCGGAGGCCCAGTATGGATGCGATGTTGATGAGTACGCCAGGCCGCCCATGGGCGACGAAATGGCGTGCGGCTGTTTGGGCGACGCGCCAGGCTCCGTTCAAATTGACGTCGATCACTCCCGACCATGCGTCTTCGGAAAGATCCAACGCACGCTCGTGGAGGGCGATGCCTGCGTTGTTGACCACGACGTCGACGGGGCCAATGAGCCTCGCCGCCCCCCCCCCCGCGGGGGGGGCCCCCAAAGGGGGGGGGCGGAGGATTGTAGTTTTAAA
>NZ_JADGHH010000004.1 GCF_019689535.1 Pigmentiphaga sp.
CTGTAGCTCCGTGTCGTGGGCTCGGAGTTGTGTATAAGTGACAGTCCCTATACTGGGTGCTTCGCCCCCGTGGCCCCCATGCCAGTTCGACCATGTCCCAGACCGCTCAGCCTTCTCCCGCCCGCTTCGCGGGCACGGACACCTACGTCGCCACCGACGACCTGACGCTTGCCGTCAACGCCGCCCTGACGCTGGAACGACCTCTCCTGATCAAGGGAGAGCCCGGTACCGGCAAGACCATGCTGGCCGAGGAAGTGGCCAAGGCGCTGGACAGGCCACTGCTGCAATGGCACATCAAGTCCACCACCAAGGCGCACCAGGGGCTTTATGAATACGACGCGGTCTCGCGCCTGCGCGATTCGCAGCTGGGCGACGAAAAAGTGCGCGACATCCGCAACTACATCGTGCGCGGCGTGCTGTGGCAGGCATTTGCTTCGCCCGAACCCGTCGTGCTGCTGATCGACGAAATCGACAAGGCCGACATCGAGTTCCCGAACGACCTGCTGCGCGAACTCGACCGCATGGAATTCCACGTCTACGAGACGCGGGAAACGGTGCGCGCCATACACCGGCCGCTGGTCATCATCACCTCCAACAATGAGAAGGACCTGCCCGACGCGTTTCTGCGGCGCTGCTTCTTCCATTACATCCGGTTCCCGGACAAGGCGACCATGGAGCGGATCGTCAAGGTCCACTACCCGGACCTGAAGAAGGAATTGCTCTCCGCGGCGCTCGACAGCTTTTTCCAACTGCGGGAAACGCCGGGGCTGAAGAAGAAGCCCTCCACTTCCGAACTGCTGGATTGGCTCAAGGTGCTGCTGGCCGAGGATATTCCGCCTGAAGCGCTGCGCAGCGGCGACCGTAATGCCGCCATCCCGCCGCTGCATGGCGCACTGCTGAAGAACGAGCAGGACGTGCACCTGTTTGAACGGCTCGTGCTGATGGCGCGACGGTAACCGCTCCCGCCGGGCGGCGCACCGCCCGGGAGAAGCCCCCGCGCCTCGGACGGCAAGTCTCTCGCCTGGCACACGGACCATCATGCTGATCGACTTCTTCTACCATCTGCGCAAATTCCAGCTGCCGGTGTCCATCAAGGAATACCTGACGCTGCTCGAAGCGCTGTCGCGCCGAGTGATCTCGCCCTCGGTGGATGAGTTCTACCTGCTGGCCCGGATGACGCTCATCAAGGACGAGAGCCTGTTCGACCGCTATGACCGGGCATTCGCCAGCTATTACAAGGACGTCGAAGCGGCCTTTCCGCCGGGCAAGGAGATTCCGGCGGAATGGCTGGTCCAGCGCCTCATGCGGGAGCTCTCGCCGGAAGAAAAGGCCGCCATCGAAAAGCTGGGGTGGGACAAGCTGATGGAATTGTTCCGCCAACGGCTGGAAGAGCAACAAGACCGGCACGAAGGCGGCAACAAGTGGATAGGAACCGGCGGTACTTCCCCCTTCGGCAGTGGCGGGTATCACCCGGAGGGCCTGCGCATCGGCAACGAAAGCGCCGGCAACCGCAGCGCCGTCAAGGCTTGGGAAATGCGCGACTTCCGCGATTACGACGACCAGGTGGAACTGGGCACGCGCAACATCAAGGTGGCGCTGCGCCGACTGCGGCGCTTTGCCCGCGAGGGCGCCGATTACGAGCTGGACCTGGACGACACGATACGCAGCACCGCCCGCAATGCGGGGCACCTGGACCTGCGCATGGTCCCGGAACGCCACAATACCGTGAAGGTACTGATGATGCTGGACGTGGGCGGCACCATGGACGTCCACGTCCAGCGCATCGAAGAACTGTTTTCGGCTGCCCGCAGCGAATTCAAGAACCTGGAAGTCTATTACTTCCACAACTGCCTGTACGACTGGGTGTGGAAAAGCAACCGCCGGCGCCATGCCGAACGCACCCATACGTGGGATCTCCTGCGCAAGTACAACCCTGACTGGCGGCTGATCTTCGTCGGCGACGCCACCATGAGCCCCTATGAAATCCTGCAGCCGGGAGGCTCGGTCGAGTATCACAACGACGAGGCCGGTGCGGTCTGGCTGCAGCGCATGGTCGCCGCCTTCCCTCGCTTTGCCTGGTTGAACCCTGAGCCCGAGGGGCTATGGCCCTACCGGCAGTCCGTGGATATCATCCGCAGGCTGATGCAGGGACGCATGTATCCGGTCACGCTGAGCGGCCTGGAGCAGGCCATGCGCCTGCTCTCCAAGTAATCCCGGTTCCGGGGCGCGCGGCGGGAACATCGTCGCGGTTCGTCACTCCAACCATTTCCTGAACGGTCGACTCAACCTATGCCATCATCGCTTACCGCTTTCCGATCCGGCGGCCTGGGCCGGTCCCTCGCCTGCGTCGCGCTGTCCTTGAGCGCGTTGCTGCCGCCGGCAGTCACCGCCGCCCACGCCGACGCAGACTCCCTGCCGGCCGGCGTCCAAAAGGTCACCTCGGTCGAAGGTATCAGCGAGTTCCGCCTCTCCAACGGGTTGCGGGTCCTGCTCGCCCCCGACCAGTCCAAGCCGACCACCACGGTCAACATGACGTATCTAGTCGGGTCGCGCCACGAAAACTACGGCGAAACGGGCATGGCCCACCTACTCGAACACATGCTGTTCAAGGGCACGCCCTCCATGCGCAACGCGCTGGCCGAGTTTTCGCGGCGCGGACTGCAGGCCAACGGCAGCACCTGGACCGACCGCACGAACTATTTCGCCAGCTTCGCCGCCAATGAGGACAACCTCGAGTGGTACCTGAAATGGCAGGCGGACGCCATGGTCAACTCCCTCATCGCGCGCGAGGACCTCGACTCCGAGATGACGGTCGTGCGCAACGAGATGGAAAGCGGCGAGAACAATCCTTTCCGCGTCCTGATGAGCAAGATGCTGGCATCGGCCTATCAGTGGCACAACTATGGCAAGACGACGATAGGCGCACGTTCGGACGTGGAAAACGTCGACATCGGCCGGTTGCAGGCCTTCTACCGCACCTACTACCAGCCTGACAACGCGGTGTTGATCGTCTCGGGCCGGTTCGACGTCGCCAAGACCCTGGCCGTCATCGCCGACACGTTTGGCAAGATTCCCAAGCCCGAGCGCACCCTACCCCGCCTCTACACTGAAGAGCCGGTGCAGGACGGCGAACGCAGCGTCACGCTGCGCCGGGCGGGCGGCTCGCCCATGGTCGCGGCCATGTACCACACGCCGCAAGGCGGCGCGCCCGATTACGCTGCCATGGACCTGCTGGCCGGCATCCTGGGCGACGCGCCCTCCGGCCGCCTGTACAAGGCGCTGGTCGAAACCAAGCTGGCGGCATCGACCTTTGGCTTCACCTTCGGCATGCACGACCCAGGCGTCATCATGCTGGGCGCGCAGCTGCCGCCGGGCGCCGACATCGACGCCGCCCGCTCGAAGATGCTCGAGACAATCGAGACCATCAAGTCGCAGCCCATCACGGAAGAAGAACTGGAGCGGGCCCGGACCCGCTGGCTCAAGGACTGGGACATGGCTTACAGCGACCCGCAGAAGGTGGGCGTGTCGCTGTCCGAGAGCATCGCCCAGGGCGACTGGCGGCTGTTCTTCCTGACCCGCGACCGGGTCCGCGCGGTCAAGCTGGCCGACGTGCAGCGCGTGGCCGAGAGTTACCTACTCCAGTCCAACCGCACGCTCGGCACCTACATCCCGACCGACAACCCGCAACGCGCGCCGGCGCCTAAGCCGCTGGACCTGCAGGCCGAGCTCAAGGACTACAAAGGCGACACCGATTTCGTCCAGGCCGAAGCCTTTGATGCGACGCCGGCCAACATCGACGCACGCACGCAGCTCAAGACCCTAGAGCTGCCCAACGGGCCGGTCAAGCTGGCGCTGCTGCCCAAATCCACGCGCGGCCGCCTCGTGCATGCACGGCTGGCGCTACGGTTTGGCGACGCGGAATCCCTGCGCGGCCAACGCGAAATCGCCCGCGCCGTGGGCGCCTTGCTCGACAACGGCACGGCCACGATGACTCGCCAGCAAATCCAGGACCGCTTCGACGCCCTGCGCGCGGACGTCGGGTTTGCCGCGGGCGGCACGGGCGTGGTGGTCGACATTTCCACCACGCGCGACAACCTGCCCGCCACGCTGGAGCTGGTGCTGGACATCCTGCGCAACGCCAACTTCCCGGAAGACCAGCTGGACGAATACCGGCGGCGCGGACTGGCGGCGGTGGAAAGCGCGCGCCAGGAACCCACGGCCGTCGCGCAACAGGCGCTCGCGCGCCACAACAATCCCTGGCCGGCAGATGACCTGCGCTACACGCCCAGCTTCGACGAACAGGAGGCCGCCTACAAAGCGCTGACCCGCGACGCGTTGGTCCGCTTCCACGAGCGCTTCTACGGAGCGGGGCACATTCGCCTGGCCGCGGTCGGGGATTTCGACCCCGAGGTCGTGGAACAGGCACTGACCCGGGGCTTGGCGGGCTGGAAACGGGCGCCCGCCTACACCCGCGTGCCGCATCCTTTCCATGCACCGCCGGCCGAGCGCTTCGACATTTCGCTGCCGGACAAGGCCAACGCCTTCTATATGTCCACGCTTCCGATCCCGCTCCAGGACACTGACCCGGACTACCCCGCCGTGATCCTGGCCAATTACCTGCTAGGCAGCTCGGAAACCTCCCGCCTGTGGATGCGCGTGCGGGAGCGGGAAGGCCTGTCCTACAACGTGCGCAGCCAAGTGTCGGCCTCGTCGTACGAGCCTTCCGGCAGTTGGACCATGTACGCCATCTACGCGCCGAGCAACCGGGCGCGCCTGGAGGCGGCCGTCAAGGAGGAAGTCGAACGCGTGCTGCGCGAGGGTTTCAGCGAGGAGGAAGTCCGGGATGGCATCGCGTCGCTGATGAACCTGCGGCATTTGGCGCGGGCTCAGGACCGGCGCCTGGTGGCGGCCTGGTCCGACTACCTGGAACTCGGCCGCACCTTCGCTTTCGCCGCCGAATCGGACCGCAAGCTGCAGGCGCTCACGGCGGCGGACGTCAACGCCGCGCTGCGCAAGTATTTCAAGCCTGAAGCCTTCAGCACGGCAGTGGCGGGCACGTTCAAATAGCAGGAAGCGCCGGGCCGGGGCCCGCATCCCGGCCCCGGCGCCGCGCTACAGGAGCTTCATGCCCGCGAACTCCTCGCGCACCGTGCCGAGGAAAGCCTCTGCCGCGGGTGACAAGCTGCGGTCGCGCTTGTACACGGCTGAGAAATCGATGGGTACGCGCGGGCCCACCAGCCGGCAACGGGTCAAATTCCCATAGGGCATGCGGGACGCCAGCGCGGACGCCCACATCGAAACCCCCAGGCCACTAGCGGTCATCCAGAATGCCGAGGAAAGAAAGTTGACCTCGTGCACCACGTTCAAGGTCACGCCGGCTTCGGCCGCCGCGGCCTCCATCTGGCGGCGAATGCCGTACGCCAGCCCGGGGCGTACCGCGATCACCGGCTGTGCCGAGAGCTCGCGCCACCGGACCTGGCGCCGGCGGGCGAACGGATGGTCCGTGGCGCACACCAGGCATAGGTGATCGCGCAGCAACAGCCTAGACGCCAGGAGAGGCTCCTCGCGCTCGAGGGTGCCGATTCCGAAATCCACGGCCTCGGATGACACCCGGGACAGAAACTGGTCCGGCGCGCAGTCGTCCAAGACCAATTGGACGCCGGGAAAGTCCTCCCGGAAGCGCCGCACCACGCCGGGCATCAAGACACTGCCCACGGTCGCGGTAACCGCCACATGAACGCGCCCGGTCCGGCACTCGCCCAAGTCCCGCGTCCTCGCCCCGAGCCAGGCCACGTCGCCCAGGATCCGCTCCGCCGTCGCAATGATTTCCTGCGCCGCCTGCGTCGGCACCAGCGAACGCGAGGTCCGGTCGAACAGGCGCAAGTTGAGCGTGGACTCCATTTGCCGAAGCATGGTGCTGACGGCTGACTCCGTGACCGAGAGCCGGTCAGCGGCCGTCGTGAGTTTGCCGAGCCGGTACACGGCAACGAAGGCACGCAGTTGCCGCAGGCTCAACTGGGTTTCGATGCTCATTCAATGTTTTCTCAAGGTTCAATCAAAATCTTTTGATTGGCTTCGGCCCGAGCCGGGTCTTCAATACAGGAAGAAGGGCGGCGCGGCGAGCATACTCTACCCCAGACTCCCTCGCTTGACCCCTCTTTATCCATCAAGCTCGGGAATCTATGTCGAACGACCACAGTAGTACCACCCGCAACCCCGCGTGGAGCGACGAGGAATGGCAAACCCGCATCGACCTGGCCGCGTGCTATCGCCTGCATGCGCACTACGGCTGGACCGACCTCATCTATACGCATATCTCCGCCCGCGTGCCGGGCGAGGAAGAACACTTCTTGCTCAACCCGTTCGGATTGATGTTTGACGAGGTCTGCGCCTCCAACCTCGTCAAGATCGACATCGACGGCAACGTCATCGAACCCACCCCGCACCGGATCCATCGCGCGGGCTTCGTCATCCACAGTGCCATCCATGCGGCGCGCCCCGACGCCCGCTGCGTGATCCACGCCCACACCCGGGCCGGCATGGCTGTCTCGACCATGAAATGCGGGCTGCTTCCGCTCACCCAGCACGCCATGCTGTTCCACGGGAAAGTGGCCTATCACGACAGCGAGGGCTTCGCGAACCAGCTCGCCGAACGCGAGCGGCTGGCCGCCGACCTGGGCGACAAGCCGGTCATGATCCTACGCAATCACGGCACGCTCATTGCCGGGGAAACCATCGGCCAGGCATTCGCGATGATGTGGCACCTGGAGATGGCCATGCAGGCCCAGGTCGATGCCCTCGCGAGCGGCCAGGAGCTGGTGCAGCCGGGCACGGCGTTGGCCGAAAAAATTTCAGCCGCCGGCTTTCGCCCGCCCGGGACGCTGCGCTCGGACGGGACGATGAGCCCCTTGGGGAACCTCGAATGGCCGGCCCTGCTGCGCATGCTGGACCGCAAAGACCCGTCGTATCGAACCTGATCGTTGCAATCCGTCCCCACCCATAACACATGGCGCGGCTTGAACCGCGCGAGGAGACACACGATGTTCCGCCGTTGCCCGAAACTCGTCGTCCGCCTGGTCGCAGCGCTCGCGTTCTTCACCGGGGCTGCCCATGCCTATCCCGATAAACCGATACGCATCATCATCCCCTACGCGCCGGGAGGAGGCGCGGACGGCGTTTCCCGGCTGCTGGCCCAGCGGCTGGAAAAAAGCTTCGGGCAACCGGTCCTGGTCGAATCGCGCGCCGGAGGCAATACGGTCATCGCGGCCCAGGCCGTGGCGCGGGCCGCTCCGGACGGCTATACCTTGCTGATGACGGGCGGCTCCACCATGTCGCTGATTCCGCTGACCAGCAAGAAAGTGCCCTACGACCCGCTGGCCGACTTCGCGCCCATCAGCATTCTGTCCAAGGGGCCGTATCTTCTGTGTGTCTCGGCGGAACTGGGCGTCAACACCCTCGACGAGGTCCTCGCGCTCGCGCGCGCCAAGCCCGGCGCCCTGTCCTATGCGTCGAATGCCATCGGCGGTTCTGCGCACCTGGGCATGGAACTGCTGGCACAGCGAGCCAAGGTCCAGCTCAACCACGTTCCATACAAGGGGTTCGCCCCGGCCATCGGGGATGTCGTGTCGGGCCGCACGCCCCTGGCGATGCTGGACCAGGCAACGCTGGGCGGTTTCGGCAAGTCGGGCCGGATCAAGGTCCTGGCTGCCACTTCGCTGACGCGATCCAGCATGTACCCGGACGTGCCGACGCTGGCCGAACTCGGCTTCCCCGGCTACGAGCTGGAAACCTGGTTCGCCCTCTACGCCCCGGCAGGTACCCCGGACTCGATCATCGAAAAACTGGGCGCCGAAGTGCGGGCCTGGCTATCCACCCCCGAAGCCCAGCAGGCCCTGAACGCGCTGGGGCAAGAAGCGGCCGCATCCACGCCTGAAGCGGTCCGCGACCGCATCAAGAGTGAGCAGCAATCCTACGGCCCGCTGATCGAGGCCGCGAAAATCAGTACCGACTGATTCAGGCTGGCGCCGGGACGGGCCAGGGTCAGCTGAAGAATTCCTTCACCCGGTCCGTCCAGGACTTGCTCTGGGGCGAGTGCTTGTCGCCGCCCTCGTTGAGCGAGGCCTCGAACTCGCGCAGTAGCTGCTTCTGCTTCTCGTTCAGGCGCACCGGGGTTTCCAGCACCACGTGGCAGTAGAGATCGCCAGGATAGCTGGAACGCACGCCCCGGATGCCCTTGCCCCGCAGGCGGAACACCTTGCCCGACTGCGTGCCTTCAGGAATGGTGATCTGGCCGCGCCCGCCAAGCGTGGGCACCTCCAGCTCCCCGCCGAGCGCGGCAGTGGTGAAGGGAATCGTCAGCTCGCAGTGCAGGTCGTCGCCATCGCGCTGGAAGATGGGGTGCGGCTTGATGTGGATCTCGACGTAGAGGTCGCCCGGAGGACCGCCGTTGACGCCCGGCTCGCCATTGCCGGCGGACCGGATGCGCATGCCGTCATCGATCCCGGCCGGAATCTTCACCTGCAGCGTCTTATTGCGCCGCACCTTGCCCACCCCGTCGCACGTCGTGCAGGGCTCGGGAATGACCTTGCCCGTGCCGTGGCACGTGGGGCAGGTCTGCTGCACGCTGAAGAACCCCTGCTGCATGCGCACCGCCCCGGTGCCGCCGCAGGTGTGGCAGCTCTTGGGATGCGTGCCCGGCTTGGCCCCGCTGCCATGGCAAGTGTCGCAGTTGTCCCAGCTGGGAACGCGGATTTCGGTCTCGAACCCCGCAGCCGCCTGTTCCAGCGTGATTTCCATGCTGTATTTGAGGTCCGCGCCGCGGTACATCTGGGGGCCGCGCTGGCGCCCGGCGCCGAAGATCTCGCCAAAGATATCGCCAAACGCGTCGGCGAAACTACCTGCCCCGCCGCCCATGCCTCCCGCCGCGGCGGCATCGACGCCGGCGTGGCCATAACGGTCGTAGGCATCGCGCTTGTCAGAGTCGGAAAGAATCTCGTAGGCGTATTTGACCTCTTTGAACTTCTCTTCCGCTTCCTTGGAGTCCGGATTGCGGTCCGGATGGTATTTCATGGCCAGCTTGCGGTAGGCCTTCTTGATCTCTTCCTCGGAAGCGGTGCGGGATACGCCGAGGACTTCGTACAAGTCGCGTTTGGTGGACATGATGGTCTTTCAAGTGGCCTGCGGGAGGCCGTGATCTCTTAGGCGAATAGCTGCGTTGCTATTGACTCTGGTTTGGGTAGGCCCCCTCTGCCCGTCGAAGCCTTCCAGGAGCGGCTCCGGCGAACGGAGGGGGCCTACCCAAAACCCCGCACTGCGCCTTGCGGCGCCGTGCGGGAGACGCTGGGCCCGAACGGGGCGGCCCTCATTGTAGGCTGCCCCGGGCCGGCGGATTATTTGTCGTCGCGCTTGACTTCCTTGAAGTCGGCATCGACCACGTTGTCGTCGGCCTTGGCGCCGCCGGCATTCTCGCCGGAGGCCGCGCCGGCCGCCTGTGCCTGGGCCTGCATGTCGGCATACATCTTCTCGCCCAGCTTCTGCGAGGCCTTGGACAGCGCTTCGACCTTGGCATCGATCGTGGCCTTGTCGCCGTCTTTCAAGACGCCTTCGAGGTCCTTGATCGCGGCCTCGATGGCTTCCTTCTCGGAAGCATCGAGCTTGTCGCCGTACTCGGACAGCGACTTGCGGGTGGCGTGGACCAGCGCGTCGGCCTGGTTGCGCGACTGCGCGAGCTCGGCGACCCGGCGGTCCTCGTCGGCGTTGGCCTCGGCGTCGCGGATCATGCGCTCGACTTCGGCTTCGGTCAGGCCGGAGTTGGCCTTGATCGTGATCTTGTTCTCCTTGCCCGTACCCTTGTCGCGGGCGGACACGTGCAAGATGCCGTTGGCGTCGATGTCGAACGTGACCTCGATCTGCGGCACGCCACGCGGCGCGGGCGGAATGCCTTCGAGGTTGAATTCGCCCAGCGCCTTGTTGGCCGAGGCGATCTCGCGCTCACCCTGGTACACCTTGATGGTCACCGCGGGCTGGTTGTCCTCGGCGGTGGAGAAGACCTGGGTGTACTTGGTCGGGATCGTGGTGTTCTTCTTGATCATCTTGGTCATGACGCCGCCCAGGGTCTCGATGCCCAGCGACAGAGGCGTCACGTCCAGCAACAGCACGTCCTTGCGATCGCCGGCGAGCACCGACCCCTGGATGGCGGCGCCAGCGGCGACGGCTTCATCCGGGTTCACATCCTTGCGCGGCTCGCGGCCGAAGAACTCCTTGACCTTCTCCTGCACCTTGGGCATGCGCGTCATGCCGCCGACCAGGATGACGTCATCGATATCCGAGACCTTGATGCCGGCGTCCTTGATGGCGATGCGGCAGGGCTCGATCGTACGTTCGATCAGGTCCTCGACCAGCGCTTCCAGCTTGGCGCGAGTGATCTTCATGTTCAGGTGCTTGGGACCGGAGGCGTCGGCCGTGATGTACGGCAGGTTGATCTCGGTCTGCGAGGACGAGGACAGCTCGATCTTGGCCTTTTCCGCGGCTTCCTTCAGGCGCTGCAGGGCCAGGACGTCCTTCGAGAGGTCCGTGCCTTGCTCTTTCTTGAACTCGGCGATGATGTAGTTGATCAGCACCTGGTCGAAGTCTTCGCCGCCCAGGAAAGTGTCGCCGTTGGTGGACAACACCTCGAACTGCTTTTCGCCGTCGACGTCCGCGATTTCAATGATCGAAATGTCGAACGTACCGCCGCCCAGGTCATACACGGCAATCTTGCGGTCGCCCTTGTCGGTCTTGTCCAGGCCGAATGCGAGCGCAGCCGCGGTCGGCTCGTTGATGATGCGCTTGACCTCCAAGCCCGCGATGCGGCCGGCATCCTTGGTCGCCTGGCGCTGGCTGTCGTTGAAGTAGGCCGGAACCGTGATCACGGCCTCGGTCACTTCCTCGCCCAGATAATCCTCGGCGGTCTTCTTCATCTTGCGCAGCACTTCGGCCGAGACCTGGGGCGGCGCCAGCTTCTTGTCGCGCACTTGCACCCAGGCGTCGCCGTTGTCGGCCTTGACGATGGAGTAAGGCATCAGGTGGATGTCCTTCTGCACCTCGTCTTCTTCGAACCGGCGACCGATCAAGCGCTTGACCGCGTACAGCGTGTTCTTGGGGTTGGTGACCGCCTGGCGCTTGGCCGGCGCGCCCACGAGGATCTCGCCATCTTCCATGTAGGCGACGATGGAGGGAGTGGTGCGGGCGCCTTCGGCGTTCTCGATGATCTTGACCTGCGTACCTTCCATGACTGCCACGCAGCTGTTGGTGGTACCCAGGTCGATGCCTATGATTTTGCCCATGATCCTATTCCTGAAAATCGGAGAATTTTCTTGACTGGTGAATAAATTGGGGGATTCTTCGTGATTTCAATGCCTGCGATGACATCGTTCAATCGCGGCGGACCCGCATACCTCACTTCGGCGCAGCGACCGTCACCAACGCCGGGCGCAGCACCCGATCCACGATCATGTAACCCTTTTGCAGCGTCTGGACGATGGTATTGGCCGGCTCATCCGACGGCACCGAGGCGATGGCCTGATGGTGATGGGGGTTGAATTTGTCCCCGGGGACGGGAGCGATCTCCATCAGCTTGTTGCGCTCGAACGCGCCGGTCAGCTGCTTGAGCGTCACTTCCACGCCTTCGCGCAGGGACTCCAGGGACTGGTTTTCCTGGGCCAGCGCGGCCTCCAGACTGTCCCTGACCGGCAGCAGGCTCTCGGCAAAGGACTCGATGCCGAACTTCTGCGCCTTGGCCACTTCCTCCTGGGCGCGACGCCGCACGTTGTCGGCCTCGGCCACCGCCCGCAGCATGGCATCGTAATGCTCCTTGGCCTGCGCCTGGGCAGCGGCCAATTGGGCTTGCAGCTCGGCGACCGGATCCTCCTGCGCGGGCTCCTGGACCGGGTCTTGGGTTTGCTGCGTCGCAGCATCCGTCACGGGCTGATCCGGTTCCGGAATGGGTTGGTCGCCAGGCTTTTGCTCAGCCGACATTGATGCCTCCATAAAAAACCAATTAAATCAGGGACTTGTTGAGATACTATGCGCAAGGTGGGGATGAACGCCCCTATTTCAAGAGGGGGAATATACCCTCAAGCGAAAATACCCCGCCCGCGCGGTAGCCCTCCTGCCCCGCGCGCAAACGTGGCGGCTCCCGCTCAGTGCGCCGAAAAGGATTTGAGTTTTTCGAGCTGGCGCCGGTCGTGCTTGGTGGGGCGGCCCTTGATGTGGGCGGACGGATCGACATTCTGCTTGCGCAGCTCCAGCGCTTCGAGCCGGCGCTTGAGCCCTTGCGGCGTCTCGTCGTAGAGCGTGCGGGCGAATACCGCCGGCCCCCGCTGCGCAGACAAGCCCCGCACCAGGACTTCCCAGTCCTGCTCGCCCGCGCGGATCTGCAGGATGTCCCCGGGCCGCACGGACCGGGACGGCTTGACCCGATCCCCGCCCACTTTGACCTGCCCCGCCTCGACGGCCGCCTGGGCGAGCGACCGGGTCTTATAAAACCGGGCCGCCCAAAGCCACTTATCGATTCGTAGTTCTTCCATTTCCATCCTGTGCATGCATTGCACGGTCAAGAGGCCGCCCGGGCCTTCGCCCCACCCAACCCTGCAGGTGCCGTTCCGCCAGGTCGGCCAGGGCAGCGACCCAGGGACCGAAGTCGTTCAGGGCGGGAATGTAGCGGAGCTGGCGTCCGCCGGCGGCGACGAAAGCCTCTTTGGCCTGCACCGCGATCTCTTCCAAGGTTTCGATGCAGTCGGCGACGAAGCCCGGGCAGAACACGTCCACGTCGGCCACGCCGGCCTGGGCCAACTCCTTGAGCCTGGGTTCGGTATACGGCTGCAGCCATTCGGCGGCGCCGAAGCGGCTCTGGAACGTCACCTCTGCCTCCCCGGCGGCCAGCCCCAGCTCCTCGGCCAGCAGGCGGCCGGTGCGCAGGCACTGGTCGTGGTAAGGGTCTCCGAGCTCCGCGCAGCGCTTGGGCACGCCATGGAAACTCAACACCAGCTTCTGCCCCCGCCCCTCCCGTTCCCAAAATTCGCGGATGCGGGAGGCCATGGCGCCGATGTAGCCGGGATCGTCATGGAAGTCCCGCACGTAGCGGATTTCGGGCACGTTGCGCAGGCAGGCAAGGCGCGCGCCCACCCCGTCGACGACCGCAGCCGTGGTGCTGGCCGCATATTGCGGATAAAGCGGCAGTACGAGGATGCGCTCGCACCCCGCGGCACGCAGGGCGCCGATGCCGTCGGCCAGCGACGGAATCCCGTAGCGCATGGCAAGCGCCACCTCCACGTCCAGGCCCCGGCCCGAGAGCTCGCCCCGCAGCCGCTCGCCCTGGCGCCGGCTCCACACCATTAGCGGAGAGCCTTCGGGCATCCATATCGAGGCATAGCGCCGTGCCGCCTCCCGGGGGCGCAAGGTCAGGACGATGCCGTACAGGATGGGCAGCCAGAGGAAGCGCGGGAGTTCGACCACGCGCGGATCCGAGAGGAATTCGGCCAGGTAGCGGCGCACCGCGGCCGGGGCGGGCGCGTCCGGCGAGCCCAGGTTGACCAGGAGCAAGCCGGTACGGGTAGGGTGGCCGGCTGGCGCCGAGGGCTCGGGAAGGAAGCGCATGAAAGGCTTTCCGGTGTGTCGCGCAGGCGAGGGTTAGCAATGGCTCAAGGCGTTCGACAACAGGCGGGCCGTAATGTCGACGATGGGAATGACGCGCTCATACGACATTCGCGTCGGGCCGATCACCCCTACCGTCCCGACGACCTTGCCGTCCACGCCGTAGGGGGCGGTAATGATGCTGACTTCTTCCATCGGCACCAGCTGGGAATCCCCGCCGATGTAGATCTGCACCCCCTGGGCGCGGCTGGACATGTCGAAAAGCTGCATGAGGTCCGTCTTTTTCTCGAAGAGCTCGAACATCTTGCGCAGCTTGTCCATGTCGGAGGCCAGGTCCGAGACGCCAAGCAGGTTCAGCTCGCCGGAAATCACCACGCCTTCGTTTTCGCTTGCCGCCTCGACGCTGGCATCCACCGCCTGCGCCATGAGCTTGGAGATGTCGACCCGCAGCCGGCTCAGCTCTTTCTGCAGCAATTGCCGGGCGTCGTCGAAGGACTTGCCGCTGAAATGCTGGTTGAAGAAATTAGCGGCCTCAGTGAGCTCCGACGACGAGTAATCGCGCTGCACCGACAGGATGCGGTTCTGCACGTCGCCTTCGGGCGTCACGATGATCAGCAGGACGCGCCGCTCCGAAAGCCGGATGAATTCGATCTGGCGGAAGACTTGGCTGCGCTTGGGTGCCATGACCACGCCGGCGAAATGCGTGAGGTTGGACAGCAGCGAGGCGGCCGCCGCGATGACGCGCTGCGGTTCCGCCGAAGGCAGCATGTTCTGGATATGGGACGCCTCCGACACCTCGTACGGCTGCACGGTAAGCAGCGAATCCACGAACATGCGGTAGCCGCGCGGCGTGGGCACCCGCCCGGCCGACGTGTGCGGGCTGTGGATCAAGCCATGCTCTTCGAGGTCGGCCATCACGTTGCGGATGGTGGCCGGAGAGAGGTCGAAGACCTTGGAAAGCGTACGCGAGCCGACAGGCTGTCCGTCACTAATGTAACGCTCGATGAGAGCTTTCAACAACGCACGTGCGCGATCGTCCATAAGCCTATTTTACCCCGTAGGGTGTGCGCCGTCCCCGTCGAAACGGCCGGAACGGGACGGATTTTGTTCAATGCCGCATTCTTCCGCCCATATAATGGACGCATGCATTTTCCCATCGTCGCCCTGGTTGGCAAATATCACGACACCGGCATTGCCGCCCCGCTGCGCGCCGTCGCGCAGATGCTGCGCGAGGCCGGCCGCGAGGTCTTGTTCGAAAAAGACACCGCTGCCAACATCGGCGTCGATGAATATCCTGCCGCAACCGTGGAAGAGATCGGGCAGCGCGCCTCGCTCGCCATTGTCATGGGCGGGGACGGCACCATGCTCGGCGTGGCGCGCCAGCTGGCGCCCTGGGACGTGCCCGTCGTAGGCATCAACCATGGCCGGCTCGGCTTCATCACCGACATCCCGCTCGAAGACGCCTGTACCGCCGTGGCAGGCATGCTGAACGGCGAATACGAATCCGAGACCCGCACCCTGCTCGCCTCCAGCGTGATCCGCGGCGATACCACGCTGGTCTCGGCATTGGCGCTGAACGACGTGGTCCTGAGCCGGGCCGGGCTGGGCGGCATGGTGGAAGTCACGGTGCAGGTCGACGGCCTATATATGTCGAAGCAGCGCGCCGACGGGCTCATCATCGCCACGCCCACCGGCTCGACGGCCTACGCGCTCTCGGCCAACGGCCCCATCCTGCACCCGGCCCTGCGCGGGCTGGTGCTGGTGCCGGTGGCCCCGCAGGCCCTCTCGAACCGGCCCATCGCCATCCCGGACGACTGCACCATCGAAATCACGCTGACGCGCTCCCCGGGCGGCCGGGACGAAAGCGCGAGCGTCCACTTCGACATGCAAAGCTGGTCCTCGCTCCAGGAAGGCGATCGCGTCCTGGTGAGACGCGCCGAACATACGATCCGCTTCCTGCATCCGGCCGGATACAGTTATTTTTCCACCTTGCGGCGCAAGCTGCACTGGAACCAGATCTCGGGCACTGCAATCGACTAACCCTGCCCCGTCCCTCTTCCGGCTTCATCCGTATGCTGCGCGCCCTGCACATCAGCGATTTCGTGATCGTCGACCACACCGAAGTCGAATTCGGCCCGGGCTTCACCGTTTTTTCTGGCGAGACTGGCGCGGGCAAATCCATCCTGATCGACGCCCTGGCCCTGGCCCTGGGCGAACGGGCCGACGCCTCGGTGCTGCGGGAAGGCGCGAGCCGCGCCGAAGTCAGCGCGGTATTCGACGTACCCGCATCGCTGCGCGACTGGCTGGCCGAGCGCGAGCTGGATACCGAAAGCCTGGTGCTACGCCGCGTGGTCGACGCCCAGGGCCGCAGCCGGGGCTACATCAACGGCGTGCCTGCCACCCTCACCCAGTTGCGCGAGTTGGGCGAGCGGCTGGTCGACATCCACGGCCAGCACGCCCACCAGAGCCTGCTCAAGCCGCATTTCCAGCGCGACATGCTCGACGACCACGGCGGGCACGGCGACATGCGCCGCGCGGTGGCCGAGGCCTGGAAAGCCTGGCGCGAACTGGAACGCAAGCTGGAGGAAGTCGAGCGGAACGCCGCCATGCTGGCCCAGGAGCGCGAGCGCCTGCAGTGGCAGGCGGACGAACTGGGCCGCCTGGCGCTCAAGCCCGGTGAATGGGACGAACTCCAGGCCGAACACAAGCGGCTGGCCCATGCCCAGGCCCTGATAGACGGCGCCAGCCAGGCCATCGCGGCGCTCGATGAAGACGACGATTCCGCCCATTCCCGCCTGGCCGCCGCGGCCCAGCGCATCGCCCAGCTCGCGACGCACGACGCCGCGCTCGCGCCGGTCGCCGAAGCCTTGGAATCGGCCCGCATCGCGCTGCAGGAGGCGGTCTCCGACCTGAACGGCTATCTCTCCCGGCTCGAACTCGATCCGCAGCGCCTGGCCGAGGTCGAGGCCCGCCTGCAGGCAGTGTTCGACACGGCCCGCAAGTTCCGGCTCCAGCCCGAGCAGCTGGCGGCGCAGCATGCCGCGCTGCTGGCGCAACTCGACACGCTGAAAGACGCCGAAGACGTCGAAGCCCTGCGCAAGAGAGCCGCCAACGCGAAGGCTGCCTACGAGGAGGCCGCCGCCAAACTGAGCCGGGCCCGCCGCAAGGCGGCCGCATCGCTCGGCAAGGCCGTGACACAGGCCATGCAGGCCCTGGCGATGGGCGGCGGCAAGTTCGAAGTCGCCGTGGAACCGTCGGACCCGGGTCCTGCGGGCAACGATGCCATCGAATTCCGGGTGGCGGGCCATGCCGGCACGACGCCGCGCCCCCTCTCCAAAGTGGCCTCGGGCGGAGAGCTGGCGCGGATCTCGCTTGCGCTGTCGGTCATCGCCAGCCGCGCTGCCCGGGTGCCGACCCTGATATTCGACGAGGTGGACACCGGCATAGGCGGGGCTGTCGCGGAGGTGGTCGGCCGCCTGCTGCGGGAGCTCGGCAGCCTGCACCAAGTGCTATGCGTGACGCACTTGCCGCAGGTGGCGGCCTGCGGCAACACGCACCTGCGGGTGGACAAACGCCAGGAAAATGGAACGGCGGTTTCGACGGTCACCGTACTCGACCGGAGCGGCCGGGTGGACGAAATCGCCCGCATGTTGGGCGGCATAGAAATCACCGCCACCACGCGCAAGCACGCGCGCGAGATGATAGGAAGCCATTGACGGGCGGGCATCCAGCCCGTCCCGTGCGGCGGCTATCGATTCTTGGTGCAGTTCTGGCAAATGCCGTAGAGCGACAGGGCATGCCCGGTCAGCACGAAATTGTGGTCTTTCGCGATTTTCTGCTGGCGCTTTTCGATTTCCGGGTCGAAGAATTCCTCGACCTTGCCGCAATTCGTGCACACTAGGTGGTCGTGGTGATCGCCCTCGTTCAGCTCGAACACCGCCTTGCCGCTGTCGAATTGGCTGCGGACCAGCAGGCCGGCCTGCTCGAACTGGGTCAGCACGCGATAGACCGTCGCCAGTCCGATTTCCACACTGTCGCCTATCAACGCGCGATAGACATCCTCGGCGCTCATGTGGCGCACTTCAGCCTTGCGGAAGACATCCAGGATCTTCAGCCGGGGAAATGTCGCTTTCAGGCCTATACTCTTGAGTTCGCTTTGATCAGTCATGATGGTCCCTTTGAAAGCGGTTCGGTGTATCGGTTCCTTCCGACGCGGAAGCCCCATTGCCGGCCTGCGAGCGACCGCCGAACCGCGACGCGGAATACTTTCCCTGCACGCGCGCTCGGCGGACGGGCGGCGGCAGCACGGCCCGGCATGGTCGTGCGCGCGCAGCGCTCCTTCCGTCCTGGCAGCCGCCCGAGAAGGTTGGGAACGCGCCGAAGAGCCCAGGCGCTTCCCGAGAGCTTTATGATAACGGTTTCCCCAATGAAGACGAGTGCGGATCTGTGCCAAACGCCCTGATTTCCCTTCTCTACGGCCGAGCAGGCGTCCTGCGCCGGCTGGCGCCGGTCGCGCTGCTGAGCTTGGCCGCATGCAGCACGATCAACGACTATGTGCCGGGCTTCATCAAGCCCTACCGGCCCGACATCCAGCAAGGCAATTGGCTGACCCGGGAACAGGTGGAACTGCTGCGTCCGGGCATGACCCGCGAGCAGGTCCGATTCGCATTGGGCAGCCCCACGCTGACGAGCATTTTCCACGCCGACCGCTGGGACTACCCCTATCTGTACACGCCCGGATACGGCAAGACGGAGAAGCGTCTCTTTACCGTCTATTTCGTCAATGACCGGCTGGACCGCTGGGAAGGCGACGAGCAGCCCAACCGCCAGCCCTTCCAACAAAAGGATGCGCGCGAGGCGCTAGACACGGCTGCCCCGCCGCAACAGGCCGAGCAGGCCGCCGGGCCCAGGCCGGACGGCGACGCCACGCCGCCTTCCGCACAGCAAGGTGCCATGACGCATACGCCCCTGACGACGGGCGGCATGGCTGTGCCGGGCGCGCTCGACCCCGCATCGAACCCGCCGGCGGCCGCCGCGCCCAATGAATCCGCCACGTCCCCCCGATAACACTAAGTGCCAATGACTCCTCTACGTATCGCCATTGCTGGGTCCACCGGCCGCATGGGCCGCATGTTGATCGAAACGGTGCTCGCCGCGCCTGACCTGCAGCTGACCGTCGCGCTGGATCGAGCCGGCAGCCCGGCCCTCGGCCGCGACGCGGCCGAATTCCTCGGCAAGGCCAGCAACGTCTCGATCACAGACAACCTGGACGCCCTGGCCGAGGCTGACTGCCTGATCGACTTCACGCGCCCCGAAGCCACGCTCGCCCACCTTGAAGCGTGCCAGCGCCACGGCGTCAAGATGGTGATCGGGACCACCGGCTTCGATGCGGCCGGCAAGGCTGCGATCGAAGCCGCATCGCAGAAGGTAGGCATCGTATTCGCCCCCAACATGAGCGTGGGCGTGAACGTCACGCTCAAGCTCCTGGACATTGCCGCCCGCATCCTGAAAGACAATTACGACGTGGAAGTCTTCGAGATCCACCACAAGCACAAGGTGGATGCGCCGTCCGGAACGGCCCTGAAAATGGGCGAAACCGTGGCCCAGGCCTGGGACAAGCCGCTTTCCGAGATCGCGGAATGGGCGCGGCACGGCGAAACGGGCGCCCGCAAGCCAGGCACCATCGGCTTTTCAGTCGCCCGCGGCGGCGACGTGGTCGGCGACCACTCCGTATTTTTCTGCGGCCCGGGCGAGCGGATAGAAATCACGCATCGGTCCGCCAGCCGCGTCACCTATGCCGAGGGCAGCCTGCGCGCCGCCCGTTACCTGGCCGACAAGCCCACCGGGCTGTACGACATGCAGGCCGTGTTGGGGCTCTAAGGCCGGCGTTGCGGCATCCGGTTCGGCCGGATGCCGCATTCCCACGGCCGCCGGCCGCGCCCATCACCACGGCGTCAACGCCAGCGCGCGGTGGCGCACGTCGACCGCCACCTGCAAGCGCTGCGCGACCTGGGACAGCGGCACGACCTCGTGGGCCGCGCCAAGTGCAATGGCCTCGCGGGGCATGCCGAACACCACGCTGGTGGCTTCGTCCTGGACCAGGTTATAGCCCCCCGCCTCGCGCAGGGCCAGCATGGCGCGCGCGCCGTCCTTACCCATGCCGGTCAGCATCACCGCCACCGCCCCTGGCCCGGCGGCCCGCGCCACCGATAGAAACAAGACCTCGACCGAGGGACGGTGGCGATTCACCGGTTCCCCTTCCGACAGATTCGCGTAATAACCGACGAGCGGCAGATAGCGTACGGCCAGATGCGCATGGCCTGGTGCGACGTACGCACAGCCGGGATACAAGCGCTCGTTGTGCTCGGCCTCCTTGACGTGCAGCCGCGAATGTTTGTCTAGCCGCTCGGCGAAGCTGCGCGTAAAGCCCGGCGGCATGTGCTGGGTGATCACCACCGGCGGCAAGCCGGGGGGCAAGCCGCCCAGCACTTCGCGCAGCGCTTCGGTGCCGCCCGTCGATGCGCCGATCGCGATCAGCAACCGGTGATCGTATGTCGGCGCAGGCCCTCCCGGCCCGCCTTCTCCGCACCCGTACGCGGAACAACCGCTCATGCCAGCTCCCTCAGTCCCGGACGCGTGCATACACCGTGCGCCCCTGTAGCTGGAATTTGTGCTGGCCCTGGGAGAAGCTTTCAGAGTGCCCGACGAAAAGCAGCGCGCCCGGAGGCATCAGGCTCGCCATGCGCTCGATCACGTTCAATTGCGTGGGGCGGTCGAAATAAATGAGGACGTTGCGGCAAAACACCGCGTCGAGCGGCCCGCGGACGCGCCATACCGGATCGAGCAGGTTCTGCTGGCGAAAGCTCACGAGGGCGCGCAGCTCCGGGCGCACGCCATAGAGGCCGTCGCCTTGGGGACGAAAATACCGGCGCACCTGCTCGTCGGGAACCCGAACCAGCTGGTCGCTGCGGTATGCCCCCTGCCGCGCGAGGGACAAGACCTGCGTATCGAGGTCGGTGGCGAGGATCCGCACGGGCGGGGCCAGGCTGCTGAAGGCTTCGGCCGCGGTGATGGCGAGCGTCCATGCTTCTTCACCACTGGAGGCCGCTGCGCACCAGACCTGCAGGGGCTGTCCGTTGTTCTCGGCGGCCCGCCGCTTCAGGTGCGCGGCAAGAATGGGAAAGTGATGGCTTTCCCTATAGAAATACGTGAGGTTGGTCGTTAATGCATTGACGAAGTATTCCCACTCCGGCGCGCCGGCGCGCAAACCTTCGAGATAAGCACTGAACGATGAACGCCCCGTGGCACGGAGCCGCCTGGCCAGGCGGCTGTACACCATGCTGCGCTTGGCGTCGGACAGCGAAATGCCGGTATGCTGGCGCAACAGCGTGCGTATGCGATCGAAATCCTGGTTGCTGAAGGCGAACTCGGTTCCGACCAGAATATCGGACATGCCCGGTGCGCCGTCGGCCATGGCCAGAGGAGAAGGTCTGGAGGTCACGGTTTGCCCTGAAAAACGCGCCTTAAGGGTGCCGCATGACGAAGCAGCGGCGGGCCCTCACGCTATCATTGAATGGATTAACGGCAACTCTCTGCAAATCATTAAGCATGTTCCATCGCGGCCCAGTCCTCGCGCAGAGCTCCTTTTCCATCGGAGTCCCGCCTCCTTTCATGACGGCTCCGGGCACTGCTTATCCCGGGGTGGGAACGGACGGACGCACCCCCCATCAACTGGCGATTCTCTTCGTCGAAGATTCGCTCGCCGACTTCACCCTGATGCGTGCAGTGCTGGTGGACGCGGGGCTGAACGTCACCGCCCGCTGCGTCGATACCGAGGCCACCATGCGCCAGGCGCTCGCCGAGCGCGAATGGGACGCCATCATCAGTGATCATTCCCTGCCCACGTTCAGCGGCCTGCGCGCCCTGAAAGTCGCCAAGGAAGTCGGTTTCCGCGGCCCCTTCCTGATCGTGTCGGGGGCCATCGGCGAAGAGAGCGCCGTCGAAGCGATGCGCGCCGGTGCCGACGATTACGTCATGAAGAACAACCTGCGCCGGCTGCCTCCCGCACTCGAGCGCGGACTGCGAGAAGTCCAGACCCGGGACCAACGCCAGCGCGCGGAAACCGCGCTGGCCTCGGCGCACGACCAGCTCAATGCCATCTTTTCGGCAACGCCGGTGGCCCTGTTCGCCATCTCGCGCGAGCGCATCGTCACCATGTGGAGCCCGGCCTTCGAGGACCTCACCGGCCTGAACGCAGCGCAGGCGCTGTCGCGCCCCTTCGCCCTGCCCTCGCAGGAAGACACCTGGAAATTACTCACGCTCATCGCGCCGGCACTCGATGGCACCGCCGTGCGCGGCCTGCCGTTCAGCATCGAGACCCGCGGCGAAAAACACGAACTGCTGGTCTCGGCCAGCCCGCTCAGCGGGTCTCCCCCGTCGGGCTGCGTCGTCGCCCTGTCGGACGTCACGCACCTGGCCCACGCACAGGCCGAACTGAGCCGCTCCGAGCGCCAATTGCGGGAGCTGTCGCGCCACACGGAGCGCCTGCGCGAGAAAGAGCGGGCCGAGATCGCGCGCGAAATCCACGACGACCTGGGCGCGCTGGTGACCCGCATCCGCGCCGACCTGGCGCTGGCGCGACGTCGCTCGCGGGAACAAGACACGGCCAAGTTGCTGGAGCAGGCCGAACAAATGGTCGCCTCGCTGGGAGAAGCGATTTCCCGCATCGCGCGGGCCATGCGCCCGCCCGTCCTTGACTTCGGCATCGTGGCGGCGATCGAATGGCAGGCCCGCGACTTTGCGCAGCGCACCGGCATCGCCGTCAACGTCCACACCAACCAGGACGACCTGGCCCTGGACCTAGAGCGATCGATCGCGATTTTCCGCATCTTCCAGGAAGCGCTGACCAACGTCTTCAAGCATGCGCAGGCCACCCAGGTCGACGTCGACTTGTTCGCCGACGACAACACCCTGAGCCTGGAAGTCCGGGACAACGGCATCGGCCTGTCGTCGGATGCGCTGCGCAAGCAAACGTCTTTCGGCCTACGCGGCATGATGGAGCGCGTCCACGACCTGGGCGGATGGATGGACATCAGCGGATCGCCCAATACGGGGACGCCTCCGTTTCGAGGCACTACACTTATGATCTCGATCCCGCTGAATCCTCAGGAAGCACCCATGAATTCGAACGGGAGCAAGCATCCCCATCACGAACCGGAGGACCTGGAATGATCCGCCTGGTTCTCGCCGACGACCATGCCATCGTGCGATCCGGCCTGCGCCAGATCGCACAAGCCGAGGAAGGCATCACGGTGGTAGGCGAAGCGGCCGACTGCGGCGAATTGCTGGACGTGCTGCGCAAGACCGAGGCGGACGTCGTGCTGATGGACATTTCCATGCCCGGCAAGAGCGGCCTCGAAGGGCTCAAGCAGGTGCGCGAGCGTTGGCCGAAGATCGCCGTGCTGATGCTCAGCATGTATCCGGCAGACCAATACGCGGTGCGCAGCGTCAAGGCGGGCGCCGCCGGCTACCTACACAAGAACTCGCCGCCCGAGATGGTCATCGAGGCGATCCGCACGGTTGCGCGCGGCAAGAAATACATCACGCCGGAATTGGCCGAGCAGCTGGCCACGCACCTCAGCCAGGGCGACGAGCGCCCGCCTCACGAGCTGTTGTCGGACCGCGAATACCAGACCATGGTGATGATCGCCTCGGGCCGCACGCTGACGCAGATCGCGGAGGAAATGTCGCTCTCGCCAAAGACAGTATCGGTATACCGCGCGCGGCTGCTGGAGAAGATGAAGCTCAAGAACAACGCGGAGCTGACGCACTACGCGCTCAAGCACAAGCTCGTCGAATAAAGCAGGCAGATCTTGGCATCAGGGCCTGCGGCAACCGGGCCCGGGGCCTGGCCAAGGTCGGCAGCGTCGAGTTGCCGGGGCGCCGGACCCGCTTGCGGCAGGCCCTGTGATGCCTCGCACGGATCTATCCGTTCAAGGGAATCGTCCCCACCGCCTCGCGCCCACCGTCTTCGTAGGTCAGGTCCTTGAACGTCAACGCCTTGGCCATCGCAATGCCGCGCCCGTGCATCTCGAACGCCCGGTCGGGTGACATCTCCAGGTACTCGCGCCAATCAAAGCCGTTGCCCTGGTCCCGCACCCGAAAGCGTATCCATTGCGGCCCGCGCTCGAAGCTCACCGTCGCCACGCGATCCCGGTAAGGCGGCAGCGACAGCCGCCGCTCGATCTCCGCGGTCCAGCGGCCCTCCATGCTCAAACGCCCTTTTTCCTGGAAACCAATCTCCAGATTGCCGTGTTCGACGGCATTGACCATCAACTCGGCCAGCCCGATCACCGCCACCTCGGGGGCAGGACACAGCTTGGCCAGGAAAAAAGCGAGCTGGCGGGCCTCCACCAACGAGACGAACTCGAACAACGCCTGCCGCATGTGTGCGAACACGTCATGCACGTCGGAAAGCCGGCGCCGCAATCCTTTCTGCTTGGCGCGAAACTCGATGGCGGCCCCTACCACCGCCATGAGCATGTCGTGCTCGTACGGCTTGGTGAGGTAATAGTAGGCGCCCCGGTGTATGCCTTCCAGCACGTCGGAGGGATGCGATACCGCCGTCTGCATGATGACCGGGATATCGGCGAAACGGCGATCCGACCGGATGCGCGCAAGCAGCTCGATGCCGTCTATGCCCGGCATCATGCGGTCAAGGACGATCAGGTCGAAATCGACGCCGGAGCCCTGCAGCACCTCCCAGGCCTGGATGCCGTCCTGCACGCATCGCAGGCGATAACGGGGGTCCGACAAGAGCTCAGAGATGATCTCGAGATTCAGCGGCTCGTCGTCGACGACGAGGATGTTGAATGGTTCCTGTGGCATGGGGTCACCGAGCTGAACGGAAAACAGCGCTGGCGGCGCATTCGCGTCCCGACGCCACAGCGTCCTCTAGGCGTCTACAAGTAGTTGAATATCGACAGCCGGGCAATCTGCGTATACGTCTGTTGCGCAGCCTGCACCGTGTACGTGCGCTTGGCCAGCTCGCCCGTCAGTTCCGTCATCGTTTCGATATCCGATCCTACCACGCGCGATATTTCCTCCGTGACCTGGTCGCCGCGCGCCTCGCCTGCGGTGGTGGCCGCCTCGATTTCGTTCAGCCGGCTGCCGATGGAAGAACGGGCCTCGAGCAGGCGGTTCAAGGCGGCATTCAAGTTCAGGTTCACTTCGTACAAGGCGTTCGTGCGCGCCGTGGATTCGTGGCCGGTATCGGGCAAGCCCAGCGCGGCGATCGCCTGGTCCAGGGTATCGAAAACGCTCTGCGACGACGCCGGCCCGAAGGTGATCCGGTCTCCTTGCGCGGGCCTGCCGTTGAAGCTGACCTGGATGCCCGCCATCTCCACGACCTGCCCATCCCCCAGCAAGCCTGTGCCGACTTCGGCGCCGTCCCTGTCGGTGATCGTGTACGCGCCGTCGACGCCGAACTCGATGGTATAAGGCCCGAAGGGCGCGGCCGCGTTCCAGGCTTGCCTGTCCTTGATCACGCCGGCAGACAGCGTCGCGCTACCGGTGTTGGCTCCATCGGCCTTGACCTCCAAGCCGTTCTGCCCCGTGGGGATGTCGCCGAACAGGTAATGACCCGAGAAGCTGATGTCGATCACGCGGTTCGGCCCGATCTGGCTTTGGCGCACGCCGGAATCGCCCTGGTAGACGACGCCGGCAGCCGTCCGCACGAAGGGCTGGTTGTCGCGCTTGTAGCCGGCGAAGATGTAGTTGCCGTTTTCGTCCTGCGTGTTCGCCACGCTCAGCAGTTGGTCGCGCAGCGCCCGCAGGTCGGCCAGGATGGATTGCCGGTCTTGCTCGTTCAGCGTACCGCCACCCGCCTGCACGATGCGCGCCAGGGCTGCCTGGAGCGTGTTGCCGGCCTCGACCAAGTAGTTTTCGGTCGCTTCGAGCATACCCTTGGCGTCGGCCTGGTTACGCAGCATTTGCTCGTTGGCCTGCCGCGTTGCCTCCAGGGCTACCTCGCGGCTGGCCGCCACCGGGTCGTCGGAAGGAGTCAGCAGCTTGCGTTGGGCGGATAGCTGCTGCGAAACCTGCATCAATGCACTCTGCTGGCTGTTGATGGCGCGTATGCTGCTGTCGTAGAACTGATTGGTGCTGACTCTCATGGGTGCTATGTCCGGTTTCGGTGTCGGGAAGCGCGCCTAGTCGTGCCCCGCGCGATGTCAATGAAGGGCGGCCAACAACTGGTCGAACAGCTCGGAAGCCAGGCCGAGCACCTTGCCGGCGGCCGCGTAGGCCTGCTGATAACGCAAGAGGTTGGCGCCTTCTTCATCGAGGTTGACCCCCGCCAGCGATTGCTCGGCGGCGACGGCTTGGTCGTACGCGCCCTGCTGGGCCGCCTTGCTGACGTTGATCGAGGCCGCGCGCGTGCCGACCTGGGAGATCAACGCGGCATAGGAATCGGTCAACGTACTGCCACCGGCGATCTTGGTGGTGGCCAGCCCGGCCAGGGCCAGCGCGTTGCGGTTGTCGCCAGAAGGATCTCCCGGATCGGCGACGACCGTGATCACGTCGCCCGCAGCCGGCGTGCCGGACACGTCGAAGGCCCAGCCGTTGTACGCGATGGTCTGCTGCGGCGGCTGCAAGGTGCCGGACGACAGCACGGAGCCGTCTTCGCCCACCAGTTCATACCCAGAGGCGGATGTAAAACGCACCGTGATCGAGGTGCCGTAATCGATATTGGACGACTCCACCGAACGCAGCCGCGAGGCCACGACCGTCCCTGCGTTGCCGGCCGCGACATCCAGGCGCATGGGCGCGGCGGCGGCCAGCTTGCCGGGGTCGGTAAGCAGCACCTCCAGGCCCACGGCCGCCTGGCTGGCCACTTCGATGGTGAAGGTGTCGCCATCGGCCAAGTCGCCGGCGATGAGCCCGATGCGCAGGCCGTCGACGTCCTGCGGCAGCGACGAGAACGGACCAAACTCGGCACCGTCGTCGAGCCGCGTCACCACATATTCGTCACCCACCCGCGCCAGCTGGTAGTCGCTGCCCGTGAGCGACCGGGCATCCGCGATGCTCACCGCCACCCGCGCATCGCCGGCATTGCCGCGCGCACCGAAGGCGACCGGATTACCCAGCTTGAACAAGGCCTGCCCCGGCTGACCGGACAGGTCGATGCCGAACTGTTGCTGCTGGTTGTAGGCCGAGACCATCGCAATGGCAAGCCGCCCCAGCTCCGACTGGGCCTGGGCGAGCTCGGTCTCGCGGAACTGCAGGAGCGCGCCGAGCTGGCCGCCCGCGACATCGCTTCGGTTCAGGGGGGTGGCATAGCCCCCGACCTTGAGCGAGAGCCGGATCCCGGAGGAAGCATGCGGATCCTGGGTGTCGATCTGCATTTCCGACGCGAGGTGATCCAGGACCAGGGGCTGCCCATTGCTCAGGTACACATTCACGCTGGAACCTTGCACGCTGGTCGTGATGCCGACCAGCTTGCCCAGCTCGCGCAGCAGCACGTCGCGCTGGTCCAGCAAGTCGTTCGGGGCCTGGCCGTTGCCGGCGGCGTAGCCCTCGTTGATCTTCGCGTTGTAGGTGGCGATGCTCTGCGCGAGCTGGTTGATCTGGCCAACGGTGGCCGCGGCCTGGTTGCCGATGCCCTGCCCGAGCGTGGCGAGGTCTTCGCTCACAGTGCGGAAACGCGTCGCCGCCGCTTGCGCCGCGGCCAGCGCGCCTTGGCGCGAGGCGTTCTCGTTCGGGTTCTGGCTGAAGCGGCTGATGGCGGTGTACAAATCGTTCAGGCTCTGGTTGATGCCGGTGTCTGGCGTACCGAGCCGGTTGATGAGCCCGCTCATCTGGTCGGAATAGGTGCTGAGGTAACTCAGCGCCGATGCCGACTGGCTCGCCTGGGCGGTGAGGAATTCGTTGTAGGCGCGCTGCACGGTGACCACGTCCACGCCCTGGCCGAGATACGCTCCGCCGCTGAAGCTGGACCGGGCCGACTGCAGGACGACCTGCTGCCGGGAATAGCCTGGCGTGCCCTGGTTGGAGATGTTATTGGCGGTGACCGCCAGGCCCGCCTGCGAGGCGCGCAATCCTGATAGTGCGATGTTGGCGATGGTCGTGGTCATGTTCGTATGCGGACTGCCTGACGCGCGCAGTCGAGGCGCGCAGCGATATATCACTTAACGGACGTACCGGGCAAAGCTTGAGGATACGCGGCGCCTGCCCTCATCGAACCGCGTACGGGTGCGCCGCTAGATGACGATTTGCATGGCACGCCGGATGGTGCTGCCCAGCTTTTCGGCATAGCGCGGGTCGGTCGCGTAGCCGGCGCGCTGCAGCCCTTGCGCGAACTGCTCGGCACTGCCCGCCGAACGCAGCACCTTGGCGTAGCGCGGATTGGAAGCCAGAAGGCGGGCGTAGTCTTCGAAAGCTTGCTCGTAGGAATCGTAGGCTCGGAATTCGGCCATCACCCGTTCGGCCGCTCCGTCGCGATACTCCGTGGTACGCGCACGCACCGTGCGCCCGCCCCAGCCCGTGGCCTTGATGCCGAACAGATTGCGACTGGGCTCCCCGTTCGGACCGCGGATCTCGTGCCTTCCCCAGCCCGACTCGAGCGCCGCCTGCCCCAGGATGTAGGCGGCGGGAATGCCGGTGGCCGCCTCTGCACGCTTGGCCGCGGGCAGGAACCTGCCCAGGAACTCGGCCCGGACGTCTTCCGTGGAAGCCTGCGCGGCCAAGGCGGGAGCGGGCCTAGCCGGCGCTGCGGCCGCATAGGCAGCCTGCGCCCCGAACCTGCCGTTCTGGATGCGGCGCATCGGTGCGGCGGCCCCGGTCAACGCCGAAGCGTCGACGCCGCCTATCATGCCGCTCGTCGCCGTCGTTGGCGTACCGACCGCGCGGCCGCGCGCCAGCTCCAGTGTCGACATGGACAAAGGCAGGCCGGTCCGGCGCAGGGACTCCGGGGAGACCGTCCGTCGGGTCAGTTGCTTCTCCAGCATGTCCGCCAGCCCCAGGCCGCTGCGCTCCGGCATGGTGCCCTGCTTGCCGGTCCCGGCCAGCGCCTGCGCCAGTTGCTGGTCGAGCATGCCGCGCCAGGTTTGCGAGGCGGGGCTGTTGAGCGCCTGCGCCAGTGCCCCATTGCCGGCCATGGACGTCTGGCGCATTTGATTCAACAGCATCTGCGCAAACTGCGCCTCGAACTGGCGCGCCGCCTGGCGTACCGCACCGGATTGGTCGCGGCGCGCCTGCTGCTTGAGGCTTTCCAGCGAGCGTGCATCGACGGCCAGGCTTGCCGCGGCCCCTTCGAGCTTGCGCATCAGATGATCTCCAATTCGGCGGTCAACGCGCCGGCGGTCTTGAGGGCCTGGAGGATCGAAATCAGGTCTTGCGGCGTCGCCCCCAGCATGTTGAGCGCCTTGACCACGTCGGCCAGCTGTGCCCCGCCATCCAGGTGAACGATTTGCCCGCCCGCCTGCTTGACCTCGATGTCGGCTCGCTGCGTCACCACGGTCTGTCCGCCCGAGAATGGCGCAGGCTGGCTGATGACGGGCGTGGCGCTGACCGAGACGCTCAGGTTGCCGTGCGCCACCGCCACGGGCGCAAGGCGCACGCTCTGGTTCATCACGACCGACCCCGTCCGCGCATTGATCACCACGCGCGCCGGCGCCCGGCTGCCTGCCACCTCGAGATTCTCGACCTGCGCCATGAATGCGACCCGCTCATCCGGCAGGGACGGCGCGCGCAGTTCGATGACGCGGCCGTCGAGCGCCGTGGCCGTGCCCGCGCCGAAGTTGCGGTTGATCGCATCCGCCATGGCACGCGCCGTGGAAAAATCGGCCGTCGTCAGCTCCAGGCGCAAGACGCCGTCGTCGGAAAACGGCGTCGGCACTTCGCGCTCGACCGTTGCACCGGACGGAATGCGACCGGCGCTCAAATGATTGACCTGCGTCCGGCTGCCCGCCGCCGATGCGCCTGCGCCGCCTACCGAGACGCTGCCTTGGGCGATGGCATAGACCTGCCCGTCCAACCCTTTCAGGGGCGTCATCAGCAAGGTGCCGCCGCGCAGCGATTTCGCGTTGCCCATGGAGCTCACGGTGACGTCGAGCTGCTGGCCGGGCTGCGCAAACGGCGGCAGGGTCGCCGTGACCATGACCGCCGCCACGTTCTTGAGCTGCAGGCGCGTGCCCGGCGGAACATTGATGCCCAGGTTGGACAGCATGGACATCAGCGACTGCGTGGTGAAAGGCGTCTGCGTCGTCTGGTCGCCCGTGCCGTCCAAGCCCACGACCAGCCCGTAGCCCACGAGCTGGTTGTTGCGCACGCCCTGTACGGTGGCGAGGTCTTTGACGCGTGCTGCTTGCGCCACGGGCGTGAACGGCAGCCATGCGCACGAGGCGAGCACCAGGAACCGGATGATGCAGAAACGGAAACGAAAACGGCAATCCATCATCGCCCCATTCAGAACGGCAGGAACGAGAAGAAGAAGCGCGACAGCCAACCCACGGTCTGGGCTTCACTGATGGCGCCCTGGCCGCGATACTCGATGCGCGCATCGGCAACCTGGGTGGAGCTGACGGAGTTCCCTCCGACGATGTGGGCCGGGTTGACCACGCCGGAGAAGCGCACGCGCTCGGTTTCGCGGTTGGTGCCGATCTGCTTTTCTCCCGCCACGCGCAGGTTGCCGTTGGGCAACACCTCGACCACCGTGACCGCGATCGTCCCGGACAAAATGTTAGAAGCGCCGGTCTCGCCGCGCGCATTGAACTTGTTGTCGCTTCCGCCTTCGAGGCCCAGCCCGCGCAGCGCACCGGCGCCGGGCAGGCGGTTGATGGTTGGCAATCCGACAGAGGTCGATGCCGTGCGCTGCGCAGAGGTGTTGTTGCGCTGGGTCGAATTGATGTGCTCTTCCAGGCGCACGACCAGGGTGTCGCCGACGTTGCGCGCCCGCACGTCTTCGAACAGCGGGCGGTACGTCGGCGCGGTGCTGAAGATGCCGCCCGTGGGGCGGCGATTGGCGTTGAAAACCACGGGGTCCACCGGCCGTGCCGTCGTCTGCTCGTCGATGTCCACCTTGGGCGTGGAACAGGCGGCGAGCATGCATGCCGCAGCCAGGGCGGCGGCCCGCGCCGCCACGCGCGCGATCTTCACGCTGAATGCCTCGATCATGCGCCTGCGCCTCAGAGCTGCGAAATGCGCTGCAACATCTGGTCGGAGGTGGAGATCGCGCGCGAATTGATCTCGTAGGCGCGCTGGGTCTGGATCATGCCCACCAGCTCCTCGACCACGTTGACGTTGGAAGCCTCGACGTACCCCTGGTTGATCAGGCCCGCGCCGTTGGTGCCCGGCACGTTCACGACCGGAACACCCGAGGCCGCGGTTTCCGTGAACAGGTTCTGGCCCATGGGCTGCAGGCCGGCCGGATTGATGAAGGTGGCCAACTGCAATTGGCCGAGCTGCACGGGCTGGGTCTGGCCAGGCAGGGTCGCGGTCACGACGCCGTCCTGGCCGATGGCGACCTCCTTCACGCCCTCTGGCACGACGATGCCCGGATCAATCACCAGGCCGTTGTTGGTGACAAGCTGGCCCTGGCTGTCGATCTGGAAACTGCCGTCGCGCGTATAGGCCAGCGTGCCGTCTGGCAGTTGGACCTGGAAGAAGCCGGCGCCGTTGATGGCCAAGTCGAAGCTGCTGTCGGTCTGCTGCAGCGCACCCTGCGAATAATTGCGCACCGTCGCGACCGGCCGTGAACCCGTGCCCAGCGTCAGGCCCGCGGGTACCTGGTTCTGCTGCGTCGTCTGCGTGCCCGCCGGCCGCATGGTCTGGTAGAGGAGGTCCTCGAACACCGCGCGCGAGCGCTTGTAGCCGTTGGTGCTCACGTTGGCCAGGTTGTTCGAGATCACGTCTAGCTGAGTCTGCTGCGCATCCAGGCCGGTCTTGGCGATCCAGAGCGAACGCATCATGATGCTTGTCCTTTATCGCGGCGCTTGCCGCACTGCTACCTACTTCCGAATGTCTAGAAAAACGTTGCCCGCCCAGAGCCGCTAGCTCATGGAGAGGATTTGCGTGGCCGCGCGCTGATTCTGCTCGCTGTTCTGCATGAGCTGCACCTGCATGTCGTAGTGCCGCGCGGCGGCGATCATCTCGACCAGCGTGCCCACGGCGTTCACGTTGCTGCCCTCGAGCATGCCACCGGCTACCCTCACCTCCTCGGCATGCGGCGCGACGCCGCCGTCCCTCAGCCGGAACAAGCCGTCGGGGCTACGCTCGAGCGCGGCGGCAGGCGGGTTGACCAGCTTGAGATTGCCGACCTGCGCCGCCATCACGCGGTCCACCTCGGGCACGGTGGAGATCGAGCCGTCGGTATTGACCTGCACCTTCGCGTCGGGCGGGATCATGATGAACTCGCCATTGGGATCCAGCACCGGGCGCCCCGCGGCATCCACCAGCATGCCGTCGGGCGTGGTCTGGAAGCTGCCGGCCCGGGTGTACGCCTCGCCGCCGTCTGCCGTGCGGACCGCGAACCAGCCGTCGCCCTGCACCGCCACGTCGAGTTCGCGCCCGGTTGCCATCATCGCGCCGGGCGACATGTCGGCGCCCGGCGTGGACTCCACGGCGTAGGCGCGCGTGCGCAGGCCGGGCCCGCCCACCACGGGCGCAGTGCGCTGCGCCGCGATCTCCGCACGGAAACCGGGAGTCAGCGCGTTCGAGAGGTTGTTGGTCTGAACGTCCTGCCGCCGCATCAGTTCGCGCGCGCCGGTCGCCGCGATGTAGAGGGCTCTGTCCATGATCGCTCGCTATCCGTCAGCGCATGTTGACCAGGGTCTGCATCACCGAGTCCTGGGTCTTGATGGACTGGGCGTTTGCCTGGTAGACGCGTTGGGCGGTGATCATGTTGACCAGTTCGGCCGTCAGGTCGACGTTGGCGTCTTCGAGCGCGCCCGACACGACCGTGCCGAAGTTGCTCGACCCCGGCACGCCCAGGCGCGGCGTGCCCGAGAGCATGGTCTCGAGGAAGTTGTTGCCGCCGGCGGGCACCAGCCCCTGGGGGTTGACGAAAGACACCAGCACGATCTGCCCTTGCGCGCGCGACTGCTGGTTCGAGTAATTGGCCTTGAGCACGCCATTCTCGTCGATCGTGAAGCTGGTCAGGCGCCCCGAGGTATAGCCGTTCTGGCGCTGCAGCTCGTTGCTGAATGCCTGGCCAGTCTGGGAGGTGGCCACCAGGTTGTATTCGAACTCTAGGTCAGTGGCGCCGGTGCCGAGGGTCGCCCCGTCCACGCGGACGTTGAACACGCCGCGGCCATCGGTCTTGTCCAGGTCGATCTTGCCAGCCGCGTCGAAGAACAAGGTATGGACGCCGGGCAGGGAGGGGTCATCCGGATCGGGCGTGGTCGTGCCATTGAGCGCCGTGTAGACGTCCCATTCGCCCGGCCCGCGCTTCACGTAGAACGTAGACAGCGTATGGGTGTTGCCCAGGGAATCGTAGATCGCAATGGAAGTGGCGTGGGTGTAGGTAGTCGAATCGTTCGGGTCGAACGGCGTGGTGGCCCGGTCGATGACCGGTGAACGCGAATCGAGGACCGCCCCCTGTACGACCTCGGTCGTGCCCCGCGCCTCGATGGAGCTGACCGTCAGCCGCAGCGGCTGGGGCGCCGCGGCGTTGATGTTGCCGTTTTCGTCAGCCGCGTAGCCGGTCAGGCGCAGCCCGTTGGCATTGACGAGATAACCGTTCGCATCCAAGTGGAACTGGCCATTGCGCGAATAGACGATGCTCCCGTTGTTGTCCATCCGGAAAAAGCCTTCGCCGGAGATCGCGACGTCGAACGGATTGGAGGTGACCGAGATCGCGCCCTGCGTGAAGATCTGCGAGACGGCGTTGAGCTTGGTGCCTATGCCTATGTTGTTGGAGAAAGTCCCCATCACCGTGGACGCGTACACGTCGGCGAACTCCGCGCGCGACGCCTTGAAACCCACGGTATTGGCGTTGGCGACGTTGTTGCCGATCACGTCGAGATTTTTGCTGGCGGCATTCAGGCCGCTCAGTGCCTGCTGGAAACTCATGACGGGTTCCTTGCTGTGTGATGCTGTATCCGGAAAATGAAGCGTGGGCGGTCGCGCCGCTACCAGACCTGGTAGACGTCCGACAGGTTGACGACGTTGCCCTTGGCGTCGACGACGGTGGTGGCGCCCGCCGAGGGGCGCACCGAGGTGATCTCGGACACAGTGAGCGGCGGCGCCGCGCCGACCTGCGCGCCTTCGCCCACCTGGACCTCGAACTTGTATTCCCCGTCGGGCAGCGTATTGCCCTTGCCGTCCTTGCCGTCCCAGGTGAACCGGTGCACGCCTGCGTCGACTTTGTCCAGGCTGCGACGCGCGACCTCGACGCCATCGGCGTTCTTGATGACGAGCTCGGCTTTCTCCACCGGAATGCTGAGCACGTAGCCACCCTCGGCCTTGCCGTCCGCGAGGGTGAGGTCATCGCCCGAGAGCATGACCTTGCGCCCAATGAGCGTAGCGGCCTGCGTGGCCTGGAGGCTGCCCAGGCTGTAGCCCAGCCACTGCATGGTGGTATTGAGCTGGCTGATGCCGGAGACGGTGCTGATCTGCGCGAGCTGCGAGGTCAGTTCGGCGTTGTCCAGCGGATTGAGCGGGTCCTGATTGCGCATCTGCGCAGTCAGCATGGTGAGGAAGCGGTTCGACAGCTCTTCGGCGGACGTTGCGCTGAGCGAATTGCCGGATGTGGCGAGGTTGCTGCCGGTAATGCTGGATACGGCCATGGCGATTCCTTAACTGCCGAGGGTCAGGGTTTTCTGCATCAAGGTCTTCGCCGTGTTCATGACCTCGACGTTGGTTTGATAGGCGCGCGAGGCGGCGATCATGTCCACCATCTCGTCCACGACCTCCACGTTGGGCATGCTGACGTAGCCTTCTGCATCAGCCATGGGGTGCCGGGGGTCATAGATGCGCTTGGGAGGCGACGGGTCGGTCACGACCTCGCGCACGCGCACGCCCCTGGCGCCGTCCGTGCCACCCGGGACGAGGTAAGACTCGAATACGACCTTGCGGGCGCGGTACACCTCGCCATCGGGGCCGCTCACGCTTTCGGCATTGGCCAGGTTGCTCGCCACGGCGTTCAGGCGCTGGCTGTTGGCGACGAGCGCCGTGCCGGCGATCTCGAAAACTTTGTTCATGGACATGTTGCGACAGCCTCGCTCGATCTCAATTGTTCTGGATGGCGCGCTGGAGGGTCTGGATCTGCCCGTTCAGCATGCGCAGCGCCGCGTCATAGCGCAGCGCGTTGTCGGCGAAACGCGTACGCTCCAGGTCGGGATCGACGGTGTTGCCGTCGATGGATGCCTGGGCGGGCGTGCGGTATTGGAGCGCCACGGGCAAGCCGGCGCTGGCCTCGCCCCGAAGGTGGCGGGCGTTGGTCGTGGCCATGCGCAAGGGCGCGAGCGAAGCGTCCGGCTCGGGCGTGCCGGTCGCCGCGCGCAGCGCAGCGCCGAAATCGAAATCCCGCGCCTTGTAATTGGGCGTCTCGGCATTGGCCAGGTTGGACGCCAAAACCTCCTGGCGCTGGGCGCGCAGCGTCAGGGCTTGCGCGTTGAACATCAGTTCTTCGCCGATGCGGCTGATCACATGACCTCCTGTACACGCGTGAGGCGGTAAAGCCTTTCGCAGGTCTGGCCATTATTCGCGTTCCCCGTCACGGGGAAAGCGGGAGTAAGCCACCTTTTCCGTTCTTGTTTTTCCCTTCCTTCCCGTCCACGCGCGCTAGAGTTTTCCTCCACCGCCCCTTTGCTTAGGAAAAAGGCTGCCATTCCATGAAACGCTCCGGCTGCGCCGCGGCCCTCGCCCTCGTCCTGACCTCGATCGGCGCCTCGCCGGCGTGGGCTGAACCGGGCACTGCGCCCGAGCTCATCGAACGGGGACGCAAGCTGCTCGAAGCGCGTGCCGCCTCCGCCGCCGGCGCCCTGGGCGGGCGCATCGACATCCAGATATCCGGACAGGCGGCCGAACGGCTTGCCCAAGCGCCGTGCTCACCCCAGGTCTTCCTCCCGCCCGGCGGCCGGCCCCTGGGCAAGACCGCCATTGGCATGCGCTGCGCGCAACAACCCTGGCAAGTGCGCATTCCCGCCGAAGTCTCGGTATACGTACCGGTACCGGTTCCCAACCGGCCGCTGCCCGCGGGCACCGTCTTGCGCGAAAACGACTGGTCACTCGCGGAAGTGAACATCGCCGCCTGGCCGCGCGGCGTGATGACCGACCCGCTTCAACTGGAAGGCGCGACGACGACCCGCCCCCTCAAGGCAGGCGAGCCCATTCCGCCCGCGGCCCTGCAGTCGCGCTCGCAGCTCGGGCCTGGCGACCCGGTGCAGGTCGTGCTGAGCGGGGTCGGGTTCACCATCAAGGCTTCCGGCAAAATGCTCCATGCCGCCCGGCCCGGCCAGCCTGCCCGGGTCCAGCTCGACACCGGGCGCACGGTAGCAGGCATCCTGCGGGAAGACCGCGAGATCGAGGTCAATCTCTAACCCCATCCCGCTTACATTCTGTTGCGTCCGCCTTCGGTGCCGCACGGCCCCGGTGCTAAAGTTTTCCCCCGAATGCGCCGATAAGGGCTTATCGCCCAAGACAGGTGCGCCTGTCTGCAACGGCAACCGGATGGAACATCATCGTGAAGATCACCCCTAAGGGTCCCGAATCGGTCAAGGTTTCGCGCCCTGCTGCGGCCGCGGAAGCCCGTCACGCCGTGCCCGCCCAGCCCGCGGCCTCCGGCCCGGCGGAATCCCTGGTCCAGCTCTCGCAGCTGGCCACCGGCCAGCCCGGCGCGGGTGAAGTCCCTTTCAATGCGGAGCAGGTCGAACGCATCAAGCAGGCCATACGCAACGGCGAATTCACCGTCAACGCCGAAGCCGTGGCCGACCGCCTCTTGGAAATCGAACGCGCCCTCGCACACAAGGCATGAGGCTCGAGGAATTCTCCGCCGTCGTGGACCGCTGCGCCTTTGCCGCCCAGGCGCTGAGCGAGGCCGTCACGGGCCGCGACACGAACCGCATCGACCAAGCCACCCAGGCCTTGAGCCTACGAATACTGGAGGTGCAGCGCGCCCTCCCCCATGCCCTTCCCTCCCTGCAGGCTGCGGAGCCCCACGTGCGCGAGGGCTGGCAGGCGCGGCTCGCGGCCATCCTTGAACCGATCAAGATCGCAGCGGAGCTCTCCACCCTCAACACCGCCGCCGCCTCGGCGCGGCTGGCCGCCCTGGCCCAGCTCAGCGGTGCCGAGCTTTCCTATTCGAGCAGCGGCCAGCTCTCCCGCTAGGCTTGGGCACGGCTAGCGACTCCAATCCTTCAACCGCGTGCGCAGGCGCGAAACGGCCTGCGAATGGAGCTGGCATATGCGCGACTCAGTCACGCCCAGCACCGCCGCGATTTCCTTGAAGTTCATCTCCTGCTCGTAATACATGCCCATGACGAGCTTTTCGCGCTCGGGCAGGCGCTCGATGCCCTGTACGACGGCTTCGCGGAAGCGCTGGTCGGACAGGCGAAGGTGCGGATCGCTGCTGTCGTCGACCGGTACATGCCGCTCGAGATAGCCGTCCGCGTCGTCGTCGCCGTCGAAGTCTTCGTAGTAGTACAGCTGCACGCCGCGTGCCTCGGCCAGCATCTGCTGGTATTCGGCCAGGCTCACTTCCATGGCCGCAGCCATCTCGGCATCCGTCGGCGCGCGGCCCAGCTGGTGTTCGCAGCGATGCATCGCGGCTTCGATCTTGCGCTGGACCTGGCGCACGCCGCGCGGCAGCCAGTCGCCCCGGCGCAGTTCATCCAGCATGGCGCCGCGTATGCGCTGCGTTGCGTACGTTTCGAACTGCGCCCCCAGCCCTTCCTCGAAGCGTCCGAGGGCATCGAGCAGCCCCAGCATCCCGGCCTGCATCAGGTCTTCGATCTGCACGCTCGCGGGCAGGCGCGCCACCATGTGATGCGCCATGCGCCTGACCAGCGGCACGTACTGCTCGATGTTCATCTCGCGCGCCAGGGTTCCTTCACGCGTATACATTCGTTTCTCGCCGCAAAAATTCGTCGGTGGGGATGCGATGCGTCATGAATTAGGCCGCTGCGGTCTGCGATGGCGCAGAGGGCTGCCATGCTGGCGCGGGCGCCGCCATCGCCCATTCGAGCTCTTCCGCTTCCAGCGCGAACACCCGGGCGTTGCGCGCCCGCAGGGCACGATGCACGAGCAGGCGCGCATTGGCCGCGTGGATGTCTTCGGGCACGCGCTGCCCGTTGGTCATGTAGTGCAGCGGCACCCGGTGGCGGATCGCCGCGTCCAGCACACCGCCCAGGCGCACCGCTTCGTCCAGCTTGGAGACGATCATGCCCGCCAGCCCACCGGCCGAATAGGCCCGCACGATGTCCTCGGCCTGTTCGGCATGGGAGCCGCCCGGAACCACCAGCAGGCGTTGCACGCCTTCGGCGTCTAGCACGCGCAGGTGCTCGCCGATCTGCGCGTCGCGCTGGCTCACGCCCGCGGTATCGATGAGAACGAGCCGGCGGTCGGCCATACTGCCCAAGAGTACTTCCAGCTCGCTGCCGCCGCGCGCAACGTAAACCTCCACGCCGAGCATGCGGCCAAAGGTACGGAGCTGGTCCACCGCCCCGATGCGCTGCTGGTCGGTCGAGATCAGGCCCAGCGACCCGGCGCCGTACTTGACGACGCAATGGGCGGCGATCTTAGCCGCGGTGGTGGTCTTGCCCACGCCGGTTGGCCCGACGATGGCATAGCGCCCACCCTGCTCCACGATGTTGGCCTGCGCATCGACGCATGCAAGATTGCGCACCAGGACCTCGGCCAGCCAACGCTCGCCCTCTTCCGGCGCATGGGAGGCCGGCAAATGGGTGGCCACGGAGCGGGCGAGCTCCGGGGTGAATCCGCAATCGACCATGCGGCGCCATATTTCGCGCCGCAGCGGTTGGCGCTGCGCACTGTCGCGCCACGCCATGGCATCCATTTGGTGAGCCAGCCAGTCGCGCATCGAGCGCATTTCGCTGACGATGGGTTCGGCCACGCGGCTGGCCAGCTCTTCGCGGTCCTGTTCATCGAGCCGCGACGGTGCGGCGGCGCGATGCGCCACCTGCACGCCCGAAGGCTTTGGCCCGCTCCGGTGCGGCGCGCGCTTCTCCGCCTCCCCGCGTGGCGCCCCGAGACGCAGCACCGGCTTGGCGGTCTCGCGCTCGGCCGCCGCCACTGCCATGGCATGCGCCTGGTCGGCAAACTCGCCGCTGCCGCGCACCAGGTGCGGAATCTCGGCCGCATCGACGCGCGGCCAACTGGCCAAGGGCACCGCTTCCGCCGTCGGGGATGGCGGCACCGCAGGGCGGGACGCGTGCTCTTTTTCCTCATGCTGGGCCAGCACGCGGGCCGCCGGCGACAGGCGCACGGACTCTTCTTCCATATCGTCCCACAAGGCCGGCGCGGTGGCTGCGGCCGGGGCCGGCTGCTCCTGCGCGGGCGCGGATGCCGCGGGCGTGCCGGCATCAACGGCGGGATCCTCGGCGAGCGGCATGTCCTGGGCGCGTATGCCGACCACTTCCACGCCGGCGCTCGTACGGCGGGTGGAGACGATCAAGGCATCCGCCCCCAGCGCTTCGCGCATCATGCGCAGGCAATCCCGCGTGGTGGCAGCGATGAATTTGCGGAACTTCATGGGGTCAATCCCTGCAGGCGAATGAAAGGGGACATGCTCAACGTCCTCCCAGCGTCATCGCGACGCGGATGAGACGAGATTCGGGAATTTCGGAATGTGCCAGGACCTTCAGGCGCGGCACGGAACGCCGGAAGAACCGCGCCAGGGCAAGCCGCAACTGATCCGGCACCAGCAGCGCGGCGGGCTTGCCCACCGCATCCATCTTCTCGACCGCCGCCGCTGCCTCGTGCAGGAGGCGTTCGGCGAGCCCGGGCTCGATCGCGCCGATCTCGCCCGCCTTCGGGCTGATGGTGCGCAAGATGCGCTCGAGTTCGGGATCCAGCGCCAACACGTCGATCTCGCCATGGGCGCCGAAGATGTTCTGCGTGATGGCGCGTCCCAGTGCCACGCGCACGGCACCGACCAGCTCCACAGGATCCTGGGTGTGGACGGCGTGCTCGGACAAGGTTTCGACGATGGTGCCCATGTCGCGTATGTGGACGCCTTCGTCGAGCAGAGATTGCAGCACGCGCTGCAGCGTCGCCATGGAGATCAGCTTGGGCACCAGGTCTTCGAGCAGCTTGGGCGCGCTGCGAGAGAAGTGATCGCACAGCGCCTGCAGTTCCGCGCGGCCCAAGAGATCGGCCGCATGGCTGTGCAACAGGTGCGACAGGTGCGTGGCGATGACGGTGCCGACGTCGACCACCGTATAGCCCGCTGCCTGCGCCGCTTCGCGGGTCGCGGCGTCGATCCACATCGCCGGCAGGCCGAAGGCCGGGTCGCGGGTGGGCGTGCCCGGCACCTCGCGCGTGACGCGGCCGGGGTTGATGGCGAGGAATCCGCCGGTCTGCACTTCGCCCTCGCCGATGGCCACGCCCTTGAGCGTGATGCGGTAACCGCCGGGCCGCAGCTCGAGGTTGTCGCGGATGTGCACCGCCGCCGGCAGGAAACCCACGTCTTGCGCGAACTTCTTGCGCAGCGCCTTGATGCGCTTGAGCAGGTCGCCGTCGCCGGTCTTGTCCACCAGCGGAATCAGCCGGTAGCCCACCTCCAGCCCCACCGTATCGACGGGCGTGACGTCTTCCCAGCTGGCCTCTTGTGGCTCGACCGGCCCGGCCGGGGCCGCGGGCGCGGCTTCGCGCTGCGCCTGCTGCTTGCGGCGACGCGCCAGATACCAAGACAACGCGCCGAGCCCGGTGGCCAGGACGAGGAACGAGAAATTGGGCATACCCGGCACCAACCCCAGCATGCCGACGATCCCCGCCGACAGCCCCACGGCCTGCGGCGTGCCGAGCAGCTGTTTGCCGACTTCGGTGCCGATGTCCTCGCCCTCGCCGACCCGGGACACGATCAGGCCGGCGGCGATGGACACCAGGAGCGCTGGAACCTGGGCCACCAGGCCGTCCCCGATGGAGAGCAGGACATACGCGCGCCCTGCTTCGGAGAAACTGAGCCCGTGCTGCCCCACGCCGATCAACAGGCCGCCGATGATATTGACGAAAAGAATCAGGATGCCGGCGATGGCATCGCCGCGCACGAACTTGGAGGCGCCGTCCATCGCGCCGTAGAAATCGGCTTCCTGCGCCACGTCGGCGCGGCGCTTGCGCGCGGTGGCTTCGTCGATCAGGCCCGCGTTCAGGTCGGCGTCGATGGCCATCTGCTTGCCGGGCATGGCATCGAGCGTGAAGCGCGCCGACACTTCCGCGATGCGGCCCGCGCCCTTGGTGATGACGACGAAGTTGATGATGACCAGCACCAGGAACACCACCACGCCCACGGCGAAATTTCCGCCCACGAGGAACTGGCCGAAGGCCTCGATGACCTTGCCCGCGGCATCCGGCCCGGCGTGGCCGTTGAGCAGCACGACGCGCGTCGAGGCGACGTTGAGCGAAAGCCGCAGCAGCGTCGTCACCAGGATCACGCTGGGAAACACCGCGAAATCCAGCGGCCGCCTGGTATAGACGGACACCATCAGCACCAGCAGCGACACCGCGATGTTGAAGGTGAACAGCAGGTCCAGCACCAGCGGCGGCAGGGGCAGCAGCATCATGCCCAGCACCAGCAGGATGAAGGCGGGCATGCCGAGCTCGCGCAGCTGCGATGCGTTGAACTCCAGCCCGCCGACCTTCAGGCTGCGACCGATCATGCACGGCCTCCCTTGCGGAGCGGGGCCTCATCGAGCGGGTCCCAGCCGGCCGGTACCTCCACCGGCTTGAGCTCGGGCAGCGGCCCGGAGACATAGTCGCGCAGCTGATAGACGTAGGCCAGCACCTGGGCCACGGCGCGGTACAGGGCCACTGGCACTTCCTGGTCCACTTCGGCATGACGATACAAGGCGCGGGCCAGCTTCGGGCTCTCCACCACGGCCACCCGGTGCTCGCGCGCGATCTCGCGGATGCGGGCCGCGACGGCGTCCGTGCCCTTGGCCACCACGCGAGGCGCACTCATCCGCCCTTCCTCGTACTTCAGGGCGACCGCGTAGTGCGAAGGGTTGGTCACGACCACGTCGGCAGTCGGCACCGCCTGCATCATCCGCGCGCGTGCCCGGTCGCGCTGCAGTTGCCGTATCCGCCCTTTGACGTGCGGATCGCCTTCGGTTTCCTTGTTTTCCTGCTTGGCTTCCTGCAGCGTCATGCGCAGGTTCTTGTGGTGCTGCCACCATTGCAGGGGCACGTCGGCGGCCGCGATGACGAACAGCGCGCCGGCCAGGGCCAGCGCGTGGTTGGACAGCATCCCGGCGAGCTGGGACAGGGCGCGCGGCACCGAGGGCAGCGCCAGGGACAGCCAGCCGTGCACGCCGTGCCACACGAGCAGGCCCGCCACGCCTCCCAGCACCGCCACCTTCAGCAGCGCCTTGCCGAGCTCGGCCAGGCCGGTGACCGAAAACATGCGCCCGAATCCCTTCAATGGAGAAAGCCTGCCGAAGTCCGGCGTGACCGCCTTGCCCGAAAGGACCAGGCCGCCGAGCCCCACCGACCCCAGCAC
>NZ_JADGHH010000097.1 GCF_019689535.1 Pigmentiphaga sp.
AGCCAGATGTAGCCGACCCCGTCCAGGGGTCGGCGCGTTCGTCCAATTCATCCGGACAGTCAAACTTTTTTCTACTGACTATATGAAATTCCTATCCAGCATCTCGATGACGATCCTGGCCGCGTCGGCCGCCTTCACCACATGTGCCCAAGAGTATCCGGGCAATGCTCCTGTCATGGCCGTCGTCCCGTTTGCGGCGGGCGGTCCTACTGATAAGGTCGCGCGGGAAGTGACGGCCATCATGAGCAAGCACCTCAAGGCCCAGATCGTGATCGAGAACGTCGGCGGTGCAGGCGGAACGATCGGCGCGCGGAAAGTCGCTTCCGCACGCAATGACGGCCATACCGTGCTGATTCACCACATCGGCATGTCTACCGCACCCGCGTTGTATCGGAAACTGGGCTTCGATCCACTCGAGGATTTCGAGATGGTGGGCGAGATCGCCGACGTACCCATGGTTCTCTTGGGCAACAAGAACCTGCCGCCCCAAGATTTCAAGGAGCTGTTGCCGTACATCCAAAGCAATGCCAGTAATTTGTTCATGGCCAATGCGGGCATCGGGTCAGCGTCGCACCTGTGCGGCCTGCTTTTCATGAGCGCCATCGGCAAGCAGCTTGGAACGGTTCCCTATAAGGGCACGGCTCCTGCGCTCACGGACCTGATCGGAGGCCAGGTCAATCTGATGTGCGACCAGACGACAAACGTGTCGGGCCAAATCAAGGCCGGCGTGGTCAAGCCTTATATCGCCATGCAATCGGCACGTATCGACGCTTTCCGGGATATCCCCGCGGCGTCCGAACAGGGGCTCCCGGGCATCGAAGTGAAGATCTGGCATGCCATGTACGCGCCCAAGGGAACGCCAGCCGATGTCGTCGCGAAATTGTCGGCTGCGCTGCAAGCAGCCGTAGAGGACCCGAGCTTCCGCAAGAAGATGGAAGACCTAGGGGCCCAGGCGGCCACGGCCGACCGTGCAACGCCAAGCTCCCTGCGCAAGCACTTGAGCAACGAAATCAATAAGTGGACGCCCGTCATCCGGGCAGCCGGCGTTTACGCGGACTGACATGGGCCGGGCTTGCGGCGGGCGCAAGGCCGCAAGCCCTGCTGCCCTTCTCGACGCGGGTGCGATACAGTTGCGTCGCATGGCGATAAGGAAAATAGGAAGAGACTTGCGCGCCAGGCTGCGGCTCGTCCGTGGATCTTTCGATCCCCGCCTGGCTTGGGGCGCTGCGTGCCTGTTCGCCGCGGGCGTGGCGGTCGTGGCTGCGTATGCCTGGGGCGAACGGGCCGGCATGCGCGACATGGCTCAGGGCGTGGAGCACCGGCTGGATATCTATGCGGGGGGCCTGCAGAGCGAGCTGACCCGATATGACTACCTGCCTGGCATCTTATCGCTGAACAAAGACGTCATTGCCCTGTTGAAGGATCCCGGAAATCCGGAACGGATTGCCCGCGTGAATCGGTATCTCGAAACCGTCAACTTGAAGGCCGGTTCATCCGAGATCTACGTCATGAACATGGATGGACTCACGCTTGCAGCCAGCAACTGGAACCGGCCTCCAAGTTTCGTGGGGCGCAATTTTTCATATCGCCCTTATTTCATCGATGCGGTCCAAGGATTGCCCGGCCGCTTCTACGGGGTTGGAACGGTCAGCCAGTCGCCGGGGTATTACTTTTCTTACGGCATCTACGATGGCGGCTCGATGCTCGGCGTCGCGGCGTTGAAGGTAGAGCTCGACAAATTGGAGAAGACGTGGGGGCGGGCCGACGAGAAAGTCGCCGTCGTGGATGAGAACGGCGTCATCTTCCTGACCTCCGTGCCCGATTGGGAGTTCAAGACGCTCAGGCCTTTGTCGCCGCAAACGCGGGAGCAGCTCGCCGCGACCCGGCAATACCACGCGGGCTCGCTGGCTTCCCTGGACATGACGGAGGTCCGGCGCTTTCCGGACGGCACCTCCATCGTGCAGTTTGCCGGCGAGGCAAAAGGAGGGGATAGCGGTAATTTCCTGCAGCCTTCTTACCTGTTGCGGAGCCGGTCGATTCCGGGTACCCAGTGGCGACTCATGGCGTTGTCGAACATCGCGCCCATTCATGCGCGTGCCAGCAATGCCGCCATTGCTGCGGCCCTGGTGATGGGTTTCCTGGCGATCCTGGGGCTGTACTTGCAGCAACGCAGGCGGGCGATCGCCCAGAGCCTGGCGGCGAGCGCGGCGCTGCAGCGCGCGCACGACGAGCTGGAGCGCAAGGTTGCCGCGCGCACGCAGGCGTTGAGTGATGCGAACCGCCATCTGCACATCGAGATCGCGGAGCGGAAGCGGGCCGAGGAAGAGCTGAAGGCGACGCTGGACGAACTCGTGCAGGCAGGAAAAATGGCGGCCTTGGGCCAAATGGCCGCCAGCATCACGCACGAATTGAACCAGCCGCTGGCCGCGTTGCGGACGCTCGCAGACAATGCGGCGGTGTTCTTGCAGCGTGGGCGCCAGGGGGATGCGCAAGAGAATCTCGCCCTGATCGGACAGCTGATCGCGCGCATGGGAAAGATCACGGGGCAGTTGAAAAAGTTCGCCCGCAAATCCCCATCGCTGCTCAAGCCCACCTCGATTTCGGTGGCGATTTCCGATGCGTGTTTCTTGCTCGAGCAGCGGCTGCGCCAGGAGCACGTCGAACTGAACGTCGCCGTTCCAGAGGACGCGTGCGCCTTGTGCGACGGCAACCGCCTGGAGCAGGTCTTGGTGAATCTGATGAGCAATGCCATCGACGCCATGGCGCAAACCGGGGAACGGCGCCTGGAGGTGAAAGTGGCGGTCGGGGAGTGGGTGTCCATCATGGTGATGGACAGCGGACCAGGCATTCCGCCGCATGTCATGCCGCGCTTGTTTGAACCCTTCTTTACGACCAAAGAGCAAGGGAGCGGCCTGGGGCTTGGACTGGCGATTTCCGCCGCCATCATGCGGGACTTCGGCGGAAGCCTCCGGGCGTACAACCGTCCGGGGGGCGGGGCGGCATTCGTCTTGCAGTTGCGTCCGGCGACGATAGAAATGGAGGAGGAAGCTGATGTTTGACGCGTTGAGCGTCCTATTCGTCGAGGATGACCCGGCAGTGCAGCTGGGCGGCAAGCAGGCCCTGCAGTTGGCGGGGCTGAACGTCGAGGCCTTGGATACGGCCGAGCAGGCGCTCAAGCGCCTTTGCGCCGGCTATCCGGGCGTACTGGTGACGGATGTGAAGATGGCCGGCATGGACGGACTGGAGCTATTGCGTCGAACCATGGAAATCGACCCCAGCATGCCGGTCATCCTGGTCACCGGGCATGGGGATATTTCCATGGCGGTGCAGGCGATGCGACTGGGCGCCTACGATTTCATCGAAAAGCCGTTTTCTTCCGAGCATTTGATCGAGGTCGTGCAGCGGGCATTGGAAAAGCGTTCATTGACGCTGGAAGTGCAATCCCTGCGCCGCCAGCTCGAAGACCGCCGTGCGATCGAGGGGGTGTTGTTGGGACGCTCTCCGGCAATCGTTGCGCTCCGGCGAGTCATCCTGGAAATCGCCGACACCGACGCCGACGTGCTCATCGTCGGCGAGACGGGAACCGGCAAGGAGCTCGTGGCGCGATGCCTGCACGATTACAGCAAGCGCCGCGAGCACCCCTTTGCGGCGCTCAATTGCGGCGGCATGCCCGAGAACCTGTTCGAAAGCGAGGTTTTCGGGCATGAGGCCGGCGCCTTTACCGGCGCGGTCAAGCGACGCATCGGCAAGATCGAGTATGCCCGGGGAGGCACGCTGTTCCTGGATGAAATCGAGACCATGCCGACCGTGCTGCAGGTCAAGCTGCTCCGTACGTTACAGGAGCGCGTGTTCGAGCGACTGGGGTCCAATGAGCCGCTGCCCATGGATTGCAGGGTGATTGCCGCGACCAAAACCGATTTGTTGTCCGAGGCGAATCGCGGCGTGTTCCGTACGGACCTGTACTACCGCCTCAGCGTCGCCGTGCTGGAGATCCCGCCCTTGCGGGAGCGGCGCGAAGACATCCCGCTGTTGTTCGAGCATTTCGTCCTCCAGGCTGCCATGCGCTATGGACGCGAGGCGCCCGAAGCGTCGAGTACGCAGATTCAGTCGCTCATGGCGCACCATTGGCCAGGCAACGTTCGCGAGTTGCGCAATGTCGCCGACCGGTTCGTGCTGGGGCTTGCCAAGGAGAACTTGGCGGAGGAGGCGTCGCTGCGGCGGCGCTCCTTGGAGGAGCAGGTGACGATGTTCGAGCGGCTGCTGATCGAGGATGCGCTCAAGAGTTGTTCCGGTCGCACTGCGGCAGCCGCGGAAATGCTCGGGCTGCCGCGCAAGACACTCTACGACAAGATGCACCGGCTTGGCTTGAGCACCGAGGACTTCAAGCAGGGATGAGCGTCACCGCCAGGCGGGGAGCGACGGGTGGCCGCCTTTTTTCCGCCGAGGTCGAGGGCTCGGGCACGAGCACGTAGCGGCCACTTTCCGGGGAGCCCTGGTAGCCGGTGCCGCGCAGCAGTTGGTTCAGGCCGTCCTGCACGGTATAGCGGCCTTGCAGGCCGGGCGTGGTCAGGCCGGAGACGCTGGCGGGATCGAAGGCGAGCCGGATGCCGGCCTGCCGCGCGAATTTCTCGAGTGCCGGCCGCAGCTCGCCGGGCGAGACGGCGAAACTCCGGCGGAACTCCTCCGCCGAATCGGCCTGCGGTTGCGTGTGCGGCATGCCCGGCAGCGCGAGCAGCCAGGTGAAGGAGATCACCGCCGGCACCGCGAACATCAACCATTTTCCCGGGACGGGAACCGCTGCCCTCTTGGTGCGGCGTGGCCGCAAGGGAATGACTTGGCAAGTCATACGAGTCTCCAGTTGCAGGGCGGCCCCGGCGGGGCGCCCTGCTTGTAATTGTTCGATGACGATTCAAGCGTATCACGGCATCGGCGTTCGGTCAGTTGTTCTCTTCCAAAAGCGGGGTACCTCCTAGATGCGGCCTGCCGGCGCCGCCCAGATTGCGCCGGGAATGCTTCATGCTGGCCCGAGCCGAACATCAGCTGGAGGAGCATGCATGAAGCCTTCTTCCCATCCTTCCGACCGGCGGTCTTCCGAGGGCGCGGAACACAAGGCACCCCCGGGCGCGACCCCGGATGTTTCCGCCAAGCGCGAGCAAATTTCGCGGCAGAACGATCGCAACACTTCCGCCGACGAGCTGGGACGTGCCCCGAAGTCGAACAAGCTGTCCGGCAGCGGCATCGACGTGGCCGGTCCCGGCGGCAAATAGCGGCGACAGTGCCCTCCTTGCATCCGGGCTCGTACACCTGGGCTCGTACTAATATGCGCCAAGAAGAGTCAGCAAGGAGGCATCTCGATGGCCGTATCCGCGTGGCGGCGCGATTGGTTGTCTAAACCCCTTTTCCGGTGGGCGGCAAGGTCGCTGCCCACGATGTCGGACACCGAGCGGGAAGCGATCGAAGCAGGGGATGTGTGGTGGGACGCGGAGCTGTTTACTGGCGATCCTGCTTGGCGCAAGCTACTCGACACGCCGCCTGCCCGGCTCAGCGAGGAAGAGCAGGCCTTTCTGGACGGCCCAGTGGCCGAGCTCTGCGCCATGATCGACGACTGGCGCATCAGCTGGGAATTGCGCGACCTGCCCGCCGACATCTGGGCCTTTCTGAAGGCGCGCAAGTTCTTCGGGATGATCATTCCCCGCAAGTATGGCGGCCTTGGCTTTTCCGCCTATGCGCACTCCGAGGTGGTCCGCCGCCTGTCTACCCGTTCATTGACGGCGGCGGTTACGGTGATGGTGCCCAATTCGCTGGGGCCGGGTGAGCTGTTGTTGCATTTCGGGACCGAAGCCCAGCGGGAGTATTGGTTGCCCCGGCTCGCCGACGGGCGCGAAATCCCGTGCTTTGGCCTCACCAGCCCGGAGGCCGGCTCGGACGCCGCCTCGATGGTGGACGAGGGCGTGGTCTGCCGGGGGCAGTGGCAGGGGCAGGAAGTGCTTGGCATCCGCCTGAACTGGCACAAGCGCTACATCACGCTCGGGCCCGTTGCCACGGTCTTGGGGCTGGCGTTCAAGCTGCGGGACCCCGACCGCCTGCTCGGGGATCGCGTCGAGCTGGGCATTACGGTCGCCTTGGTGCCCACCCATGCACCGGGCGTGGAGATCGGCCGTCGCCACATCCCCGCGATGCAGGTTTTCCAGAACGGCCCGAATCGAGGCCGCGACGTTTTCATTCCGCTCGACTCCATCATCGGCGGGGTCGAGCGGGCGGGCCAGGGCTGGCAGATGCTGATGAGCGCGCTGGCCGCCGGGCGCGGCATTTCCCTGCCTTCGCTCGCGGCGGCGTCTTGCGTCTTCTCGGCGCATACGAGCGGCGCCTACGCCAGGGTGCGCCAGCAGTTCGGCATTCCCATCGGCAAGTTTGAAGGCGTGCAGGAAAAGCTGGGGCGCATGGCAGCGCTGGCCTACCAGGTCGATGCGGCGCGGCGCCTGACATGCGCGGGACTGGACGCCGGCCACAAGCCGGCCGTGATCTCGGCCATCATGAAATACCACGCGACCGAGCGAATGCGCATCGCGGTGAACGACGCCATGGATGTGCATGCCGGCAAGGGCGTGATCGACGGGCCACGCAATTATCTCTCCAATATTTATCGAGCCATTCCCATCGGCATCACGGTCGAGGGAGCAAACATCCTCACCCGATGCCTGATCATCTTCGGCCAAGGAGCGATTCGCGCGCACCCTTACCTGATGCGCGAAATGGCTGCGCTGGCCGACCCGGATCCGCGACGCGGGCTGGAGGCGTTCGACCGGGTCTTCTGGCGCCACGCCGCGCATGCCGGGGCCAACGCTTTGCGGGCGTTGGCCAGGGCCTGGACGAACGGGCGTTTTGCGCCGGCGCCCCGGGGGGCGGGCGCCGTGGCGGGCTACTACCGCCAGTTGGGCCGTTACGCCTCGGCCTTTGCCCTGGTCGCGGACGTCGCCCTGGCGACGTTGGGCGGAGCGCTCAAGCGCCGGGAAATGCTCTCTGGCAGATTGGGCGACGTGCTTGCCGAGCTTTATCTTCTGTCTGCCGTCCTCAAGCGTTGGCACGACGAGGGTGCGAGCGAGGAGGACTTGCCGCTGGTGCAATGGTGCATGGAGAGCGGCTTGGCAACCATCGAAGAACGCCTCGACGGCGTGCTGGCCAACCTGCCGTCGCGGGCGGTGGCCGGCGTGCTGCGCTGCATCTGCCTGCCCCGCGGGGTGCGCCGCCGGGGGCCGTCGGACCAGTTGACGCAGGCTTGCGCCCGGATCCTGCTCGAACCGAGCCCGGCCCGGGAGCGCCTCCTTCCCGGACTCGCCCGGCCACGTCCGGGCGAGCCGCTGGACTGGCTGGCCAAGGCTTTCGACCTGGTGACGCGGGCCGCACCCGTCCTCGACGCACTGCGCCGTTCAGGGCATGCGGATTGGCGCGAGGCGGTGCGCAGCGGGACGCTGGATGCCTCGCAGGCAACCCTCCTCGAAGAGATGGAGCGCGCGGTGGCCGAGGTCGTGGACGTAGACAGTTTCGGGGCGGCGGACTTGGCAGGCGGCACCGCGCCGGCGCGATGCCGGCGTAATCCTGCGGAATAGGGGTAATTTCGGAGCGGTTCCCGCCAAAATCCCGTCAGGAAGGGTTGCCCTCGCGGGTGTTTTCGAGTAAAATTATTCGAGTTGAAATCATTGCTCTACGTATCAAGCAAGAGCAATGATTTTTTTTCGTCACGCATTTTGGGAAGTTCGGAAGCAGATGGAACCCACCGGTTCTGCGGCGGAAGCAGGCGTTAACTACAACGTGCGGATCTTGAGAGCTCTGCGGCGCATCACGCGCAACATTGCGCTCCACTCGAAGCAGTTGGCTGCCTGCAGCCACATCACCGCTCCGCAGCTGGTATGCCTTTTGGCAGTCATCGAGTCCGGCCCGCTGACGGCCACGGCCATCAGCCGAGAGATTTCCGTCAGCCCGAGCACGGTGGTGGGCATACTCGATCGGCTCGAGGAAAAAGGCTGGATCAAGCGCGAGCGGAGCCGGGAAGACCGTCGCACCGTGCTGGTATCCGCGACCGAAGAAGGGCGCGAAGTGGCCCGGCGTGCGCCGTCGCCACTGCAGAAAACGCTGGCTGATGCCTTGAGTGCCTTGCCCGAGCTGGAACAGGCCACGATCACGCTTTCGCTGGAGCGCATCGTGAGCCTGATGGAAACACCCACGGGCGCCAGGGATACATCGCCCCTGCTTGACCTCAATGCGTCGGATACGTCTCCGGAGTCGGGCCTAGCGGTTTGACCCGGTCCCGTCAACCAGCGCGCCGCGGTGTTCCTGCAGGCGTGCGAAACAATAGGAGGGTCGGAGTCTGAAAGCGATCGACGACACGCTCATCCAACCTGCGGTTTTCAACCCAGCCCTGGAGAACTTCGATCTGAGGCCGCCCGAAGTCGAAGATGCCTCGGAGATCCAGCGGCTGGTCCGAGAATCGCCGCCCTTGGATGTCAATTCCATCTACGCCTATCTCCTTCTGTGCCGGCACTTTCGCGACACGTGCGTCGTGGCCGCCCGGCAAGGGCAATTGGCAGGCTTCGTATCTGCCTATATCCCGCCCAATCAATCCAATGTGTTGTTCGTCTGGCAAGTTGCGGTTCACCCCGCGGCGCGCGGCCATCGGTTGGGGCAGCGCATGATCGAACATCTTCTTGCCAGGCCGTTGCCGCAACCCATACGCAGCATCGAAACGACCGTATCTCCATCCAACCTGCCGTCGCGGCGCATGTTCGCGGCGCTGGCAAGGGATCGCGGCGCCGAATGCGTCGAGCAGCCCATGTTCCCGCCCGAATTGTTCGGCCAAAGCGGGCACGAAGAGGAGAGGCTGCTGCGCATCGGTCCGTTCTAGGCCTGGGCGCGCGTAGCCCTAACCCCGGCCGTACTCCGCGGGGCCGTTCGTAACTGGCTGGATGCCCTCGCGTCTGCCGCCGGTGTCGTACCGCGTCGGCCCACCGTTTTAAGCATAAGCAAGACAGGAGGGAATACCTATGGATCTCAAGATCTTCGACCGCCTCGAATCGGAAGTCCGCGGCTATATACGCTCGTTTCCGGTAGTGTTCAGCAAGGCCAGAGGAGCTTTGTTGTTCGATGAGGAAGGCAGGCAGTACATCGACCTGTTCGCCGGTGCAGGAACCCTCAATTATGGCCACAACAATCCCGCACTGAAGCAGCCGCTGCTGGATTACGTCCAGGCAGACGGCGTGGTGCACGGGCTGGACATGGCCACCTCCGCCAAGAAGGCATTCCTCGAAGCGTTCGAACGGCTCATTCTCCAGCCGCGGGGCATGCAATACACGCTCCAGTTCACCGGCCCGACCGGTACCAACGCGGTGGAGGCCGCGCTCAAGCTCGCGCGTCGGGTCAAGCAGCGTTCCAACATCGTTTCCTTCACGCATGGCTTCCACGGCGTCACCTCGGGCTCGTTGTCCGCCACGGCTAACGCCAAGTATCGAGACGCGGCCGGCGTGAGCCTGGGCAATACGACCTTCGTGCCGTACGACGGGTATTTCGGCCCCGACGTCGACACCATGGCGTACTTCGAGCGCATGCTCGAAGACCGGAGCAGCGGCATGGATGCACCCGCCGCCGTCATCGTGGAAACCGTGCAGGGCGAGGGCGGGGTGAACGTCGCCACGCTGCGCTGGCTGCGCGAGCTGCAGCGCCTGTGCCGCCGCTACGACATGCTTCTGATCGTAGACGACATCCAGGTCGGCTGCGGCCGCACCGGAACCTTCTTCAGTTTCGAGTCGGCGGGCATCCAGCCGGACATCGTGACGCTGTCGAAGTCGCTGAGCGGATTCGGCCTGCCCATGGCCATGGTGCTCATCAAGCCGGAGCTGGACGTCTGGAAACCGGGCGAGCACAACGGCACGTTCCGGGGCAACAACCTTGCCTTCATCACTGCTCGCCAGGCACTCGAGCACTATTGGCGCGACGATGCCTTCACGCGCGAGATCCAGGCCAAGGAAACGCTAGTGCGCGATTGGCTCGAGAACATGGTGCACAACCATCCCGACGCCGATTTGTCGGTTCGCGGGCGAGGGCTCATCCAAGGGCTGGTGAGCGGCGTGCCGGGGCTGGCCAACAAGATCGCCGCCCAGGCGTTCAAGCACGGCGTTGTCATCGAAACCTCCGGTGCCAACGACGAAGTGCTGAAGCTGCTGCCCCCGCTGACCATCGAAGAAAGCTTGCTGAAGCAAGCGTTGGAGGTGCTGGACCGCGCCGTTGCCGAGGTGGTTGCCGCAGAGCGGCCTGGCCAGAAGCAGTCCAACGCCCGCGTGTTGAAGTTTGGAGGAAAAGCACGATGATCGTACGGAATGTCAAGGACATCATAGGAACCGAGAACGAAGTTTCCACGCCGACGTGGACCAGCCGCCGCGTGCTGCTGAAAAAGGACGGGATGGGGTTTTCATTCCACGAGACGATCATTCATCCCGGTACCGAAACGCATATTTGGTACAAGCATCACTTTGAAGCCGTCTGGTGCATCGAGGGTGATGGCGAAATAGAGACGGTCGCCGACGGCAAGAAGTACAAGCTCGAACCCGGCGTGGTGTATGCGCTGAACGAGAACGACGAGCACTACCTGCGGGGCGGCAAGGAGCCGCTGCGCGTCATATGTGTTTTCAACCCGCCTTTGACCGGCCAAGAAGTCCACGACGCCGACGGCGTTTACCCCTTGGTCGAGGAAAAGGCCGCCTGAGGGCAGAGCGCGCCGCAATGGCGCGTCGGCCGGGCGCCGCCCGGCTTCCCCATGACGAGCGGTCCGCCCGAGGTGAGGGCGGCCGCCTGCGAGAACAGGAGGGCAAACATGATTACTCCCGCACGAGACCTTTATTCTTCCCGGGCCGATCGCGCGGCTGGCATCGTCCAGCGCCGCGACCCGGTCGTTTACGGCAGCGCCAAGACGGAGCCCGGAACGGGGCTGGATGCTGAACAACTGAGCAGCTATGAGCGCAACGGCTACATCCTGCTCAAGAATTTCTTCTCCAGCCAAGAGACGCAGGCGCTCCTGCACGAGGTCGAGCGCCTGGTGCGAGACCCCGCCATCCGGCGCCGCGAGGAGGCCATCACCGAGAAGGGCAGCGATGCGGTGCGCTCGGTGTTCATGGTTCACAAGCTGAGCAAGCTGCTGGGTCGGCTGTCGCAGGACATGCGGCTGGTCAACATCGCCAAGCAGATCCTCGGCTCGGACGTCTACATCCACCAATCGCGCGCCAACATGAAGCCCGGCTTCAACGGCAAAGAGTTCTACTGGCACTCGGACTTCGAGACCTGGCACATCGAAGACGGAATGCCGGCAATGCGGGCGTTGAGCTGCTCGGTGCTGCTGACCGACAATAATCCCACCAACGGTCCGCTGATGGTCGTGCCGGGGTCGCATCGCCAATTCGTGTCATGCGTGGGCGAGACTCCGCAGGATCACTATAAGCAGTCGCTGAAGAAGCAGGAGTATGGGGTGCCGGATCCGGTCAGCCTGCAGCTGCTCGTGGACCAAGGTGGCATCGACGTGCTGTCGGCACCGGCGGGCTCGGTCGTGTTTTTCGATTGCAACCTCATGCACGGTTCCAACAGCAACATTTCCCCATACCCGCGGGCCAATGTGTTCATGGTGTATAACAGCGTGGAAAATACCCTGAACAGTCCCAGGTACGGCCTGAACCCGCGGCCGGAGTTCATCGCCACGCGCGAGAGTTTCGCTCCCATCCAGCCGGTCGAGCCGGGCTATCTGCGGTCGGTCTGACGACCGCCTCGCATCGGCCGGCAGGGGCGTCTTCGGGCGCCCTTGCCGCAGGTACAGGGGAAGCGGGCCGCCGTTGGAGCCAACCGGTCCGGATCGGGTATAAACGCACCTGGCCGTTTGCGGTCGCTTCCTAGGACATCCCACGTTATGCAACGCATCATGCTTCGCGCCAAGATTCACCGCGTCGCGGTGACTCAGGCCGACCTGAATTACGAAGGCTCCTGCGGTATCGACGAGGACTTCCTCGATGCCGCGGGCATGAAAGAGTACGAGCGCATCGAGCTGTACAACATCAACAACGGCGAGCGCTTTTCCACCTACATTATCAAAGGCAAGCGCGGCAGCGGCGAGATCTCGCTCAATGGCGCGGCGGCGCGTCGAGCCCAGGTGGGCGATTTGTTGATCATTTGCACCTACGGTCCGATGACGGACGAAGAGGCGGAACAGCACAAGCCCGTCGTCGTGCTGGTCGACGAGAACAACCGCATCAAAGAAGTGATCCGCAAGTCCTGAGCCTGCCGAGGCTTCGATGCAGGCCGATTTGCTGCTCTTCCTGTCCATGTCAGTGGGCGTGACGATCGCCCCCGGGCCGGACAATCTCCAGGTACTCGCACGTTCGCTTAGCCAGGGCCGCACCGCGGGCATCGCTGCCGCGCTGGGGTTTGCCTCCGGCTGTCTTTTCCATACCGCACTGGCGGTCTTGGGCGTCGCGGCGCTGCTCAAGGCTTCGCCCATGGCCTTCGATGCAATTCGACTGGCCGGGGCAGCCTATTTGTTGTGGCTGGCGGTGCAGGTGCTGCGGAACCGGGGCGGCTTTTCGCCTACGAGCGGCCCGCCGCCCTTGAGCCATGCGCGCATTTTCGGGCAGAGCGTGCTGGCAAACATGCTCAACCCGAAGGTCACGCTTTTTTTCCTCGTATTCCTGCCGCAGTTCGTGAATCCCTGGGCCGGCCATCCCGATTGGCAAATGCTGTGGCTCGGCGTGATTTTCATGGTCCAGGCCGCAGTGGTCTTTTGCCTGATCGCCTGGTTTGCCGGGTTGGTGGGGCAGCTGCTGCGGCGCCGCCCGCACGTTGGGGTTTGGCTGGACCGGCTGGCGGGCCTGATCTTTCTGTTCCTCGCCGTCCGCATTGTCTGGGAGTGAACGCGGCGCCGCGGTCATCGTGCGCCGAACCAGTTGCGGAGCGCATGACCGACGCAAGGG
>NZ_JADGHH010000098.1 GCF_019689535.1 Pigmentiphaga sp.
CCGCCCCTGCCGTCTGCCCCGGTAACGCCGGCCTACGGCGAACCCGCCCCCTGGCAACCGAAAATGCTGCGACCACGGGCGAGCCCGTGGCCGGCCGGCCCTTCGCCTGCCTGGAATGGGGCGTTTTCGGTGACGCGGAACTCGGCGCCGCCCAAGACTGGCTCGGCCAACACCTGCCCGGCGTCAAGTACAGCGCCCGGCGCGAAGCAGGCCGCCCAGGCTGGATGGTCATCGTGCCTCCGCTCGGCAGCGCCGCCGCTGCCCAGGCCGCCGCCGCGCAACTTGGCCGGGATGGCGTGAAGGAATATTTCGTCATCCAAGAGGCCGGCCCGTTCCAGTACGGCATCTCGTTGGGCGTGTTCAGCACGGAGGCGGGCGCCCGCAAGCACGCGGCGACCGTGCAAGGCCAAGGCGTGCGCAACGTGAAAGTGGTGCCGCGCGACCCGCAGGGAGGCAAGAACTGGTTACGGCTCGAGGACGTATCGCCCGCCGGACGCCGCGCGCTGGACGACGCCCGAAGCCTTTTCGGCCGCGCTTCGGTGCGGGACTGCCGCTAGTCCCCGCGCGGCTCAGCTCCCGCGTATGCGCTGGACGAGCTTGGTGGTCGAGCGGTCGTGCTCGAAATCGATGGCGACCGCGTCGCCGCCCCAGCTGCGCACCAGCGCTGTCTCGGGCAGTTTCTCCATGTCGTAATCACCGCCCTTGACGATCAAATCGGGCCGCAGCTTGCCGATCAGCTCGAGCGGGGTGTCTTCGTCGAACCAGGTGACCACGTCCACCGACGCCAGGGCAGCCAGCAGCGCGGCACGATCGTCCTGGCCGTTCAGCGGCCTGTCCGGCCCCTTGCCCAGCCGCCGCGCCGAAGCATCGGTATTGATGGCCACCACCAGCATGGCGCCGAGCTGCGCGGCCGCGTCCAGATAGGTGACGTGGCCGCGGTGCAGAATATCGAAGACGCCGTTGGTGAACACCACGGGACGCGGCCACGCCGCGCGCGCGGCCAGGCATTCATCGGGGCTGAGGATCTTGGATTCGAAGCGGGCAGGCACGATGGGCGGCACACGGATGCAAAGCGTTCATTGTAGAGGCGTGACGGCCGGTCCGTGCAGGAATGCCTTCCGGGCGGCAACGATACACTCTGTGCAGGGCCACGGCCGGGGCCGCCACGGAACGAAGGAATCGCAATGCGACTACTGTTGGTGGAAGACGACCCGATGATAGGGGAAAGCGTGTTCGACGTGCTGCGCGCCGAACACTACGCGGTGGACTGGGTGAAGAACGCCAAGAGCGCCGATACCGCGCTGCGCACCGAGCATTACGACCTGGTATTGCTGGACCTCGGCCTGCCCGACGGTGACGGCCTGGCGCTGCTGCGCGGCCTGCGGGCGCGCAAGGTGCAGACGCCGGTGCTCATCGCGACCGCCCGCGATGCGGTCGAACAACGCATCGCGGGCCTGGATGCGGGTGCCGACGACTACGTGGTCAAGCCCTACGACGTGGACGAAGTGCTGGCACGCATCCGGGCCCTGATCCGGCGCAGCGCCGGACGTGGCGAGCCCTTATACGAACATGGCGGCGTGGTGCTCGACCCGGCCACGCGCACCGCCACGGTCAACGGCGAACCGGTCATGCTCACGGCCAAGGAATGGGCGGTGCTGGAACCGCTCCTGGCGCGGCCCGGCCTCATCCTGTCCCGCGCCCAATTGGAAGAGAAACTCTACAGCTGGAAAGACGAAATCAGCAGCAACGCCGTCGAGGTGTACATCCACGGCCTGCGCAAGAAACTAGGCGCTCAATTCATCCAGACGGTTCGCGGCGTCGGATACGTGATTCCCAAAGGCTGACATGTCGCGCTTTCCCATCCGTTCGCTGCGCGGCCGCTTGCTGGCTTTCCTGCTGGCGGCCATATTCCTCGCGGCGCTGCTGCAAGGCGCCATTGCGTATCGCGGCGCGCTGATCCAGACCGACGAAATTTTCGATCACCAGCTGCGGCGCATCGCGCTCTCCCTGGGCAACGGCAATCCCCTGTTCAGCACGGGGCCGGATGGCGGCGTCCTCGACGACCCCGCCGCACGCGACCTGATCATTCAAATCTGGACGCCAGATGGCGTGCGCCTGTTCCGGTCCACCCCCAAGCTCGTCCTGCCCGATCGCATCGTGCCCGGTTTCTCCACGGTGGAAACCGAAGGCAACGCTTATCGCATGTATACCCTCCAGGCACCCCTGCAGGTCATCCAGGTCGCACAGGACGTACGCGTGCGCAAGTCCACGGCGCGGTCGCTCGCCCTGCGCACGATATGGCCCATCGCCGCCATGGCGCCGCTGCTCATGCTCGTCGTCTGGTGGGTGGTCAGCCACGCGCTGACGCCGGTGGAACGGACGCGCAGGCAGATCGCCTCGCGCCAGCCCGACGACTTGTCCCCGGTCAGCGATTCCGGGCTACCCGATGAAGTCCGCCCTCTCGTCCGGGAGCTCAACCTGTTGCTCGGGCGGGTGCGCCAGGCCTTCGCCGCCCAGCAGCAATTCGTGGCCGACGCTGCCCACGAATTGCGCACGCCGCTCGCCGCGCTGAAGCTGCAGCTGGAATCGATCAAGCGAGCTCAAGACGAAGCGTCGCGCCAACAAGCCTTCGAGCGCCTTGCCGCCGGCATCGAACGCAGTGCCCGGCTGGTCGAGCAATTACTGTCGCTGGCACGGCAAGAAGCGCCCGTGGCTTCCTTTGCCGAGATAGACCTGGCAGACGTCGTGCGCACGGCGATCAGCGACGTCCTGCCGCAGGCCCAGGCGCGCGGCGTGGACATCGGCATGGAAGGCGCGCCCAGCGCCCGGCTCCGCGGACAGGGTGACGCGCTGGCGCTGCTGGTGCGCAACCTGGTCGACAACGCGGTCAAGTATGCGCCCCAGTCTGGACGGGTGGACGTGCGGCTCGCGAACGACAGGCAGTGCGTCACGCTGGACGTGGATGACGACGGGCCGGGCATCCCGCCTTCCGAACGCAGCAGGGTGTTCGATCGCTTCTACCGGCTCCATGCGGCAGAGACGCCGGGCAGCGGCCTGGGGCTGGCCATCGTCAAGGCCGTCGCGGCACGCCACGGCGCGACGGTCGAACTGCAGGACTCCCCACTGGGCGGGCTGCGCGTGCGGGTGCGCTTTCCTCATCGCGCGACTTAAGCATGGCTTAAGGAAACGGCTTCACCATCGCGCCATGACTCAACCACTCATGGCAAAGGAGCCGACTATGCATACCCGCAAATTCTCCGCCTCGCACCTGGTTGTGGCGTTGGTTGCCGCAGGCGTATTCGGCGCGGCCGGCGCCGGCGCTCTGACCCGCATCGCCGATGGCCAAGCCGACCCGGCCACCTTGACCACGCCTTCGTCCTCCGCTCCAGTGGGCGCGGCTACCCTGCCCGACTTTTCGCAGATCACGCAAAGCTACGGCCCGGCCGTGGTCAACATCAGCGTTACTGGCGCCCGCAAGGTCGCTGACGATCCGTTCGAGCACTTCTTCCGCGGCTTTCCCGGGTATCCCCGCGGCGGCGAGCGCAGCGTGCCCGTGCGTGGCCAGGGATCGGGGTTCATCGTGAGCCCTGACGGCCTCATCCTGACCAATGCGCACGTGGTGAACGGCGCCAAAGAAGTGACCGTCAAGCTCACCGACCGGCGAGAGTTCCAGGCCAAGGTGCTGGGCGCAGACCCGCGCACCGACGTGGCCGTGCTCAAGATCGACGCAAAAGGCCTGCCCACCGTGAAGCTGGGCGATCCCAACGCGCTGCGCGTCGGGGAATGGGTGCTAGCCATCGGATCGCCCTACGGACTGGAAAACACGGTGACGGCAGGCGTCGTCAGTGCCAAAGGCCGCTCGCTCCCGAGCGACAGCGCCGTGCCCTTCATCCAGACCGACGTGGCGGTCAACCCAGGCAACTCGGGCGGACCGCTGTTCAACTCGCGCGGCGAGGTCGTGGGCATCAACTCGCAAATCTATAGCCAGACCGGCGGCTATCAAGGCCTGTCGTTCGCCATCCCGATCGACCTGGCAACCCGGGTCAAGGACCAGATCATCGCGCATGGCGAAGTACGCCATGCCCGGCTTGGCGTGACCATCCAGGAGGTCAACCAGGCGCTGGCCGACTCGTTCAGGCTCGATGCGCCCGCCGGCGCGCTCGTGGCCCACGTCGAGCCCGGCAGCCCCGCAGACAAGGCTGGACTGAAGGCAGGCGATGTCATACGCGGCATCGACGGCAAGCCCGTAGTCGCCTCGGGCGACTTGCCCGCCGCGATCAGCCTGGCCTCGCCCGGCCAGGAGGTGAAGCTGGAGGTATGGCGCGACGGCAAGCCACGCGACATCGTCGCCAAGCTGGGCGGTGCCGAACCGGAAACCGTCGCCCGGACCGATGCGCCGGGCGCATCCCAAGGCAAACTGGGCCTGGCGCTGCGGCCGCTTTCCCCGCGGGAACGGGCGGCCACGGAAGGCCAAGGTGGCTTAATTGTCGAACAGGCGGTCGGTCCGGCGGAGAAAGCGGGCATCGAGCCCGGCGATGTGCTGCTCGCACTCAACGGGGTGCCCGTGCAAGACGTGGACCAGGTGCGCAGCCTGCTCGCCCAGTCAGGCAATACGGTGGCGCTGCTGATCCAGCGGGGCGACGCGAAACTCTTCGTGCCGGTGCCCTTGGGTTGACGCCGCCTACCGCGCCATGAGCTCCTTGCGGTAGCGGTTCAAGTCCTGCACCGTGGCGAAGCTGCGGCCAAGCAAGGTGGAGAGATTGTGCAAAATGCGGTCGACCACCTTGCTTTCCCATTCCTTGTCGAACTGGATCTGCTCGTCGAGCCAGCGCTCCAGCCAGCCGGGCTCGGGCAGGCGCGACTGGACCGTATCGTTGGGAAAAAGGCTCTTGTTGACGTGCAGGTTGGTGGGATGCAAGGCCTGCGACGTACGCTTGGCCGAGGCCATCAGCACGCCGATCTTGGCGAATGCGGCGCGTGCCTGGTCGGCCAGCTCTTTTCCGCGGTCCGTCAGGGCGCGCTTCATGTACCGGAGATAGGCCCCTGCATGGCGTGCTTCGTCCTGGGCGATGAGCTTGTAGATGGCCTTGATCACCGGCTCGGTGTGCCACTGGGCGGCGCGCCGATACCAGTGATTCAGGCGGATCTCGCCGCAGAAGTGCAAGGTGAGGGTTTCCAGCGCGGGCGCGGCGTCGAACTCGAAGCGAACGTTGTGCAGCTCTTCTTCGGTGGGAACCAGGTCGGGCCGAAAGCGCCGCAAATACTCCTGGAGCACCAGGGAGTGCTTTTGTTCCTCGTAAAACCAGATCGACATGAAGGCGCTGAAGTCGCTGTCTTCGCGGTTGTCGCGCAGGAACATTTCGGTGGCGGGCAATGCCGACCACTCCGTGATCGCGTTCATCTTGATCGTGCGCGCCTGTTCATCGGTCAACAGGCTGGCGTCGAACTGATCCCACGGCACGTCCTTTCCCATGTCCCAGCGCACGGACTCCAGGGATTTGAAAAGCTCCGGGTACAACATGGCGGGCCCCCTGTATCGAAGCCGGCTGCCTGGGCGGGCCAAGGCGCCGGAAGGTCGACGAACGACGGACGATATAGGCGGAGTTTTACCCCCTAATGACGCCTTTCTTCTACACCCGGCGCGCCCGGACGGCAAGCCGATGTAACAAACTCACAGGATAGGATGCAGCGCCGGCCGCTCACGCGCCCGCACGACTTGGGGGAGCAGGCTGCCGAGCCACATACCCGCGAATCCTGCCAGCAAACCGGCCAATTGTGGAGGGAACACCTCTGGGGCGAAGGCCCGGACCAGAAGCCAGGCCACGACCCCGAGGACCGACGACAGCACCGCGCCCTGCGTGGTCGCGCGCCGCCAGTAAAGCCCCATCAACAGCGGCACGAAGGCACCCACCAGCGTGACCGTGTACGCGCCCGCCACCATCTCGTAGATGCTGTCGGATGTGACCAGCGCAAAAGTCAGCACGCACAGTCCGAACACGACCACGGACCAGCGCATGGCACGCAGGAAGGCCTTGTCCGACATCCCCGGGCGGACATGGCGCAGGATGTTCTCGGCGAAGGTCGTGGACGGGGCCAGCAGCGTGGCCGAGGCCGTGGACATGATGGCCGAGAGCAGCGCGCCGAAGAAGAACACCTGCGCCGCGACGGGCATGTGCTCCAGGATGATGGTCGGCAGGATCTTCTGCGGATCCTCCTGCATGAGCTCGCCCACTTTCTCGGGCATGATGCCGAACGCGGCCACCGCGATGTACATGGGGATGAAGGCAAAAGCCAAGTAAAGCAAGCCACCGATGACCGGGCCCCGGCGGGCGGTGGCAACGTCTTTGGACGACATGACCCGCTGGTAGACGTCCTGCTGCGGGATGGATCCCAGCATCATCGTGAGCAGCGCCGCGATGAAGAACAGGATATCGTGCGGCGTGGCAGGCGGCAGCAGGCTGAACAGGTCCCGGCTGGAGGCCTGGTGCACGACCGCGTCCACCCCGCCAGCCAGGTCGGTGGCGAAATACGCAATGGTGAACAACCCCACCACGATGATGATCATCTGGAAAAAATCGGTCAGCGCCACCGACCACATGCCGCCGAACAGCGTGTAGGTCATGACGATAAGGGTGCCGATGATCATGCCCCCCGTCTGTGAAAACACGCCCGGATCGAGCATGTGGAACACCAGCCCCAGCGCCTTGACCTGCGCCGCGACCCATCCCAGGTAAGAGATGATGATGGCCACGCTCATCAAGACCTCGACGAAGGGGCCGTAGCGCTCGCGGTAATAGTCGCCGAGGGTGAGCAGATTGTGCCGGTAGAGGCGGGCGGCAAAAAACAGCCCCACCAGCACCAAGCACATCGACGCGCCGAACGGGTCCTCCACCACGCCGTCCAGGCCTTCCTGCACGAAGACCGCCGATACGCCCAGCACCGCCTCGGAGCCAAACCAGGTGGCAAAAGTCGTGGCGATGACGATGAACAGCGGAAGGGAGCGGCCGGCAACAGCGTAATCGGTGGAATTCGACACCCGACGAGCGGCGACGACCCCGATGGCGACGGAAACCAGCAGGTATAGCAAGACGAACCAGAACACCATGATGTCGCGGCCACCCGGACAAATGCCAAAACCGCGGGAGTATCGCATAGCGCGCCCCGAAAGCCCAGGCAAAAACAGCGTGCCGGGCACGCCGGAACGCCGCCGTCGCCAGGGCTGTGGAGGCTTCCGGCTGCACCGGCCTGCCTAGGCCAGGCGTGCCGCCGGGCCCCGCCGGTCGTCTAGCGCGACACGGCCCACAAGGCCACGGCCACCCCCACCGCCAACACGCCGGCGATGACCGCCAGCAGGCGGTTGGTCTGCTGCTGCGCCGCCCGCAGGCGCTGCAATTCGGCCAGCGTCTCGCCGGAGCGGTCGGGGCGCGCCAGCTGGCTGTGCACCAGCCGCGGGATCTGGGGAAGCATCTGGGCCCATTGCTGGGATTCGCGCTGGATGCCGTTGCGCAGCGCCGCCCAGCCCACGCGCTCGTTCATCCAGCGCTCAAGATAGGGCTTGGCGGTCTTCCAGAGATCGAGCGAGGGATCAAGCTCGCGGCCCAGGCCTTCGATGTTGAGCAAGGTTTTCTGCAGCAACACCAGCTGCGGCTGGATCTCGACATTGAAACGGCGCGAGGTCTGGAACAGCCGCAACAGTACCTGCCCGAGGGAAATCTCCGCCAGCGGCCGGTCGAAATACGGCTCGCAACATGCCCGGATCGCACCTTCCAGTTCTTCTTCCCGGGTCCCGGCCGGAACCCACCCAGACTCGATGTGCAGGCGCGCCACCTGCCGGTAATCGCGCCGGAAGAAAGCCAGGAAATTCTGGGCCAGATAGTTTTTGTCGAACTCCGACAGCGACCCGACGATGCCGAAATCGAGCGCGATGTAGCGCCCCAGCGTGCGGGGATCGTCCGACACGTAAATGTTGCCGGGATGCATGTCGGCATGGAAAAAGCCGTCGGCGAACATCTGCGTGAAGCAGATTTCCACGCCATCCCGCGCCAGCTTTTTCAAGTCCACGCCGGCCTCGACCAAGCGGTCGACATGGCTGACGGGGATGCCGCGCATGCGCTCCATCGTGAAAATGGACGGCGAGCAATAATCCCACATCACTTCCGGCACGATCAACAGGTCGCCGCGCGGCCCGTCCGGGGAGAAATTCCGGCGCAGCTGGCTGCAATTGGCGGCCTCGCGCAGCAGGTCGAGCTCGTCGTGGAGGTATTTGTCGAACTCCGCCACCACTTCGCGCGGCTTCAGGCGGCGACCATCGGCGGAAACCTTCTCGATCAGGGCGGCGGCGGCGCGCAACAAGCGCAGGTCTTTCTCGATGATGGGCGCCATGTTGGGCCGCAGCACCTTGACCGCCACCTCGCGGCCGTCGCGCAGCACCGCGAAATGCACCTGGGCGATCGACGCAGAGGCTACCGGGTTACGGTCGAAGCTGGCGAAAAGCTCGTCTGGATGGCGTCCCAGTTCCCGGCGGATGCACTCGATCGCGACTTCGCTCGGGAACGGCGGCACGCGATCCTGGAGCCGGGCCAGCTCGTCGGCGATGTCCGCGGGGATGAGGTCGCGACGCGTGGACAGCACCTGGCCGAACTTGACGAAAATGGGCCCCAGCGTCTCCAGCGCCATCCGCAGGCGTTCGCCGCGCGGCGCATCGAGCTTGCGCCCCAGCCGCAACACGACCAGCAGCCGCTCGGTCCAGGGATGCCGGATGCCGGAGATGACGAGTTCGTCCAGCCCATAGCGGAAGCTGACGAAGATGATGCGAATCAGGCGCAGGAAGGTGAGCATGGCGTCACGCCCCCTTGCCCGGGCTTGCTTCCAGACGGGCGAGCCGCGCGTTCAAATGCTCGACGCGCTTGGCGGCGCGCTCGACGTCGTCCCGCAGCCGGCGCACTTCGCCCGCCCACTGCTGCACTTCCGGCTTCGAGGCCACGGCGCGCGACTCCTCGGCCAGATACTCGGCCACGTTTTCGGCCAGCCGCCAGGCGCCCGCGCGCGCGCCCTGGGCCAGGCCGCGCGCTGTCCGCACGAGGCGGGCCGCGGGGATGTCCCCAATCACGGCAGCCAAGTCCTCCTCCACGTCCCAGCGCAAGTCGCGTGTCAGGTCGCCCACGACGTGCGCCAGGGCGGCATCCCCTTCGATGCGCACGGCGCCCATGCGACGGGCGGCATCTTCTGACAGCAGATCCGGGAGCCGGCCCGTATCCACGCTAAGCGTGACGTCGGGGGCAGCCTCCGGTCCGGCGGCCTGCACGAGTCCGTGAGGGGTGATGGTCAGCGCCAGATGCATGCCGCCGGCGACGAGGCAGGCCGTCTTGCCGGCATGCGGGCGGAGCCTTTCGCGCGCCCAGGGTTCGCGCAGCAACAGCGCGTTGAGCACCCGGATGGCGACGGCGGAAGGATTCAACGAGGACACGGGCATAGGGACGGAAAAAAATACGCCCGTCCGCAGACGGGCGCTCCACGGGGTTGGACCCCGCAAGTTTACCGGCTCGCGAGCCGGAACGTGATTTATTCGTCCCGGGCCGGGATCTGCTGCACGCCGGCTAGCAGCCACCCGCCGTCGTTGGGCTTGAAGAGATTCCAGACCTCCTCGAAACGGAAGGCCTCGGTGCCCGGCGCTTCGCGCAGCATGCCCGAGAAGCGGACGCTGGCAAGGTGCCCGTCGGAGACCGTCTCGATGCCCAGCAGCTCGGCATTGAGCAGGACCACCTCGGTGACGTTTTGCCCTTCACGCTTGCCGATCTGCTGGCTCAGCTCGGCGAGGAGGTCGTCCGTCACCAGCTCGCGCAGCTCATCGATATCGCCGCGGTCCCATACCCCCTGCAGCTTGACGAAGTAGTTCTTCGCGTGGCGCAGGAAGTTCACGGTGTCGAAGTCGCTCGGGATGCCCCATTCCCCCTTGGCGGGCTCTTCCACCGCCGTCGCAGTGGGGGCGGCAGCAGGAGCGGCCGCGACGGGCGCCAAAGGTGCCCGCGCCATGGGCTGGACCGGCGGCTCCTCCCGTTGGAAGCGGCTATTGCCCGCACCTTGCAGTGCCGGCTGCTGGCCACCGCGCAGGCGACGCAGGATGAACATCAAGGCAAAGACCACCAGCGCGATCAAGAGCAGGCTGCCGATGAACTCGGCGGCAGCGGCCCCGAGGCCGAAGTGCGACAGCAACGCGGCGAGGCCCAGGCCCGCGGCAATGCCGGCAATGGGCCCAAGCCAGCGCGACATGCCGCTGCGCGCCGCGGTGGCGCCGGCGGCGCCCGCCGCAGCCGGAGCAGCCTGCGACGGCGCGGCCTGCTGGCCCTGTTGCTGGGGATTACGCGCCGGCGGCACGGCCTGCCGCTGGGTGACGTTGCTCGATTGACGGCCTATGCTGCCTCCGCCCCCGAGGCGCTTGGCCAAGGCGTCGTGCGAAACGCCGAGCATCGCCACCGTCGAGATGGCAATGACCAGCGCCGGAAGGATCCGGGAAAAGAATCGTCGAGACATTGTATGGATTCTCCTGTAATCAATGTCGTGGCTGCGAGCGCCTACCGAACCGCGCCGGACCTTGTCCGAAGCGCCCGGCGCGCCCACCCGCCGTTTCCGTCAGTCCGGGCCCGGCCGCTACGCCCCCGCAGACGCGACGCCCCGCCTTTCCTGACAATAAGCTGAAATTTAACGGACTGAGCAACAAATCGCCAGTCGCAAGCGCCTGGATTTGCAAGGAAGATGCAACAGTGCCTGACCTCGCGCCCTAGAGCCGAACGCCCTCGTGCAGGGCGACCACGCCGGCAGTCAAGTTGAAATATTGCACCCGCGCCAAGCCCGCCTTCTCCAGCATGCGGGCCAAGGTCTCCTGGTCGGGGTGCATGCGGATGGATTCGGCGAGGTACCGATAGCTGGCCTCGTCCTTGGCCACCTTGCGGCCCAGCCACGGCAGCACGTTGAACGAATACCAGTCGTAGGCCGCGCGCAGGGGTTTGGCCACCTGCGAAAACTCCAGCACGAGCAGCTTGCCGCCCGGGCGCAGCACGCGGGTCATCTCCGCCAGGGCAAGGTCCTTGTGCGTCATGTTGCGCAAGCCGAACGCCACGGTCACCCGGTCGAAATAGCCATTCGGGAAAGGTAGCTTCTCGGCATCACACACTGCGGTCGGTATGATCAGCCCCTCATCGAGCAGCCGGTCGCGCCCGACGCGCAGCATGGAATCATTGATGTCGGTGAGCCATACCTCGCCCGTCGGCCCGGCACGGCGCGCGAAGGCCTTGGCGAGATCGCCGGTGCCGCCCGCGATGTCCAGGACTTTCATGCCCGGACGCACGCCCGCACGCGCCACGGTGAACAGCTTCCAGGCCCGGTGGAGCCCGCCGGACATCAGGTCGTTCATCAGATCGTAACGGGAGGCCACCGAATGGAAGACTTCGGCGACCTTTCGGGCTTTCTCGGCTTCGGCCACTTTCTGGAAGCCGAAATGCGTGGTGCCGTCCGCGACGTCGACGCTCTCCGGACCCGCGGAATAATGCTTATCGCTCATTGTTTACCTTCACGGCGTACTTCGGTTGTTTCCAGGCCGTCCAGTGGCTCGGGATCGCGCGACGCGCCGGCAGCCTCGAGCGCAGCGAGATATTCGGCCCAGAGCCGGTCCTGGTCGCGCCCGAGCGCATACAGGATGTCCCAGGAGTAAATGCCCGTGCTGTGCCCGTCGGAAAAATGGGGCTGCACCGCATAGTTGCCCACCGGGTCCAGTGCCACGATGTCGACGTCGCGCTTGCCGACCTGCAAGGTTTCCTGGCCCGGCCCATGCCCGCGCACTTCGGCGGAGGGGCTATAGACCCGCAGCAGCTCGAACGGCAGCTTGAAAGTCTTGCCGTCATCGAAGGAGATCTCGAGCACCCGGGACTTGCGGTGCACGACGATGTTGGTCGGCGAAGGGATGTGTTTGTCGAGGCCTGCCATAATTTTCTCGCGCTAAGCCCTCCATGGTAGCCGATGGACGCGCCGCGCCCCCGCCACCGAAGGAACCGGTGCCCGCGTGTCACATACGTGAAACAATACCGCCATACTATGGACATGCTTGAGCAACCTTGAGCGGCACACCATGTCCAGCACCATTTTAGTCGTCGAAGACGAACCGGCCATCCAGGAGCTGATTTCCGTCAACCTGTCCTTCGCGGGCCATAAAGTCTTGCGGGCGGCCGATGCGGAACAGGCGCAAACCCTGATCCGCGCCGAACTGCCCGACCTCATCCTGCTCGATTGGATGCTGCCCGGCACGTCGGGAATCGCCCTGGCCCGCAAGCTGCGTGCCGAAGAGCGCACCAAGGGCGTTCCCATCATCATGCTCACCGCCAAGGGCGCGGAACAGGATAAAGTCGACGGGCTCGAAGCCGGGGCCGACGACTACATCACCAAGCCGTTCTCGCCCAAGGAGCTCATGGCCCGCATCAAGGCCGTGCTGCGCCGGCGGGCGCCCCAGCTGACCGACGACCCGATCGAGGTGGCCGGGCTGCAGCTGGACCCGTCTACCCACCGCCTCAACGGCCATGGCCGGCCCCTCGACATCGGGCCGACGGAATTCCGCCTGCTACATTTCTTCATGACCCACCCCGAACGGGTCTTCACGCGCTCGCAATTGCTGGACCACGTCTGGGGGGATCACGTGTTCGTCGAAGAACGGACCGTGGACGTGCACATCCGCCGCCTGCGCAAGGCGCTCGAGCCGAGCAAGCACGATTGCCACATCGAGACCATCCGCGGCAGCGGCTACCGGTTCACGGCGCGTCCCGCCATGAACGGCAGCGGCGCCTGATCCGCCTTCGCGAACGGCACCGATCGATGAAGCCGGCCCGCTCTGCGGCTTCTGCCCCCTCGCCCCGTCGTTTACCCCGA
>NZ_JADGHH010000099.1 GCF_019689535.1 Pigmentiphaga sp.
TTCCGGCAGGATGTCTATTTCCTTGGTGATCTGCGCCCAGCGGGCATGCTCCCGCTTGAGGAATTCGCCCGTCTGCGCCGGGCTGTAGCCCGGCGCGGCAATGGGGCCGATGGCCGCGATGCGCCCCGCCACTTCCTCGTCCGCCAGCAAGGCGTTGATGTCGCGGTTGACCCGGTCGATCGCGGCGGCGGGGGTTCCGGCGGGCGCGACGATGGCGAACCAGCCCACCATGTCGAAGTCCCGCAATAGTTCCGACAGCGCGGGCACCTGCGGCCAGTCGGGCAGTCGCTTCTCCGAGGTCACCGCCAGCAGCCGCAGGCGGCCCTGCTTGGCCAGTTGCGCGGTCGAGGCCACGTCGGCCACGATCGCGTCCACGTGCTCGCCCATCAGGTTCTGCGCCGATACGCCGACCGACACGTAGGGAACCAGGTTGGCCTGCGCGCCGGATCGGGCGTTGAACAGGCGGGCGATCATGCCGCCGAAAGTGCGCGGGCCTTCGTTGCCAAGCGTGAACGTGCCGGGCGCTGCCTTGGACTTGGCGATGAGTTCCTCCACGGTCCGCACCGGCGAGTCGGCCTTGACCAGGATGCCGAATGGACTGCGGGCGACGAAGGCCACCGGCACGAAGTCCTTGGCCGGGTCGTAGGGTAGCTGCTTGAACAGGAAGGTATTGGTGACCAGCGCCGCCGTGGTCGCGAAATAGAAGTTGTAGCCGTCGGCGGGCGAACGCGCCGCGGCCTGGGCGCCCACCGTATTCTGGCCGCCCGGCTTGTTCTCGATCACCACTGCCTGGCCCCAGCGCGGGTAGAGCCGCTCGGACAACAGGCGGGCGATGTTGTCGGGCCCGGAGCCTGGCGGCTGCGACAGCAGCAGCCGTACCGGCTTGTCCGGCCAGGCCTGCGCCAGCGCCGCGGGCAAGGGCGCGAAGCCGGAAACGGCGGCTGCCACGGCCGCGATGGTCTGGATGGCGTGTCTTCGGTTCATCGTTGTCTCCTCTCGGTATGGTGGTCAATACAGCGCGGTGCGCAGTTCGTCGAGCAAGGCGTCCAATTCCCGCGCATCGGCGGCGACGCCATAGACATAGCGGTCGGGGCGCACCAGGGCGGCGACGCACGCATTGCGCTCGAACCATGCGGCGCATACGCCTTCCGTCTCGGCCAGGACGCGGCCGAAGTGCAGCGTCGCCACGCCCCATTGCGCAGGAAGGACCGGCGCGGTGCCTGGATAGGCCGGGGCCAGCGCCAGCCACCAGCCGTCGCCGGCGAAGTGGTCCAGGCGGACTGCCGCATCGGCCTGCCGCACCCACGGTTGCGGGAAGAGCGTGCCGCGAGCGGGCGCGGGACGGCGCGACAACAGCCCTTGCTCCAAGGGGGGGATGACTTCCTGGCGGGGTACGTCGCGCACGATGCCGCCGCATTCATCGAGCAGGCGCGTGTCCCGCGCGCGGGCGCGGGCTTCGTCGCGTTCGCAGATCACCGCGCCGATGGCCTTGATGCGCTCGGTCAGGTTGCGGACGTGCTGCTTGCGCTCCACGCCGTAGCTGTCGAGCAGCGCCTCGGCCCGGTCGCCCGCCACCGTCCGCCGCAGCACCGCGGCGAGTTTCCAGCTCAGGTTGGCGACGTCGCGTATGCCCTGGCACATGCCCTGGCCCAGGAAGGGCGGCTGCTGGTGGGCAGCGTCGCCGGCAATGAACACGCGCCCCTTGCGCCATTCGTCCGCCACCAGGGCATGGAAACGGTAGCTGGCCTGGCGCCATAGCTGGCCGTCGTCCGGACCGAGCCAGCGCGCCAGCAGTTTCCACGTTTCCTCGGGACGCGTGACGGCCTGAGGGTCCTCGCCCGGCTTGAGCGATATCTCCCACCGGCGATGATTGCCGGGACCGATGACCAGCGTGCATGGCCGATCCGGCTCACAGTACTGCACGCTGGTCCGGGGCAGTTTGGCGAGTCCGCGCTCATTGACCAGCACGTCCACCACCAGCCACGGTTCGTCGAACTCCAGGTCCTCCAGCGCGATGCCGACGAGGTCGCGCACGGTGCTGGAGGCGCCGTCGCAGCCGATCACGTAGCGGGCACGGATGCGGTCCCGGCGGCCGTCATCGTGCGCCAGTTCCAGCGTAACGCCGTCCGCATCCTGTTCCAGCGCGCATGCCGTCGCGCCCAGTTCCACGCGGGCGTTGGGCGATCGCTCCACATGAGCCCGCAGGATGCGCTCCACCGGAGGCTGGGTGAAGACATTGGATGGAACGTAGCCGAGCGGGTAGGGTGGCTCGACCATCGTCAGCCGCTTGATGAGGCGGCCATCCACGCCGTAGTACTCGGAGGGCGTGAACGGCTCGACATGTTCAGCGATGCGATCCACCAGCCCCAGTTGCTGGAAGACACGCATGATTTCGTGGTCGACCGCGATTGCGCGCGGTTTGTCGTAGACATCGCGTTGCCGGTCGCAGACGTGGACGCGGAACCCCTGGTTGGCCAGCAGCCCTGCGGCCACTGCGCCGGCAGGGCCGAAGCCTACGATGGCGACGTCGTACGCCATGGGATGGGTAGCCGAGGTCATGCGCAGTATCTCCGCATGGGTTCAGGATTCTCCATAAGGTGCTCCGAGGGATGGACGCATCGCCTACGGGAGCGTTTTTTCGGGACGAGACGGGCCGCGCCCGGCCTGCGGGCATCGGCAGATCGCGTGAATGGTCGGTTGTGGTCCGGTTGAGGCGGATCAGGCCGGCGGGGCCACGAAGAACACGTCGCTTTGCGCCGCTTTCAGGCGGGACGACGGGGGCGGCGATATGCCCCACTGGTCCACGCGGCCCGGCGGCCATGTCCAGTCTTCGGGCGCGCCGGCCACATAGCTGTCGTCGATCTGTTCCACTTCCGCCGTGTACTCGATCACCTCGCCGAAGGGGCCGATGAAATAGTTGAAGGCGTTGTCCCCCGGGCCGTGCCGGCCGGGCCCCCATTCGATGGCGTAGCCCGCGTCTTTCATCCGGCCGCCGCCGCGCATGACGGATTCCAGGTCCGGCATGACGAAGGCGATATGGTTCAGCGCATTGTTGTCCGTGTCGCCCAGCGCGATCGTGTGGTGGTCGGCGTTGCAGTTCAGGAAGGCCATGATGCGCGTGCGGTCGACCAGCCGGAAGTCCAGCGCCTGCTCGAAGAAGCGCTGCGTGGCGGCGACGTCGTCGCTGTTGAGCACGACGTGCGCGAGCCTGACGGGGCGGTCGGCGACCTCGCGGGCGTCGGCATGCCGGGCGTCGCCGGCCACCACCTGGATCCGCCGCCCGTCGCGATCGCGTATCAATAGACCTTGTCCGCCGGCGGGGTCCGCCACCGCGCCGACGGGGATCTCTACCGTCCCGCCCGCGTCGATGCACGCGCGCGCGATGGTGTGGAGCGCCTCCTCGCTCCGGGCGCGCAGCGTCACATGACGAATGGCGGTGCGCGGCCCGCGATGCAGCGCCAGCAGATGATGATCGGCACCGGTGCCGCGGAAATAGAGCGAGTCTCCTTCGCGCGCGGCCACGTCCAGGTGCCAGGTTTCGGTATAGAAATGTTCCGCCTTTGCCAGGTCGGGAACCTCCAGGGCCACGCTGCGAAGTCCCTGTATGGTGGAAGATGCCATGGTGTCGTGTTCCGTCGTCCGCGCCAGCCGTCAGCCCGCTTGCAGGCCGGTCTCGGTCACGCCGGCGATGCAGATTTCCTCGTCCTCGTCGCCCGTGCCGCCGCTCGCGCCGACGGCTCCGAGCACGGCGCAGGCGGCGTCCTTGATCAGCACCGCGCCTGTCTGGGGAAGAAAGCGGCCCTGGGCGGTGGCGGCCAGCGTGACGAAGAAATTCGGGTTGTCCTTGGCGCGTTGCGCCAGCGTCCGGCTCGAGGCATCCATGCCCACCGCGGCCCAGGCCTTGCCGGTGGCGATGTCTACCCGGAACATGCTGGCGCCGTCCTGGCGTTGCGCGGCCTTCAAGTGCCCGGCCGCGTCGAGCACGACCACCGCCATGGGCTTGTAGCCTTTCTGGGCGGAGCGGCGCAGCGCCGCGGCGATGATGGCGTTCGCCTGTTCCAGGGTGAGGCCGGTCATGTGTGTCTCCGTTCGAGTGTCAAGCAATATCCACGGAGGCAGTCTAAGCGCCGGTGGATTATCTTTCCAGACGATTCGGCGAATAGTTAAAATCCATCCCATGGATATTCGCCATATCGACCTCAACTTGTTGCGCGTGTTCGATGCGATGCTGGAGCACCGCAGCGTGTCGCGCGCGGCCGAGGCCATCGGCCTGAGCCAGCCGGCAATGAGCGCGGCCGTGGCGCGCCTGCGCACGCTGTTCGGCGACGCCTTGTTCGTGCGCACCGGCTCGCAGATGCAGCCGACCCCGCGGGCCGTCTCGCTCGCGCCTGCGGTGCGGCGCGTAATGGATACCATCAAGGGCGAAATCCTCCAGGCGCACACATTCGATCCGGCATCCAGCGAGCGCACCTTCACGCTGATCACTCCCGACATCGGCGAGATCAATTTCGTCCCCAAGCTGCTGGCGCGGTTCGTCCAGGCCGGACCGGGCCTGAACCTGCGCACGCTCGCCATGCCGCGCCATGCGGCCGCCGAAGCGCTGGAGTCAGGCGAGGCGGAACTGGCGATCGGCTATTTTCCCGACCTGCACAAGGCGGGCATGTTTCAGCAACTGCTGTTTCGCAATACCTTCGTCTGCATCGTCCGCAGCGGCCATCCCGAGGTGGGGGACGTCCTCACGCTCAAGCAGTACCTCGCCTTGCCGCATGCCGCCGTCCGGCCGGGGCGGGAGCATCTGTTCGAAGAGTTCCTCCAGCGCAAGGGCTTGAGGCGGCGCGTGCTGCTCGAAACGTCCCACTTCACGAGCCTGCTGCCCATTATCGAAAGCTCCGACCTCATCGCCACCGTTCCGCGCGACATGGCCAACGTGTGCGTGCAGCATGCCGACATCAGGATGGTGGACGTGCCGCTCAAGGCGCCCACCATCGAGGTCCACCAGTTCTGGCCGCGCCGCTTCCACAGGGATGCCGGCAACATGTGGCTGCGCGGGCTGGTGCACGAGCTCTTCCGGGCCTGATCCGTCGATACACGCCCGGCTGCCCATCGCCGGCGGATCGGATGCTCGAACTCTTCGGCGCCCGCATCGCTGTCCGGCGGCGGGAATGGTTCGATAATTACGATTTTCTTTTCAAGGAGAATTTCCTGTTTTTGACGATATCGACAATGATTCGCGTTGCCGGCTCGCTTCTTGCTGCACGTCCTCCCTGCGCGAAACACGAGGTCGATCATGCATGATTTGAGCGCTCTGCTTCTCGACGCGGCGGATGCCCTCGAGCAATACGCCGGCGGGTTGTCCGCTCTGGAACCCGCGGGACAGCAGACCCGGCACTGGGACGACGGATGGGCATCCAGGCCCTCCAGCCGGGACCTGGTGCGGCGGCTGCGCGTCGCCTCCTCGGAATTGTCGCGCCACGCCGGAGCGCTGGATCTTGCCGTCCGCCTGGCTCCGCGTAACGCGACCTTGGAGGAGGTCGGGCAAGCGGTTGCCATGCTCGAGTCGGGCATCTGGGAGCCGCGTTCCTGGCGGTCGCCGTTGAGCAAGCGCCTGGCGGCGGCCGTGTCCGAGCTGGTCCTCGACGCCGAACGCTATCGCTGGCTCAGGAGCCAGAACGGCCGGGGCCGGGGAGCGCCAATCGTGGTGCGGCGCTACGAATACATGTTTGGAAGATATAGCGATATCCAGGATCTGGATGCCGCCATCGATACCGCCCGGTCGGGCCCTGTGCTGCACCGCACGGGGCGCCGCGTCTGAGGCGGCCGTGCCGCCGCGCTCGGCTAGGGTTGCCCGCCGCCGGCATTCGGATCGTCCTCCGCGCGGGACTTCCTGCCGTGGCCCAGTTGCCGATGATATTCCTCGTCCGTGTGGTCGCGGTCGGTCTTGTGCATGTCCGGTTCGCGGCGCGGGGCCGCGGGCGTGGGCGTCGAACTGTTCGTGTCCTCGAGCTTGTCGTCGATCGGTTGGCCAGGGGAACGGGAAGGTGAGTTGGCTGCCATGGTCGTCTCCAGAGACGACCGACGCAGCAAGTCGCATGCCGCATTCCCCTACGGGGAGGACGGAACCCTCGCCCGGATCAGGCCGCCACGATCATCTTCCTGAACCGCACGCGATGTTGGCCCGGGCCCGCATGGTGCAGTTGGACCGGCACTCCGTCCACCTGTCCCGTGCCCGGCTCCAGCTCGAATCCCATCTTGCGGTGGAAAGCGATCGACCCGCTATTGGCCGGCGACGTGATGCTGTGCGCTTCCTCGCAGCCCAGCGCACGGACGACATCGAAGAAGTGCTCATACAGCATGCGCCCGAGGCCGCCGCCTCGGCGAGCGGGATCCACCCCGACGAAATGGATGTAGGCGATGCGGGAATCGGTCTGGGAGACGAAGTCGATCAGAAACGCCTCTATCGCGTCCGAGGCGCCGATGGCAAAGCTCGTACGCCGGAAATGCTCTAAGAAGAGCCGCGGCAGCAGTGCCTGCATGGGGCGGCCACCCCACCAGTGGTCGACGCGGGCGATGACGGGCTCGTAGTCGGAAGGGGAGAGCGGGCGCGGAGTCGGCATGAGCGAGAGGATCCTGTCGGGAGCGGGCCGATACCCGCGAGGCCCGGGTTTTAGCAGGATAAACGATAGCAAACAGCTGTCTCCGGCGCTTGGCCGCGCCCCATACGATAGTGTTTTCGGCGAGGTACCCATGGATGCTCAATCATTGGAATTTCCGGTGGGGCCGCTACGCGGGCGGATGCTGAAGAACATCAGATCGTACGCGTTCGTTTCGATTTCGGTATTGTCGCGCGTGCTGGACCGGCGGGAGGAGGCGCGCATGGCGGAGTGGCTGCGCAAGGAGCTCATCCGCGGCGACCAATGCGCGCGGGACTTCTTCATTCACAAGAGCGCGGAACGGGAGTGGCGGCAGACGCTGTCCATGGCATGCGCCGCACTGGGATACGAGCAAGGCGGCATGTCGGCCAGCGCGGAACTCGACGGCATCCTGCTACGCGCGAGCCTCTGAAACCCGGGCACCTTGGCGGCCCGGGCAAAAAAACTCCCCGGCACCTTGCGATGCCGGGGAGCTGTCTTGCGTCTGGGTATCAGCCCGCGTTCAGGCGACGACCCGGATCTTCGTGGCCTGCGGGCCTTTGAGACCATTGGCGGCCACGAACGTGACGCGTTGGTTTTCCATCAGCGTCTTGCGTCCGCTGCCTTGGATCTCGGAGAAATGGGCGAACAAATCCTTGCCGCCGCTCTCGGGCATGATGAAGCCGAAGCCTTTTTCATCGTTGAACCATTTGACGATTCCTGTCTGTTCCATGTGTGTCCTAGTCAATTAAGGGGTGTGGCGTGCCGTGGCGTGCCGGTTTACTGAAAGTCCTGCCCGGCAGCCGGTATGCAGGCATGCCGCTGCGATTGGACCCGATGAACGTCCCGCTTGCGAAACCGCAGGCGTAGACGATGAGCGGACGTAGTGCCCGGAGCGGGTACCAAAGCGTCAGCGGTATAGGTAATGCAACCGAAGAGGGTCGCTGCGAATATCACGGTGCTGGCGACGAGCGGACCGTGCTTGGGTTGGAGATATACGACGTCGCCAACCTCGATGGCCTCGCCGTGCACGGGTTGATGCGCAGGGGGAGGGATGAGTTGGTCTGGGAAAATTTCTATCAAAAGCGTCCAACGAGACTGGGTACCGGAACGACGGACCTAGTCTCTTAGTCTGGCGCGCCGAAGCGGCGCGCTGGGTAACGAAACTCGGTTAAGAGGGGAAAGAGTACAAGAGGGATCGGGCTAGGCCGACCGTAACTTGTTGCCGCCATGTTCGTTGTGGTTCTTGCGGCAAAGATCGATTAGCCATTGTCACCCGCTGCGATGGGAAAGTCAACCGACTTTTGCACTGTCGATGAAAACGGACGCTGGCCTCGGGCTGGTGCCTCGGAAGTTCGTGCGCGCCCGCCCGGCCCTCATTCTTCCGGCCGGGCCGGGCCGCTGGGATGGAGGGAGGTCCTATCGAAGATGCGCGCGACTTCGAACTCGATTTCGGCGGCGCGCCGGGTGTCTTGGAGCAGGGACGTGTAGCGATGCATTTCGTGTTCGACGGCTTCGCGGAATTCATCGTCAGCCATGCGTTCCCGCGCCAGCACGCGGGCCGCGATGGTGAGCCCGTCGAGCCGGTTGCGTTGCGCCCGCAGCAACTTTGCGAGTTCGACGATGGCTTCTTCCTGGTTCATGATCCTCTCCCTGTCGCGGGACGGTAGGCCCGTACGAACCCTCTATTGTAAGCGGTCGAACCGTCGCCCCCGTGGGCGCAAGGCCGCTGCCGGCACGGCGCACATGCGGTTGCCGCGGCCGTGCACCGTGGACGGGTCACATCAAGATAATGTCGTATTGCTCCTGGCTGTATATCCCCTCCACCTGCAGCGAAATGGGCTTGCCGATGAAGTCTCCCAGCGCGGCCAGGTTCTGGCTCTCTTCTTCCAGGAACATGTCCACGACCGCTTGCGAGGCCAAAACGCGGAACTCTTTTGGGTTGAATTGGCGCGCTTCGCGCAGAATTTCCCGCAGGATCTCGTAACACAGCGTGCGCGGCGTCTTGACCTGGCCGCGCCCCTGGCAAGTGGGGCAGGGCTCGCATAACACGTGGCTGAGCGATTCGCGGGTGCGCTTGCGCGTCATCTCGACCAGGCCGAGCTGCGTGAAGCCGTTGAGCGTGATGCGCGTGCGATCCCTGGCCAGGGCTTTGCGCAATTCCGCCAGCACCGCTTCCCGGTGCTCCGGGTTTTCCATGTCGATGAAGTCCAGGATGATGATGCCGCCGAGATTGCGCAGGCGAAGTTGGCGTGCAATGGCCTGGGCCGCTTCGAGGTTGGTCTTGAAAATGGTGTCGTCGAAGTTGCGTCCGCCGACGAAGCCGCCGGTGTTGACGTCGATGGTGGTGAGCGCTTCGGTCTGGTCGATGATGAGATAGCCGCCGGACTTGAGGTCCACGCGTCGCGACAGTGCCCGGTTGATTTCCTCGTCGACGTTATAGAGGTCGAACAGCGGTCGCTCCCCGGTGTAGTGCACGAGCTTGTCGACGACCGAAGGCGTAAACTCGCTCGCCCAGGTTTTTAGCTTATTGAAGCTGCTGCGCGAATCGATCTGGATGGAAGCCGTGTCGGTGCTGACGACGTCGCGCAATACCCTTTGCGCCAGGTTCAGGTCTTCGTGCAGCAGGCGCGGTGCGCCTTTGGTGCGCGCTTCTTGCTGCATGATGGACCAGAGCTTGCTGAGGTAGGCGATGTCGGCCGCGAGTTCTTCGTCGGTGGCGTCTTCGGCCTGGGTGCGGACGATGTAGCCCCCTTTCTCGTCCTTGGGCATCAGCCGCTGTACCCGATCGCGCAATTGGATGCGTTCGGCCTCCGACTCGATGCGCTGCGAAATGCCGATGTGCGGATCGAATGGCAGGTAGACCAGCATGCGTCCGGCCACGCTGATCTGGGTGGATAATCGCGCGCCCTTGGTGCCGATGGGGTCCTTGATGACCTGGACCATCAAGGTCTGCCCTTCGAACAGCAGTTTCTCGATGGGCGTGGTCGGGTGCCCTCCCTGGGCGCGTTCTTGGCGGCTTTCCCGTATGTCGGCGATGTGCAGGAAAGCGGCGCGCCCCAGGCCGATGTCGATGAAGGCGCTTTGCATGCCGGGGAGCACGCGCGCGACGCGGCCAAGATAGATGTTTCCGACGTAGCCTTTCTGGGAAGTGCGCTCGATGTGGAGTTCCTGGACCGCGCCCTGCTGGACGACTGCGACGCGGGTTTCATACGGGGAAACGTTGATCAGGATGTCTTCGGTCATGGAATCTGCCGGTGAGCTTGCGCGACTATCGGGGAGCTTACCGCGAGTCGCGAACCGGCGGCGAGCGGGGGAGTGCGGCCGGCTCGCCGGCGCGGATCAGGGAAGGAGGATGCCCGCCCTGGCGAGGAGGCGGGAGGTTTCGTACAGAGGCAGGCCCATCACGCCGGTGAAGCTCCCGCTGATGTGCTGTACGAATACGCCGCCCAGCCCCTGTATGCCGTAGGCGCCGGCTTTGTCGAAGGGTTCCCCGGTGTCGCAATAGCGTTCGATATCGCGCTGGGACAGGATGCGGAAGCGCACCTGGGTGATGGAGACGTCTTCGTACAGCTGCCCGCGGCATACCATGGCGACCGCGGTGTGGACGGCGTGTTCGGTGCCGGAGAGCTTTTGCAGGATGCGCACGGCATCGGCCCGGTCCACCGGTTTGCCCAGGACTTCTCCGTCTAGGATGACAGTCGTGTCGGCGGCCAGAAGAGGCCGTTCTTCCAGCTGGCGCAGGCGCATGGTTTCGGCGCCCAGCAGCGCCTTTTCGCGCGCGGTGCGCCGGACATAGTCGGCAGCCGGCTCGCCGGGCAGCTGGGGTTCGTCCGGGCCTGCGGCCGGGGGCGGCAACAGTACTTCGTGTTCGATGCCCAATTGCGTCAGCAATTCTCGGCGCCTTGGGCTGCGCGAGGCGAGGTAGATGGCCGTCATGTCGTCGTCTGTGCAGGGCGGGCACGCAAGGCCCGCGGATGGTCGGGTCAACCTCCCCTATGGTAGGGGTGATTGGCAAGAATGGACCAGCTTCGGTAAAGCTGTTCTGCAAGCAGCACACGCACCATGCCGTGGGGCAGGGTCATGCTGGACAGGCGCAGCATGCTGGTGCAACGCCGCTTGAGGTCGGGGTCGAGCCCGTCCGGCCCGCCGATGATGAGCGCCACGTCGCGTCCATCGTTGCGCCATTGCTGCATTTGCCGAGACAGGTCCAGGGTGGTGAGGTCGCGTCCCCGCTCGTCGAGCGCGATCCAAAGCCCTGAGGCGGGAAGGGCGGCTTCGATCCGCTTGGCCTCCAGGGCCTGCATCTGGGCAGGCGTCTTGCCCGTAGTGCGCGGCTCGGGGCGGATTTCGCGCAGTTCGACGGGGCAGTCGGGGGGCATGCGCTTGGCATAGTCGGTGAAGGCTTCGTCCACCCAGGCTGGCATGCGGTGGCCGACGGCGATGATGATCAGTTTCATGAGCGCGGTTCGCTGTGGCAGTCCGTGCGGCAGGCGCCGCTCCCGGGGAGCTAGCGCGCGGAGGAGGCGTTCAGTTTCATCCGCACCGGTTTCCCGCCCCAGACTTCTTCAAGGTTGTAGTACTCGCGGATAGCGGGTTGCATGATGTGGACCACGATGTCGCCGAGGTCCACGAGCACCCATTCGCCGGTTTCCTCGCCTTCGGTCGCGACGACCTCGCCGCCGATGGCCTTGACCTTTTCGACGACGCTGGATGCAAGGGCCCGCGTCTGCCGGTTGGAGGTGCCGCTGGCGATGACCACGCGGTCGAAGAGGCTGGTCAAGTGGGTGGTGTTGAGCACCGTGATGTTTTGCGCCTTGACGTCTTCGAGAGCGTCGACTACGGCGCGTTGCAGTTTGCGTATGTCCATATTCAGGCCTGATACAGGCGATGCTGGCGGATGTAGCGTAGCACCGCGGGGGAAACGAGACCGTCGACGGGTTCGCCGCGTGAGAGCCGATCCCGGATGGCGGAGCTGGATATCGCCATCTCGGGCATCGGAAGCCTGTGTAGCGTGCGTTCCAGTCGAGCCAGCGCATCGCGCAGCGGTGGAGGGGGGGCCGGCCGGGTGCCCGGGCGGGCTGCCACCGCGAGTTCAGCCAGCGCGACGATATCCTGCCAGTCTTTCCAAGTGCAGAAGTTCGCCAACTGGTCGGCCCCGAGAATCCAGACGTACCGCGACGCTCCAGCAAGCGACGTGCCCGTGGGGCCCGCGAGCGCACGCAGCGTGTCGATGGTATAGCTGGGGCCGCCGCGGTCGATTTCCATGCGGTTCAGGACGAGATTCGGTTCCCCGGCGATTGCCAACGCCACCATCTCGGCGCGCTGTTCCGCCGTGGCGGTGAGCGGCCGTCGCTGCCAGGGCTCGGCCGCAGGAATGAAATGGACCGACTCCAGCCCCAGGTGGTCGCGCGCGGTACGCGCCAAGGCCACGTGGGCCTCGTGGATGGGATCGAAGCTTCCCCCGAGCAATCCGATGCGTTGGACGACAGGCGAATTCAAACCCACTCTCGCGGCGACAGCATTTCGTAGAGGCGCGCCTCTGGCGAGCCGGGCTCAGGATGCCAGTCGTAGCGCCATTGCGCGTGCGGCGGCATCGACATCAGGATGGATTCCGTCCTACCTCCCGATTGCAGCCCGAACAGGGTGCCGCGATCGAATACCAGGTTGAATTCGACGTAGCGGCCGCGGCGGTATGCCTGGAAATCGCGCTCCCGCTCGCCGTACGGCAAGTCGACGCGACGCTGGACGATGGGCAGGTAGGCGTCGAGGAAGTGATCGCCGACTGAGCGCGTCATGGCGAACGCATGCTCGAATCCACCTTCGTTGAAGTCGTCGAAGAAGATGCCGCCGATGCCGCGGGCCTCTTTGCGGTGCTTGAGATAGAAATATTCGTCGCACCATTTCTTGAAGCGCGGGTAGAGCTCCGGGCCGCTCGGGTCCAACGCTGCCTTGCAGGTGCGATGGAAATGGACCGCGTCTTCCTCGAACGGGTAATACGGGGTCAGGTCCATGCCTCCGCCGAACCAGAAGACGTCATCGGCATCGGACACGTGGACCGATTTTGCGACGAACACCCGTACGTTCATGTGCACGGTGGGCACGTAGGGGTTGCGCGGATGTAGCACGAGCGAAACGCCCATGGCTTCCCAGGGGCGGCCAGCCAGTTCGGGGCGATGGGCACTCGCCGAGGGCGGGAGGGCCGAGCCGTTGACGTGGCTGAACAGCACTCCGCCGCGT
>NZ_JADGHH010000100.1 GCF_019689535.1 Pigmentiphaga sp.
CGCTCGGGGGAATACTTCATGGGAACCTTCTCTCTGCCCCAGGTTGGAGATTCAAACTCTAACATCTGTAGAGGTTCCAACTATTCTGACAGCGGGGGCAGGGAGGTTATTTCATTGACACGGCACCCCGTTGCCAGACCCAGCAACAGGACCTAATAATAATCAGGGTCGCTTTCTTTCTGCTTGCGAAAATATTCACTGTCAAAAATCGCTTTGATTTCGTCCAGTTCAAATATGGCATAGCCACCGGTAAGTTTCTGCTGTTTCGTCAGCAGTGACATATTTTCAGCCGGGTTCTTTCCTGTCAGATAACCTTGCTTGATAGCGAAATTAAGCAGGGTTTTGATATAGCCAACTTTTCCGTCAATGGTTCGGGGTACATTGCCCTTGCCAGCCATAAATTCCTGATAACGGGTAATGTCGCTAACCAGAATATCGGCTATATAGCACTTGCTTTGAAAAAAGGTTGTGAACTCCTTGCAGGTGTTTCGCAAAGCCGTGACGGTAGCAGGCTTGACCTGTTTCAACAGCAGGTACTTGTCGAGAAGTTCCAGCAGGGTCAACCCATGTTGCGTAGCAGGGCGTATGCCCAAACTCTCTACAGGCTCCCCCTGTGGGGGCTGGGGGGCAGGAGCAGGTGGGGCAGACCTTGTGGCCTGTTTCACTTTTAGAAGCATATCCAAGGCGTCCATAAGCCTGCCGTGGTCTTCAGGACCGTCGGCACGGACAATGCCGTTAGAAAGGTCAAGTTCGTATTTTCTAATTTTTGACAGGTCGAAAGACACGGCCACAGCCTCCAGCAACTTGGTTGCCCTAATCATAGCCGTGAGTGTGTCGCTTGTGCGTAGCGACCTTTTGAACTGACGCCCTGCAATACGAGTATGCAGGTAGTAGGTGTGACCCCTACGATAGACGGGCAAATTCAGCATATTGCTACCAAATTTGCTACCAGCCCAGAAAGACAAAAGCCTTGTAAGTATTTGACTTACAAGGCTTTTTGAATTTTGGCGGAGCGGACGGGGCTCGAACCCGCGACCCCCGGCGTGACAGGCCGGTATTCTAACCAACTGAACTACCGCTCCGCAGCGGTATGGTTTACTGCTTCTTCCAGCTTGCGCTGGGTGGCGTCCCCTAGGGGATTCGAACCCCTGTACTCACCGTGAAAGGGTGATGTCCTAGGCCTCTAGACGAAGGGGACCCGGAACTACAAGTACTGCTTTCTTCGACTGGTGGAGGTAAGCGGGATCGAACCGCTGACCTCTTGCATGCCATGCAAGCGCTCTCCCAGCTGAGCTATACCCCCGTGCACTGCGAAGAATCGAGATTATGCACGAATTTCAGATCTTGTGCAAGCGGGCCAAAACTTTTTCGCGACCTAGCAGCGTCAACACTGCATCGATGGCTGGGGTTTGAGCCCGCCCCGTTACGGCTACCCGCAACGGAATCCCGAGGGCCGGCATCTTAACACTATATTTGGCCAAAGTGTGCTTCATGAGCGAAGAAATTTGCTCTCGCGTCCACTCGATCTTCTCCGCCTCTTGCGCAAAGTCGCGCAGCATGGCGCGCGCGGAGTCGGTCAGGTGCTGGGCCACCAGTTCCGGCGGCGTGGCCGACGGGTCGAACTCACCGCAGAACAGCATCGCATCGGCCGCCAGCTGCTCGAGCGTTTCGGCACGCTCCTTGAGCAGGCCCATGATGGCCGGCAGGTCGACGCCCTCCAATTTTCCACCACGCTTCAGGATGCGCGGCGCGACGCGCTCGGCCAAATCGGCATCGCTGCTGTGCTTGATGTAGTGCGCGTTGACCCAGTTCAGCTTCTTGGGATCCCATTGCGCAGCCGACTTAGACAGATTGCGGGTATCGAACCACTCGATCAATTGCTCGCGCGAGAAAATTTCGTCATCGCCATGGCTCCATCCCAGGCGTGCGAGGTAATTGATCATGGCTTCGGGCAGGTACCCTTGCTCGTCGTACTGCATGACGCTGACGGCGCCATGCCGCTTCGACAGCTTCTCGCCGTCGGGGCCCAGGATCATGGGAACGTGCCCGTACTGCGGCAGCGTGGCACCGAGCGCCTTGAGGATGTTGATCTGGCGGGGCGTGTTGTTGACGTGGTCGTCGCCACGGATGACGTGCGTAATGCCCATGTCCCAATCGTCGACCACCACGCAGAAGTTATAGGTGGGGGTGCCGTCCGGCCGGGCGATGATCAAGTCGTCGAGCTCGGCGTTGGAGATCGTGATGGGCCCTTTGACGAGATCATTCCAAGTGACCTCGCCGTCCAGCGGGTTGCGGAAGCGCACTACCGGCTTGCGGCCGGGCGGCACCGGGGGCAGCGTCTTGCCCTGCTCGGGCCGCCAAGTTCCGTCGTAGCGCGGCTTGCGCCCTTCGGCTCGGGCGCGTTCGCGCATGGCCTCGAGCTCTTCCGGCGAGCAATAGCAGTAATAAGCCGTGCCGGCTTCCAGCATGCTCGCTATGACTTCGCGATAGCGGTCCATGCGCTGCATTTGGTAGAACGGGCCTTCGTCATAGTCCAGCTGCAGCCAGTGCATGCCGTCCAGGATGGCCTGCACGGCCTCGGGAGTGGAACGCTCCAGGTCAGTGTCTTCGATCCGCAGGACGAAGGTGCCGCCGTGATGGCGTGCAAACGCCCACGAGAACAGCGCCGTGCGCGCGCCGCCCAGGTGCAGGAAACCGGTGGGCGACGGCGCGAAACGCGTGCGGACAGCCGGGTTGCGGCCCGAAGGCGACGAAGAATCGATGCTCATAGGGAAGTTCTTGGATCCAGGTATCAGTATTCGTGTTCGGCGAGACCGCGCCGCAAGGCGGCGTATCCGCATCAGGAGAGTTGCAATGCGCGCATGCCCGCGCCGTCCGGACGAGGTCCGGGCATGCCGCGGCCCAGGGCGAGCCAGCCCACGCATGCCCGGCAAGGCGCGAGAGGGCGATGGGCCTTTGCCCGTATTGTATTGCCGTGGCCGCCACTTGCGGCGAAAGCGCTTATCCTTCGAGAATGACCTCCATTGCCTGATCCCGTGAGGAGGGCCATGTCCCGCCACGCTTTGTCTCCCTTGTTCGACCCGCGGTCGCTGATCGCCATCAGCGACCGCCCGCTGCCCTTGATGTCCGCGTTGCCGGCTGCCCTGCGTGCGCGCACTGCCGAGATCCGCCTGGACCCGCAACTTCGCTGGACACTGCCGCGGACGCTGGTCGCAGCGGAAGACAGGCCGGACCTCGCGGTCGTCGCCGTGCCGCGCGCGGCGCTGCGCGACACGCTCTCGACACTGGCCCCTGCACGCCCTCGGGCCGTCGCCCTCCTGACGCACGAGCCGTCGCTGGAAGACAATGATTTCTGCAAAGCCTGGGCGGCAGCCCACGATTGCATCGTGCTGGGACCGCACAGTTTTGGCTTGCAGCGCCCGCATGCGGGGCTCAACGCGAGCGTGCATCCGCAACTGGGCCGCGCCGGACGCGTCGCACTCGTCACCCAGTCGCGCTCGATCATGGCCGTGGTCATGGACTGGGCGGACGACAACCGCACGGGCTTTTCCACCGTGGTGTCGTTGGGCGCAGAAGCCGTGCTCGACGTCCCGCGCGTCCTGGATTTCCTGGTGGCGGACTCCCGCACCGACAGCATTGCGCTATACCTGGAAGACGTGCGCAACGCCCGCGAGTTCATGAGCGCCATCCGCGCCGCGGCCAGCGTCAAGCCCGTGGTCGTGCTCAAGGCGGGACACGGCGGGCGCACGCGCACCAGCGTCCGCCCGCTGGCGGTGCACGACACCTCACCCGGCGAAGCAATGGCTTCCCCCGCTTCGCCGCCGGTATCGCCCGATGCCGTGTTCGATGCGGCGCTGCGCCGCGCCGGCGCCGTGCGAGTGCGCTATTTCGTGCAGCTGTTTTCGGCGGTGAAGGCACTCGGTTTCGCCAAGCGCCCCAGCGGCCGGCGCATCGCTGTGCTGGCCAACGGCAGCGGGCCCGCCCAGCTCGCGCTCGACCTGCTCGGGCCAGACCGTCCCGTGATGCGCGCCGAACTGGCGGAAGCGACGCGGGAAAAGCTCGCTACCACGCTCAGCCCCGCCGCCTGGACCGACAACCCGGTCGTGGAGTTTTCCGTTCCCGATCCCCGGGCATGCGCCCAAGCGGTCGAAGCCATCGTCGCCGACCCCGGCGTGGACGGCCTGCTCGCCGTGTTCTCCCCCGACCCGGAAGCCGACATGAAAGCGGTGGCGCAGGCCCTGGCGCAAACTGCGCCGCAGGCGCCCAAGCCCGTCATTACCTGCTTCATGGGCGACGCAGCCATGCGTCCGTTGCGCCGCATCCTGGACGATGCCGGCTCTCCGGCCTTCCGCACACCCGAGGCCGCCGTGGATGCTTTCGGCAATCTCGCCACCTACCACTACAACCAGCAACTGCTGCTGCAAACGCCGCCGCCGGAACCGCCCGGCCAAGACCCCGACCTCGCCGGCGCGCGCATCCTCATCGACAGCGCACGCTCCTCCGGTCGGCTGACGCTGACCGAGTCGGAAAGCAAAGCCCTGCTCGCCGCCTTCCACATCCCGGTAGTGCAGGTGATACTCGCGCGCACGCCGGCCGAGGCGGTGATCGCCGCCCAACAGATCGGCTTTCCCGTGGCCATCAAGATCGATTCGCCCGACGTGGTCCGCAAGTCGGCCGTGCGCGGCGTGCACCTGGACATCCGCAACAGCACCGAGCTCGTCACCGCCTATCACCGCATGCTCGCCAACGCGCGGGCCGCGGCGCCGCAGGCCCATATCGAAGGCATCACCGTGGAAGCCATGGCGGGGCCTCCCGGGTCGATCAAGGTATCCATAGGCGTGGCCCGGGATGCGCTCTTCGGGCCGGTGATCCGCTTCGGCCCGGCACGCTCCCGCGGCGAGAGCCCGGCAACCCGCAGCATCGAACTGCCGCCCCTGAACGGCTTCCTGGCCCGGCGGCTGATGGAGCGCTCGGCCATATGGCGCTACGAATTGAGCCCCAACCTCACGCCGCGCGCGCTCGATGCGCTGGAGGACGTGCTGGTGCGCATTTCCGAGATCGTCTGCGCCCTGCCGGACATCGAGAGCCTGGACATCGACCCCGTGATGATCGACGGCGACCGCGTCGTGGCCACGGACACCCGGATCACGCTGACGCGCGAACCGGCCGGCGAGGCCGATCCGGGCATAGGGGGCTATGCCCACATGGCGATCCATCCCTACCCCATGCGCCTGGTTCGCCATTTGCAGTTCCGGGACGGCTCGCCCTACACCATCCGCCCCATCCGCCCGGAAGACGCCGTGCCGCTGCAGGATTTCACGCGCGGCCTTTCCGAACACACGCGCTACATGCGCTTCATTTCCTTCATGCGGGAGCTCTCGCCGCGTACTCTCGCGCGCTATACGCAGATCGACTACCACCGCGAACTCGCGCTCGTGGCTACCGTGTGGGAACCCGACCCGGAACACCCGGGCGAACTGCGCGAAGCCATCATCGGGGTCGCGCGCTACCTGCTCTACGCAGACGGCGACAGCGCCGAGTATGCGCTGGTCATCGCAGACGCTTGGCAACGCCGCGGCCTCGGCATGCAGTTGATGACCTCACTGGTCAACGCGGCGCGCGAGCAAGGGCTCAAGGTCATCGAAGGGCTGGTGCTCGGCAACAATGCACCCATGCTGGCCCTGATGTCCAAGCTGGGTTTTCGCGTCGACGTGGACGCGGAAGATCCGTCCATGCGCCGGGTATGGCTGCGCCTGAATCCGGATCGCCCGGAGCCGGCGCCCATGGACCTCGAAACGGGAAGCTAGCGCGGGAAGGCGCGCAGCCACCTTCCCGCGCGGCAGCCTATTTCAGACTGAACTCGACGCCGACCGGCTTGCCTGTCGCCTCGCCCTTGGACTCGACGCGCGGGGCGATCAAGAAAGCACGCTCACCGAGCTTGGCTTCGCGCAACACCGACATGACCGCTTGCGCGCGACGGGCCGCGAGCTCGCGCAACTGCTCCGGCCCGACCGTGATGCTGGCTTCCAGCAGGGACTCCATCTCCGGGCCGGGCAGGGACTTGGCAAAACCGAGCGCGTTGCGAGGCTTGTCGATCTTCGCCGCCTTGTAGGCGCGCTCCAGGTACGTGGCTCGCTGCTGGGCATCGAGGGGAGGCAGGTCCTTGTCTGGCGGCGCCTCCCCGCCCCTGCGCAGGGCCGCGCGCTGCTGGGCGCGAATCAGTTCTTCCACGCCCGCCTTGCGCAGCCCCTCGGCATCGACCTTGGGATCGGCGCGACCCGAAACATCCAGCTTCAGCCCGGGCCGGTCGTTCAGCGCCTTGACGAGTACGTCGATGCGCTTGCGTGCTTCCTCGTCCAACACGGCGCTGCCCGGTGCGAACTCTATGTGCGACAGCTCTTCGCCAGAGCCGCCGAAGGCAGCAGCCAGCAACGAGAACGGCGCCGTGACCGCGCGCCCGATGAGATTGATGAGCGCCCGGAAGATGATGCCGCCAATGGAGAACTGCGGATCGTCCAACGAACCTGAAACAGGCAATTCGATGTCGATCTCGCCGCGGCTGTTCTTGAGCAGCGAGACTGCCAGCAATACAGGCAGGTTCAGCGCATCCGGACTCTCCACGCGCTCGCCGAACGTGAGCTGGTCGAGGAAGATCTTGTTGCTGGCCTGCAGCTTGCCGTCCTCGATCTGGTAGTGCACGTCCATGGAGAGCTTGCCGCGCTCGATCGCGTAGCCGGCATACTTGGCCGCATAGGGCGTCAAGTCCGGCAGGTCGACGCCTTTGGCGCTGGCGCGGATGTCGGTATAGAGACGCGGCCCGAAGGGATGCAGCTTGCCCGTGATGTCTACCGTCGCGTTGCCGTCGAGCTTGGCGGCCACCTGCACGTCGGCGGGCTGCGTATCGGTGGACGAGACGGCGGAGATGCTGCCCTCGATGTCCGTCAGGTTGGCGCGGTAATTCGGCTTGACGAAGTTGTCGGTGAAATTGATGTTGCCGCGCGCCAGGCGCACCTCGCCCACCCGGATTTTTTCCGGGAATTTGGAAGCGGGCGCGGCCGCCCCGTCGTCAGCCTGCTCGCCCGGCGGCTCCGCAGGCTTGCTTTGCGCAGCGGGCGTGTCGTCGGTAATCGAGCCGGCCTCCTGGCCCGGCTCGACCATGATTTGCGTCAGGTTCAGCCGGCCTTGTTCATTCAGGATCACCCGCGCGAAGAAATCCTCCAGGGTTATGTCGCCCAAGTCCGCCTCGAGCGTATCGCCCGTGCTCGACACATTGATGCGCCTGAACGCCAGTCGCCGCCACTTCAGGAAGTCCGCGGAATTGAGCTTGTCGGTCATCTCGAGGTCGCTCACCTCCGCCGATCCCACCCAGGCTGCGCGCTGCGGCCGCCCTTGCGCCGCAGCGGCATATTCCAGGCGGCCGTTGGCGCCCACCACGATGCTGTTCACGGCAGCGTTCAGGCGATCGGACAAGTATGGCGCCAGGGCCGTCAGGTTCACGCGACGCGCCCGCACTTGCGCCTTCACGGCAAGCGGCTGCGGCACGACCGTGCCTTGCAGCGCCGCGCTACCGCGCCCTTGGATGGAAGAGCTCAAGGTGAACTCGATCGGCGCGCCCAGGTTCGAGCTCAGGTTGCGCGCATCGAGCCGCAGGTCGTCCAGCCGCAGGCGCACCCTGGGCCGAACTGCTTCGTCGGTGAACTGCAACCCCGCCTTCTGCAAGGACAACGCCTCGACGGCAAACTGCCATGGTGCCTCCGGCGAAGCGGGGGCGGAGGCAGGCGCACCGCCCCGGCTTGGTGCCTTGGCCGGCAGGACCGACGCCCAGCCGATATCGGACGAACGCGACCGGTTGGCAGCGAGCGTCACGCCGTTGACCGCAACGCGCTGGATCTTCGCCGTCCGCTCGGCAAGATCCCCCGCCACGCCGGACAACTCGAGCTGCTCGAGCTTGAGGCTGGAGGCTTTGTCGGCATTGGTCGCAGCGCGCAAACGGCGTAACGCAAGCCGGCCTTCGCGCCAGCGCACCGACAGCGATTCGCCCTGCGCGACGCTCAGCTTCGCCCCGAGCCCCAACGTGCCATCCTCGACGCGCAGCGCGAGGTACGGCGCCCACGCGGGCGCAAGCGGCGGCAGTGCCAAATCCTCCAGGTCCACATCGAGATCTGCGGCAAGCGGCTGCAAGCGCAGGGGCCCGCCGACTTGCAGCTTGCCTTGCTCGCCGAGGCGCGCGGACAGCGACACGGGCGAGACTTGGTCGGCGGAAGCGGGCAGCTTCACGTCTCGCAGTTCGACGTTTAGGTCGGATACTCGGTAATCGAACTTGGCCCCCTCGTCCCGCCACTCCAGGGCGCCCCCTTCCACCACGAGCGCGCCGACGGCCACGTGCCAGTCCTTATCGTCCGTCGAAGGCGCCGGATCGGCGGGGGATGGGCCGGCGGCAGGCTTTTGGAACTGCGCGGCCACCTCGGACAGGTTGATGCGCCCGTCGGCCGCACGGCTGGCATGGAGCCGAGGACCATACAGGGCAACGCGCTCGGTCTCGAAACGGCGCGCGAGCGGTTCGAGCGCAAACCGTTCTACGGCCAATCGATCAAAGCCCAGCAGATGCGCATCCCCTGGCGCGCGCACGTCGACTTCGCGCAGCGTGGCATTGCCCTCCAGTCGAACCTTGGGAGGCCCCCCCGTGCCTTCGTCGAAAATCAACTGCGCGTCGGTGTCGAGCCGTGCACGCCGGAATTTCAGCGGTACCGCCCCCGGGATCGCATCGGCCAATGCGTCGAGGCCGAAATCGTCGAGCTTGACGTGCAGCGATGACGTGCGGGGCGTGTCAAAGGGCCGTGCGCTGCCTTCCAGGTTGAACGGACTGCCATTGACCAGCGCGGAAAGCCGGGGCTCCACGTCGATGCGGGTGGCGTAGGCCAGCGTAGACAGGAACGGAATGCCGAGCCGCAAGTCGCGCACCGTGTGCCGCCGGCCAGTGACCTGGTCCTCGACCGTGATCTCCCCTTCCTCCAAGGTGAGGTTGTTCAGCGAGAAACGCGGCGGCGGCCCCCCTTCGGAGGCGGGTCGCGCGGCGAGGCGATCGAGAATGTCGCTGATGTTGAACCGGTCTCCCGGCTCGCGAACGAGCGTCAGGCGCGGCGCCGTGACGCTCAACGCGTCGATCACCGGCGCCAACCGGAACAATGACGAGATCGACGCATTGACTTCCAACTGCGAGACGGAAAAATCCGCGTTGGTGCCGGACGGATCGAGAATGGCGAAATCGTGCACCCGCAGGCGGAGTGTGAACGGATTGAACGACACCTCGCCCACGCGTGCCTCGCGCCCGAGCACTTCCGGCACCTGGGCGAGGGTGACGCTGCGCACCGCCTTGGGAACGCCCCAGGCGGCCAACCCCAGATACGACAACCAAAGAACCAGCAGAACGGCAATGCAACGCCACAGCAGTTTGCGACGCCTGGAGATCTGCTCCCGTACCCGCGCCAACGTCAAACGCACGTCGCTGTCCTATTCGGCTTGTTGACTCGCAAACATGAACAACTTCGTGGAGCGCGCCCCGCTCCGGCAGAACGCCAGCACCGGGCCAGGCAGCGTCTTGAGCAGCGATGCGAAAGTCGCGACGTCATCGGGCTGGATATTCGCGCCGTTGACGGGCTGGTAAACGTAGTTGAGCCCGGCCGCCTCGGCGGCCGCCTTCATTTGCTCGCTCGAAGGCTGGGCCGGGCCGCCCTCGAAGTCCGGGCGGTTATTGATCACGCTCTTGAACCCGGCGGCCGCCACGGCCGCCATGTCATCTGGGGCCAATTGGGGAGCCACGGCGAAGTTTTCGGTCAGGGAAGTAAATGTGGACATGCGGGTCTCCAGGAAACTCGCCCCTAGCACGCTGCGCCCTTCCGAACAGAAGCTCAGGCGTCCGGGCAAGACCAGGATGCGCGGCGCCCTGGCGCCGGCGAGAAGGCAGGGGCAACCGCCCCGGTTGCGCGTAGGGAATCGATGGAGACTAATCCTAACTCGGCCACGCCCTTCATACAAACGAGGGACTGTTAAACGAGGGACTGTTTCCGTGGCAACGCCTGCTGTCACGGCGCGGCCGCGACCGGACGGGGGTACACCATTTCAGCGCACTCGCGGCGATTCCAATAACCGGCTTCGGTCCGCATGGTCGCATCGAACCGCAGTTGGTATTGGCACCGGATGAAATCATTGCCGTTGCCGGTACGGAAATTGAAGAGATAGTTCCAGACGCGGACGCCGAACACGCCTTCGTCGAAATGCGGAGGTCCGAGCAGGTCGTAGACCTGGGGCTTGGTCATGCCGGGAATCATTTGCCGGAGATTGTCCAGGTTGACGAAAATGCCGTCCTTCATCCACGCGGACTCCGGCGACGGAAACGAGACCGCGGATGGATCCACGCGACCGCCACCGGACAAGGCGCACCCGCTGACCGCAATCGACGCAAGCGCGCAGGCGAACCAACCGGCCACGCGCGCGCTCCCCAACCGCAGCACACGAAAAATACGGCCCGAGTCTTCGCCCCCCACCGCGGGGCGGAAGCGGGCGCTACGCCCCGACATCTTGCTCTCCAATGCGTCTTGCATGCCCGCTACCATTGAAATCCGGCGCCGATGACCGCGCCCACCTTGCCTTGCGAGTTGACGTTGCCGGCGAACTTGTACACCCAACGGCCGTTCTCCGAAATCGTGGACACGCCCAGCGCGATCGCCGATTGGCCCTGGTAGTGGCTGGCCGCGGCCGCCGCCATGCTGCGGCCGGGGGCATAGGGCTGGGGCAGGCCGGCCACGGCCATGGCCGACGCCGTGCCCGCATTGGCATTGCGCTCGACCGTGCGCAAATCGTTGCGCAGGTCGTTCAGGCCGTTCTGGAGCTCGCCGGTGGCGCTGCGCAGCTGCCGGACATTGGCTGCATCAGTGTCCTGCGTGCCGTCGGCAACGTGGGTGACCTGGCGCTCTTGGCCGGCTGCTCCCACGGCAACCGTGTTCGGCCGGTCCGCCGTCGAACCGGCGCCCAGCGCGACGCTGTTCGCGGCGCCGGCCTGGGCGCCCGCTCCGATCGCCACGGCGTTCACGCCACTCGCCTGGGCGCCTTCCCCACTGACGACGGCCCCCGCGATGGACGCACCGGGAGACGAAGAAGCGCGTGACGTTCCGGACAGGGACGCGGAAATCGTCACGGATACCCCATCGGCGGCCGCCGGCGGAGCCGGGTTCAATACACGTATGGCCGCGCCGTCCGTCAAGCGGACATTGAGCAGGCCCAACGGTCCGGGCGGATCATCGGCCCACGCGGGCGCGGTCCAGACGCCCGCCGCCAGCAGCGCCAGCACCGCTCTCGCGCCACCAGCCTGGCGGTTGCTCCACGCGAGCGCTTTTTCCACGGCCGAGACCCGGCACCCGCGCTTCCGGCCCGGGTCGGCGCGAAGAATCTTTTTCACTCAGCTCCCCAAAACAATCCGATACGCCATCGCCGCCCTATCCGCTTGCGAGGTACGGTCGATGGGAAGAAAACGTGCTTGCCGCATGGTCGAGCAAGACCTATGCCATCGTGATCCGCCTGCGCACCGGAGAACGGGGCGAAGCGGCCGGCCAAGCCTCAGGATGCGGGAAACGTTGAAACCCAAAGGGATATCGGCGAGCCGGAAATATTTCTCCGGTGCGATAGTCGCAGCGTTCCCGCGGCCGCTGGCCGGCCTGGGGGACGGGATGTTACGTGCCAGTGCCGTCGACGTTACGTAACACGCGACGCGGGCCGCTGGAAGTCAGGCCGAAGAAGCACCCATGCCAGCCACGGCTTCGCGCGCCACCTCGATGAAAGCCGACGCAGCTGCGGATGGCGACCGGAACCGGTCGCGAATCAAGGCGATCTCGGAGCGGACGACGGGGTCGCGCAACGGCCTCGCGACCGTCTTCCCATCCCCGGGGAACAGGGCGCCGTACGGCGGCATGATGGCCACCCCGAACCCGGCCTCGACCAAGCCGATGACCGTGCTCAATTGCACGACCTCGACCGCGACCGACGGGACTAGGCCCAGGCGCGCGAAACTGCGGTCCAGCACGCGCCGGAAGGCGTTTTCGGGCGTGAGCGTGACCAGCGGCGCGGCGGCGATGTCTGCCCACTTCACCGCCCGGCGCCGCGCAAGGGGGTGATCGCCGGGCAGCAATGCCACGAGCGGCCCTTCAAGCAGGGTTTCGGTCAGATAGTCGTCTTGTTCCTCGGGCAGCGCCCCGATCCCGATGTCGATCTCCGCCGAGGCGATGCCGGCTGGGATGTCTTCGGAAGGGATGTCGCGCAGCGTGAGTGCGATGTGCGGATACGCCGCCCGGAAACGCGCGGCGATGTCGATCACCAGCCTCGACATCAATAGCGGCGGCGCCGCCACGGTAACGTGGCCGTGCTGGCGTGAAGCCAGGCCCTTCACATTGCCGACGGCCGTGGCCAGATCGGCCAACAGGCGCGCCGCGGGGCCCCGGAACTCGCGGCCGGCGTCCGTCAGGCAAACCTGGCGGGTGCTGCGGTCGAACAGCCGGCAGCCCAGGCTTTGTTCCAAGTCCCGGATGAGAATGCTCAATCCAGATTGAGAGATGTGGATGCGCTGGGCGGCCTTGCTGAAATTGCCTTCATTGCACACCGCGACGAAAGCTTCCAGCTGGCGCAGAGAAATCGACATCGCCGACGCCAATAGTTTGAAGATTCATATAAATCTATATGAACATTTCAATTTTTACAATTAGTCGACTCTGCTAGAT
>NZ_JADGHH010000101.1 GCF_019689535.1 Pigmentiphaga sp.
GCATTATATGCACATAATGTTTACTATATACACATTGCGCTATAGTTTGCACAGCGGGACATAGGCTGTCAACGCGCGGCAGCGCACTTTCCGACGAGGCATACATGGGAATCGATTACCGGTCGCTCGAGGGCGACATATATGAGGTTGTCATCAACCGGCCTGAACGCATGAATGCGTTGGACGTGCCGGCCAAGCGGGAGCTGGGGCGCGTCTGGCGCGAGGCGGCGGAGGATCCGGCCGTCAAGGTGCTGGTGCTGCGCGGCGCAGGCGAAAAAGCCTTTTGCGCGGGATCGGACATTAAGGAAATGCAGGCCACGGGAACGATGGTCGACACCCGGACCCTGATGGACGCCATTCCCGGAATAGGCGTTGAACTGAACAAGCCCGTGGTGGCGGCATTGCACGGATACACCATAGGCATGGGCCTGACCCTGGCCATCCACGCGGATTTCCGCATTGCCGCGGAAACCGGCAAGCTGGGGTTCCCGGAGGTGCAGCACGGCATGCTGTCCGGCGTCAGCGCCGTGACTCTGCCGGGATTGGTCGGCGAGCCGCGGGCATTGGATCTCATGCTGACCGCGCGCTTGGTCGACCCGCAAGAGGCACTGCGCATCGGCTTGGTCGACGAAGTCGCGCCCGATAGCTTCGCCGCCGCGCTGGCGCTCGCGCGTCGCATCGCCTCGAACTCCGCCGCGGCCGTCGCGCAGACCAAGCGGCTGATTCTGCTCGAGCGCCGCCGCCGGGCGCGCGAGCACGCCGCGGTCATCGACGATGCGCGGATGGCCGTCCTGGATTCCAAGGAGTTCGGCGACGTGGTGGCGCACAAACCCGGGGCGGGCCGGGTGCGTTGAGCCGCGGGCATTGCGGCCGCAGAGCGGGTCAGGCGTCGGTGCGGCGCACCCGTCGCCCTGGGGCGAGCAGCTTGCCAATGTCCAGTTCCGCCAGCAGCGCGACGGTGCCCTGCGCAAGCTGTGACTGGGGCCGGTCGCGCGCCGTGGCCAGCACGAGGTTGTTGAGCATGCGGGGCTCGACGATGGTCGAGACCTTGAAGGGCTTGCCGCCTATGGTCTTGGAGACCGGGGCCGCGCTGCGCGGGACGATGGCGTAGCCTTGCCCGGTCATTGCCAGTTTGAGCAGCGTGTGCACGGCATCGACTTCGGCGACGATATTGAGCTTGATGTCGTGGGGCCGGCAATTGGCCTCGATGACGTTGCGAACTGCGTTGGGAATGCTGGGCACCAGCACCGGATATCGCTCGAGCTCCTTGGCGGCAAGTCGCGCCGGTAGGGGAAAGGCGGCCGTGGGGCGGCCGCACAGCATCATCTCTTCGCGATAGAGGCTGCGGTACTCCAGTTTGGGGCTCGGCGGCGGATCGAACAAGAGCGCGATCTCGATCTTTCCGAGCAACAGGTCTTCGCGGAGCGCCACGCTCAAGCCTTCCGATACCGAGATCGAGGCTTCCGGATAGCGGCCCCGGAATTCCTTGACCAGCGCAGGCGTCAGCACGTGCGCGATGCGCGGCGGAAGGCCGACGGTCAGCCTGCCCGTGGGCTGTTCGCGCAGGGCCTGGATGTCTGCCTGCGCCTGGCGCGTCAGCTTCAGGATGGCATCGCCGTAGGAGAGCAGGCATTTGCCAGACTCGGTCAGTTCGACCCCGCGCCCGGTGCGAACCAGCAAATGGCTCTTGAGCTCGAGTTCCAGCAGGCGGATGTGGCGGCTCAGGGTTGGTTGGGAGACGCCGAGCACCATCGCGGCGCGCGTCAGGCTGCCCAGTTCTGCCACGCGCACGAAGGATTCGAGCTGCTGCAAGTCCATTATTTAATTTTCAGATATCAGATGTAGCCGCTATTTTATTGATGAAAATAAGTGGGGTGCGCACAATGCTGCCTCGACCAAGACCGTAGAACGTGCGCGGCTGCCCGCGCGCCGCGCGGCACGCCTGAGGAGACCTTATGAATTTTTCGCGCAAATTGCTGGCGCCCGCCGCCGCCATGGCCGTGCTGGCCGCTGCCTGGAGCCCGGCCGTCCATGCGGAGGATTACCCGAACCGCCCCGTGCGCATCGTGATTCCTTTTGCGCCTGGCGGGAGCAACGACATCGTGGGCCGGCTCATTGGCGAAGAGCTGGCCAAGCGGCTGGGGCAGCCCTTCATCGTGGACAATCGGGGGGGCGCTGGTGGCACCATCGGAACCGATCTCGTGGCCAAGTCCCGGCCCGACGGCTATACGCTGTTGCTGATTTCCACCCCCCACACGGCAAACGCGACGCTTTACAAGAAGCTGCCTTACGATCCCAATAAAGACTTTGCGCCGATTGCGAGGATGGCGACCGCACCGCTGCTCATCTCGGTGTATCCGGGCCTGCCGGTCAAGACCCTGTCCGAGCTCATCGCCTATGCCAAGGCCAATCCCGGCAAGCTCAACTATGTGTCTTCGGGCGTAGGCAGTTCGCAGCACCTCGTGAGCGAATTGTTCCAGATCCGCGCTGGCATATCGATGACGCACGTGCCCTATAAGGGGGCGGGCGCGGCGCTCGCCGATGTCGCGGCCGGCCATGCACAGGTGTCGGTGGGAACCGTGTTGCAGGCCTTGCCCCACGTCAAGGCGAACCGGCTGCGGCCGTTGGCGGTGAGCGGCCCGCAGCGCCAGGCAGTGCTGCCGGATGTCCCGACCGTCGACGAGGCCGGCCTGTCGGGCTATGACGGCGACAACTGGTGGGGCCTGCTCGCTCCCGCAGGCACGCCGCAAGCAATCGTGGACAAGCTCAGCAAGACTGTGGCCGATATTCTTGCAGAGCCCGAGATGCGCCGGCGCTTGGAAGCGGAAAGCGCGACCGTGGCGTATCTCGCGCCGGAGCCGTTCGGAAAATTCCTGGCTTCGGAAACCATCAAATGGGCGGAGCTGATCAAGCGCCTGGGCATCCAGGCCGATTGACCGGGCTGCCGTGTCCCTTCCTCGGGGGCATCGCCCCCATGGGCGGGACCTGATAAGGTAGAACGCGCCGCGCGGCCACCCGTCGGCCGGCGTTTTTTCAGGATGATGTCTATGACTACACCCGCTGCGCTGCTGCTGCGGTATTCTCCTGCCCCCGCCGATGCGGCGGCCGTCGAAAAGCTGGCGGCTGAGGCGGTCGCCGCTTATCCGGGGCGCTTCGAACGCGTCGATGCCCATCGCGCGTTGGACGGTTCCCATCTTTATCTTTATTTCTGGTCGGGTAATCCGGCGGTTTCGTCGATGGGCGGCGAGTTGTCCCGAATGGCTGCCGGCGCCGTGCCGGGCGGCGCGCCCGACGCCTTGTATCTCGTCCCGGTGCAGGACTTGCCGGGAGCATCCCGTGGCGAGGCCGCGGGATATCACTACGTGGTGGAGACTGACGTGCTGCCAGGGTCGGCGGAGGAGCTCAACGCCTGGTATGAACAGGAGCACCTTCCCGGCCTGGCATCGGTGCCTGGCAACGTGCGCTCGCGACGGTTCGTCACGGTCAATGCCGAGGGCACGCAGCGATCGGTGGCCTGTTACGACGTCACCACGCCGGCGATCAAGGAGCACCCCGCATGGCTGGCCGTGCGGGAGACAGAATGGAGCAGCCGTGCGCGCGCGCATTTCCGGAATACGAAGCGCGTCATGTGCGAACGCATCTTCGTGCTTGAGCCAGGCAAAGGAGCATCATGACTGTTGGACGAGCCCACGGCGATTCGCATCCTTTGACGGATGCCCGCATTACCCAAATCGAGACCATTCCGCTCAAGGTCGCGCTGGAGCGGCCCGCCACCGGGTCCACGCTGAAGCTCACGCACCGGTGCACCATCGTGACCCGCGTTCATACCGACGCAGGGGTGGTAGGCGAATGCTTCAACGGCAATGACGATGAATTGCAGCCGGCCATCATCCACCTGATCCAGAATGAGCTTGCGCCCATGCTCATCGGGCGCAAGGTAGCGGCCATCGACGATGCTTGGGCGGCCACTCGCCGCGCGACGGAGCCTTTCCTGCGCGACCGCAGGGTGGCACTGCGGGCCCAGGCCTGCGTGGACAGTGCCCTGCACGATGCGGCGGGCAAGTTGGCAGGCGTGCCCATGCACATACTGTGGGGCGGCGCGCGGGAGCGGGTGCCCGTCGTCGCGTTGGGCGGCTACTACCGCGAAAAGGGAGACCTGGAGGCATTGGCCGACGAAGTGGCCGAGCTCAAAGGCTTTGGCATATACGGGCTCAAGCTCAAGCTGGGGGGCAAGACGCCGGCCGAGGATGCGCGCCGGGCCGAGGCCGTGCGCAAGGCCGGCGGCGATGATTTCGTGCTCGCCTGCGATGCCAATCAAGGCTGGACGCGCGAAGATGCGATCGAGTTCGTGCGCCGCACGCGCGACCTGAACATCGCGTGGTTCGAAGAGCCGTGCCGGTGGGACAACGACCGGGCGGACATGGCGGTGGTGCGCGCGGTGGGCGGCGTGCCGGTGGCCGCGGGGCAAAGCGAGCTGTCGCGTTTCGGCTGCCGCGATCTCATGGTCGCCGGCGCCATCGACATCTGCAACTTCGACGCGAGCTGGGGCGGCGGCCCGACCGAATGGCGGCGCGTCGCGATGCTGGCATCGGCGTTCAACGTTACGGTGATGCAGCACCTGGAGCCGCAGATCGGCTTGATGATGTCCGCAGGGGTGCCGAACGGGCGCTATGCCGAGGTGATGCTGCCGTGGCGCGATCCCTTCTTCTACCGGCTCATCGCCAACCAACCCGAACGGCCCTTTGTGGATGGGTTCTATACGCTGCCCACCGCGCCCGGCTGGGGCATGACCTTCGACACGGACTACCTGGCGTTTGCCCGCCGGGCTTAGCGGCCTAGCGCGCGGCGAGCAAATCCTCGACCGCGCGCGCCGCGGCGAACAGGCGCCGGTCTTGCCCATGCGTTGCCGCCAGCATGAGCCCGACGGGCGCCGAGCCCGGCTCGTGGCACGGCAGGGAGATCGCGCAGCCGTCCAGGAAGTTGATGAAAGTGGGGTTGCGCAGCATCAGCAGGTTGATCCGCGCATACGCGTCATCGTCGTCGAGTTCCGAGAATGCGGGGGCGATGACGGGCGTGGTTGGGCAGGCGATCAGGTCGATCGCTTCGAAATGGCGGCTGACTCGTCGTATCCAGTCGCTTCGGCGCGTTCTCAGCTCGGCCACGTCTTCGGGCGTCATGTGCGCGCCTTTTTCGATGCGGGTTTTCACGCGCGGATCGTAGAGATCGCCGCGCCTGGCCAGCATGTCGCGATGCAAGGGATAGGATTCCGCTGCCGTGAACCCGCCTTTGGCGTTGATGGCCGCAACTTCGCCGAACTCGGCGAACGGGAGCTCCACGACCCGGGCGCCGGCCTGCGCAAGGCGGTGCAGCGTCGCCTGGAATGCAGCAGCGACGTGGCGGTCCAGTCCGTCCAGCACGGCGGTTTGTGGAACGCCTATGCGCAGGTCCGCTAGCGGGATGCGCTCGTGGAGGTGGACAGGGTCGCCGGAGAGCACGCCGTCCACGATGGCGCAGCAGTTTACCGTCGCGCCGATGCCGCCAATGCTGTCCAGCGTGGTCGAGAGTGGGAAGGCGCCTGTCGTCGGCACGCGCGAGGCGGTCGGCTTGAAACCGGTCAGCCCCGTCAGCGCTGCCGGGATACGGCAGGATCCGCCTGTGTCGGTACCGAGCGCGACGGCCGCCATGCCGTCCGCGACAGACACCGCGGCGCCCGAAGACGAGCCGCCGGGAATGCGGCCGGTCCCGCGATCATAGGGGTTGCTGGGCGTGCCGTAGTGCGGATTGAGCCCAAGCCCGGAATAGGCGAACTCCGTCATGTTGGAGCGCCCCATGATGACGAAGCCAGCCTTTCGCAAGCGAGCGACGGCCACCGCATCGGAGCGCGCCGGTTCGGCGTCGGCCAGCACGCGTGAGCCGGCGGCAGTAACCTCTCCGGAGATGTCGAACAGGTCCTTGATCGAGATCGGAATGCCCGCATAGGGGCCGGGCGCATCGCCGCGGGCACGCGCCTGGTCGATGCGGTCGGCCGCGTGCCGTGCTTCTTCCGCGTCGACGCGGATGTAGGTGCGTGCCCCTTCGCCCGAAGGGTCGGTGATGCGCGCCAGGCAGCGCTCGACCAACTCACGGCTGGTCGTGCGTCCCGAGGCAAGTGCGGCGCTCAGGGATTCGAGGGAAGGGGCGAGCAGGTGCATGGGGCGATCCACGGTAAAAAACGTCTTTGCGGCCGCGGCTAGGCGGGGTCGTAGTAGTGTATTTCGAGCAGCAGGCAGCCGCCTTCGGTCTTGAACGGGCCATGCCAGGCGCCAGGCGGCCGCACGGCGTAGGTGTAGCCGGAGAAAGGCGTGCCCCCCTTGCCTTGCGCATCGTTGCCGACGGTGAGGTCGCCGGCAACGAGGAACACTTCTTCCCAGTAGTCGTGGACGATGGGTTCGCGCGTGTAGAGGCCGGGGGGAAAGCGCAGCAGGCGCGTACGGCTGCCGCGCTTGTTGAGCACGTCGAGCGAGCCGGAAAGGATTTTCTCACGGGCGCCGGAGTCTGGGGCATAGCCCTCGGGCAGCTGCCAGCCACGTTCCATGTCCAAGGTGTGGAATTCGTGGTGGGTTTTGTTCACGGGCATGATGGTTTTCCTTTTCGTGAGGGATTGGCATTCAGCCGGCGATTGGCAGGACTTCGACGTCGTAGGCATGCCGAAGCGTCCGGCCGAGGACGGGATCGCAGAGCTCGAGCTCGAAGCGGGGGGCAAAGCGCACGCCGCCACGGGCCGCCAAGGTGCCGCAAAACATGGCGGTGCCCTCGGGTAGGTCTGCGCCGGGACCCGCGTAGCCAGCGACGAGCTCGCGCGGGTCCCGGATCACGGTGACGGGTCCCTCCTGGTAAAGCACGCGTCGTCCGTCCTCGATGACGTGGGCGCGCAGGACCAGGGCGTCCCAATGGTCGGCCACTTCGTCAAAAAGCCACCAGTCGAGGCCGATGGGCTTTTCGCAAAGTTGCTTGGAGATAGTCACGCCCATGGCCTCCACGCGGCGATCCGTGTGGTCCGAGCCAATGCCTATCCAGCGCTGGCCGTCGAGCTGCAGTAGGACGAATTCGACTTCGCCGCTCGAATCAGTGCCGCAGACCTCGATGCGGGGCGACGTGGTCAGGCGGGTTGCAGCGACGCGGTAATACATGGGCGTGGCCTTGGGTCGCGGTACGCCGAGCGCTTCGAGCTCGGCGATGTGCTGTTCCATGGCGGCGGCGTCGCGGCTGGTCCAGCCCGCGACGATGGCGTGCGTAATGGCGACCTCGCGCTGCAGGGCGCCCGTCCGGGTGATGAAGTTCAGATGCATCGTTTGTCGTGGGTCCATGCGTGGTCGCGCCGCCGGGGACACCCCCGGAGCGCCGGGGCCAGGGTGGCATTATTCGATGGACGCGTTGGCCGCTTTGACGACTTTCTGCCAATGCGCGGATTCCTGCGCGATGAACGCACGGAACTCCTCCGGGGTGTCAGCAATGATTGTCAGGCCCATGGATTCCAGGCGCGTCGAGACGGTTGGATCTTTCAGGGCCTGGGCGAACTCGGCGTTCAAGCGCTCCACGATGGGGCTGGGGGTGCCCGCGGGCGCGACGAAGCTATACCAGTTGCCTGCCTGGACGTCGGGATAGCCCACGTCCACCGAGGTCGGAATGTCCGGCGCCTGGGGGGTACGCACCTTGCTTGTCAAGGCGATGGCTTTCAAGCGTCCTGCCCTGACGTGCTGAATGACGTTGGAGAGGTTGTCGCACATTAGCGCCACGCGCCCGCTGAGCACGTCTTGCATGGCGGGCGCCGGGCCTTGGTAGGGCACGTGGACCAAGTCGAGCCCGGCGGACGCCTTGAGCGATTCCCCGCACAAATGGCTCGTGCTCCCGTTGCCAGCCGAAGCGAAGGTGAGTTTGCCGGGCTGCTTCTTTGCTTGCACGACGAGGCTGGGCAGGTCGGAGGCGGGTACGTCGGGGTGTGCCACGATCAGGTTGGGGGTGGAGGCGGCATTGATGATCGGGGCGAAATCGCGGGCCGGGGAGTATGGCAGCTTGGCGTAGACCCAAGGGTTGATCGCGAGCACGCCCGTCGTGGCCATGAGCAGCGTATAGCCGTCGGCCGGCGCGCTTGCGACCTTGGCCGCGCCCAGCGAACCATTGGCACCGGGGCGATTCTCGACGATCACGTTGGCCCCGAGCGACTTGGAGAGCAGGGGAGTCAGCAGCCGGGGAATGACGTCGCTCGTGCTGCCTGGAGGAAAGGGCGTGATGATGGTGATCGTGCGGTTGGGATAGGATTCGGCCCAAGCTGGCATCGCGAAGAACGACAGCCCGAGCGTACCGACAATGGCAAGCTTTCTGTACATGCTGAACTCCCGAACGATGAAACGACTGTTTCGCGCGATCCCGGCTCAGGATCACACGCTGGGGCGCACTTCGGGACGGCGCAGGCAGCTGATCATGGATATCTTCATCAGGTATTCCTTGGCCAGCCGCCGGTCGGCCGCAGTGCGGCTCATCTCCTCGCGCCACGCCTTTTGATGGGCTTCGTCCCGGGTTTCCAGGTTGGTCTTGTTCGCGATCGTGATCTTATTGACGTAGTCGAGCGCGACGGGCCGCCGCTCGGCTTCATACTGGTCGAGCAGCGATGCGTCCGCCTGTCCCAGGCATACGCGGGCAAGTTTGTCGGCGAGGTTGAAAGCATCGTGTATGCCGCCGTTCATGCCCATCCCGCCGAGCGGATTGTTGAGGTGGGCGGCATCGCCCGCCAGGAACACGCGCCCGGCGCGATACTGTCTGGCGACGCGCTGGTGGACCGAATAAATAGTGCGGTGCTCGATCGCGTAGCCGGTGGGGTTTGGGTGCACGCGCTGCAGGCGGCGCTGGATGCTGGCATCGGAGAGGACCTCCTCGTCCCGCTCTCGGGGATTCACGGGAAACATCGCACGCCACAGCCCGGGCACGCGAAGCAGGAAAAACCATTCTTCCGGATCCGCGAAATAGCTGACGTCCGCGAGGTCAGGAATGACGTCCGCGAACTCGAAGGGCGTGCTGGCGACTAGGAAGCGCTCTGGCCAGGTGAAGCCTTCCAACGGAATGGCCAACTGGTCGCGCACTGTGCTGCGCCCGCCGTCGGCGCCGATCAGCCACGCGCCGCGCTCGGTCCAGCCGATTCCCGCTGCGTTGCGGAGGGTCACTGCGACGCCTTGTGCGTCTTGTTCGACCTCGGAGACCCGGGCATCGAACCGTACCTCTGCATGTGGGATGCGCGAGAGGCGGTCGACCAGGAGGCGATTCAGCTTGAATTGCTCGCACTGCAGGCGATAGGGGTGCTGGGTTTCGTCTCCGATCGCACCGAAGTCGAATTCGGCTATCCAGCCGTTGCGGTCGCGGTATTGCAGGCGGGGGGCCACCAGGCCCATATTGATGAGTAATTTCGAAACATCGAGGCTGGCGAGCAGGTCCAGCGTCGAGGGCTGGAAGGTCGAGGCTCGCAATGTCTCGGGAAGGTTGGGTTCGGCTTCGAAGACCGTCACGGGGAGGCCGGCATCGGCCAGGATGTTCGCGGCCGCCAGGCCCACCGGGCCGGCGCCGGCAATGAGGATGCGATCTGCGCGTTGGCTCATGACATGCTGCAGTGTTGGAAGGGTGAGCAGATGCTAGGAGCGCTGTACGCCTCGCATCAAACGATTTATTCTGGACACATCTTGAGTTTTTGGAATGAACGCATGCGGCGTCGCCTACCCAGCATCGGTGCATTGATGGCTTTCGAAGCGGCGGCACGGCACCTGAGCGTCACGCGTGCGGCGGAAGAGCTCGCACTGACCGAGAGTGCGGTTTCGAGGCAGATCTCGCTGCTCGAGGAGCAACTGGGCGTCAAGCTGTTCCATCGCATCAAAAAGCGCATTTCGCTAACGCAAGCAGGCCTCATGTACAGTACTCGCGTGGTCCAGACCATCGAGCGGATCGAGCGGGACACGCTTGAGGTCATGGGCCACGAAGGAGAAGGCTCCGTGCTGGAGGTGGCGGCGCTGCCTACGGTCGGATCGCAGTGGCTGGTGCCGCGCTTGGTGTCGTTCTATGCAGGGTTGGAAGGCGTGACTGTCCACGTCAGCGCGCGCAGCACGCGCTTTTTCTTCAGTGAGAGCGCACTGGACGGCGCGCTGTATTTTGGCGGGCCGGATTGGCCTGGTGCGCACACAGACTACCTGTTCGATGAAATCCTGTTGCCCGTGGGTAGTCCGGCGCTGCTCGAAGGGGCCGCATCGCTCAGCCCGCAGGCTGTCGTGCGTCGGCGTTTGCTGCACCTGATGACGCGGCCTGACGCCTGGAGGCGGTGGTGCGCCACGGCGGGCCTGAGCGGCGTCAACGTCCTGCGCGGTCCGAGATTCGAGGTGCAGTCCATGCTAATCAGTGCTGCCTGCGCCGGATTGGGTGTGGCGCTCCTTCCCCGCTTTCTGATCGCTGACCAGCTGCGCTCGGGCAAGCTCAAGGTCTTGTCCGATTTACCTGTGCGCAGCGAAGGCGCCTACTACTTCGCCTATCCTGTGGAGAAGGCGGCCGATCCTGTATTGATGGCATTCCGCAGTTGGCTGCAGCAGGAAAGCGGGGCGTTCAGGCGCCGAGCGACAGCCGGTGGCGCGCCAGCAGATCGGGGGCGATCCAGGCGTCCGGGTCAGGCGCTGCAGGAAGCGTGATGCGACCATCGCGGATCTGCGGGGCTTCGGCGACGATTTGTTCCGTTAGGGTGAGGAAGAACGTTTGCTCGGCCGCGAAGGCGCATGCCGACGGCGGCACGGCAGCGGCGTGCTGGAGGTTGATCAGCGTGCCGAGCGCGCTTTCTGCATAGATGCCGGTGGCGACGCCGGCGCCGTGCCGCGCGGCGAGTTCGCCGATGGCGATCGTCTCGCTCATGCCTATGCGGCCCGGCTTGGCGCTCAGTGCACGCGCGCCGCGTTCGAGGAACAAGGCGGCGTCGGCCGCCGTGGCGCATGCGCTGTCTACGATGATGGGCAAGCGCGTGCCGCGTTGCAGGGCTTCGAAATGGGCGTCCGGACGCAAGGCGCAGGGGTCTTCCGCGGCCTGGACGCCTTCGTCCTCGAGCAGTCGCAGGTAGGCCGCCGCATCACTGCGGTCGTACGCCGAGTTGGCGTCGACGTTGAGGATCGCATGATCGCCGAGCGCCCGGCGTATCGCGCGCAGCGCTTCCCGGTCCACGTCCATGCCTTGTCCGCCTTTGATCTTGAACGAACGGATGCCATAGCGCTCGGCGGCTTCGGCCGCCTCGCGCGCCATGGCCCCGGGAGCCTGGCGGGTGACCGTCCAGGCCACTTCCACGTCTCGCCTTCCGTTCCAATACTGCCAGAGCGGCTTCCCCGCATGCGCGGCCCGGAGCATCCACGCCGCGCTTTCCAACATGCCCTTGGCGAGCCGGTTTTCCGGGAGTGGCGCCAGGGCTTGGCGCAGCGTTTGGGGGGCAGACAAGTCCAGCCCCATTGCGGCCGGCATGACCAAGTCCTTGAACGCCGCCGCCAGGGACGCAGGCGAGACGCCGGACCAGGTGGCCTTGACCGTCCCTTCGGCCAAGCCGGCCATTCCGGCGTCGGACTCGATGCGCAGCAGGGCATATACGCCCGCGTCTTCGATCGCATTGGCCCATACCACCTGACGGCGGTAGGGAAGGCGGTAGAAGTCCAGCGACCAGCGGGCGATTTTCATGGCACGAGGCTTAGTCGACCTTGATGTTGGCCTGTTTGATCACCTTGGCCCAGACGGCCATTTCGCGCTCGACGTGCGCCTGGAACTCCTCGGGCGTGGTGCCGAGCATCTGCACCCCTTCCGACTTGAACATTTCCCGGAAATCCGGGGCCTGCACGATGCTGTTGAGCGCGCGGTTCAGCTTGTCGATGATGGGCTTGGGCGTGCCGGCGGGCGCAACGTAGCCCCACCAGCCGGAGGCGTCGTAGCCGGGCAGCGTTTCCGCGATGGTCGGGATGTCTGGCAGGACGTTCATGCGCTCCTTGCCGGTGACGGCTATGGCTTTCACGCGGCCGGGCTTCAGGTAGGCCATGGCGCCGGTGTACGTGCTGAACGTGAGCTGCACCTGGCCGCTGGCCACGTCGTTCAACCCCTGGGCCAGCCCCTTGTAGGGCACGTGCATGATGTCGACCTTCGCCATGTCCTTGAACAGCTCTCCCATGAGGTGGGCGCTGCCGCCGTTGCCTGTCGAGGCGTACGACAATTGGCCGGGCTTGGACTTGGCCAGGGCGATGAGTTCCGGCACGGTGTTCGCGGGCAGGCTCGGGTTGGCGATCATCACGTAGGACGACGTGCCCACCAGGGAGATGAAGCTGAAGCTCTTGATCGTGTCGTAGGGCAACTTGGACATCAAGCTGGCGTTGATCGAGTGCGCCGCCGCCGTTTGCAGCAGGGTGTAGCCGTCGGGTTCCGCGCGCGCGACGAATTCGGTGCCGATTACCGTGCCGCCGCCCGGCTTGTTCTCGACGACGACAGACTGCTTGAGCACTTCGGACAGCCGTTGCGCGATGCGCCGGGCCAGCACGTCGTTGATGGCGCCGGGCGTGTACGGCACGATGACCCGTATGGGGCGGGAGGGATAGTCTGCGGCGGGGTCGCCTTGGGCGACGACGGGCAGGGCGCAGGTCGCAGCCACGGC
>NZ_JADGHH010000102.1 GCF_019689535.1 Pigmentiphaga sp.
TACCTCAATGTGCTTCGTTTCCAACGATGGCCTCCTTGCGAACGAGGGGGTCAGTTCCTCGTGTCGCTAGGGGGTCAATTTACGGTGTCGCCTGACAGTTGGCGAGTCCTTGGGCACCCGGCGAAGCGAATGAGACTGGGTTCTGGCCAGCTCTGTGCGGCACTACGCTTTTTGGTGCACATCATGGAATTTTCGCCCGATCATCAGCAGATGGGTTTATTAGGCTTGTCGGGTTGTCTCCAGTCCCCGGGAAAGAGGCATGCGCAACCGACCTGCACGTACTGAACGTTAGAAGGTTCGTTCAGTAGTGGAAGCCATCACGTGGCAACGCCAAAGAAGTCATTTGTCGTATCGGGGTGCAGGGAAGCGCTTGGTCATTCGCAAACTTTGATGCAAAACTTGAAAACTCACTTAATGAGGCTCCCTGCCAACTATTTATGAGTGCCCTCCCTGGTCGAAATGGGACCAACGAGGTGCACTAAAACCTCCTTCCCACGCCGACCTCGTTCCAGTGGTCGTAGGAAACACGTAAAGGTTATGCCGACCTGTCGTATCTGTCTGCATTCATACAAAAGACTCAAATATGAAACCAAGGACATCGCTATTTGCAAGCGATGTGTGAGCGTACTCAATGAATCCCCGGAGCCAGCGAAATTCGCTCTTGAAAGATGGACCGAGAAGCTTGCGAACGGGATGCGCCGAAATGCAGAAAAAGACCTCCTGTCTGATGATCTGTGGAGACAAAAGAAAGCACAACGCATCCTCGCTGACGTGGAAGCAGCGGCGCGCGATGCATTGGACGGCTGGCTCACGAAGCTGCTGAAGAATCCCAGTAATAGCAGTCGTGACTTCCGCCTCATCCGTGCATATCGCCGCGGCCTGCTACGAATGGACGGGTACACTAGCCGCAACAGGAATTGGGAAGAGGTGGCCCGCCAAATTCGGCTACGAGACAACTATAAATGTACAGCGTGCGGCGCCACGGACACCATTCTCGACGTGCACCACATCGTGTACCTCAGCCATCACGGTACCAACCAAAAGCATAATCTGGTGACGCTTTGCAGAGCGTGCCACGAACAAGAGCATGGAAGAATATTCGACTTGGCGGAAACAGAAGACTGCGCGCCTGACTCGCCTATCGAATATGAGGAGGGATTATCCCCGCCCACGGAAGCCCACCAACAATCAACAGCCGAAATTCTGGATCGGAAAAATCGAACTACAACAGAGAGAGAAAAAACGACGAACCTCCCTCGGGCTAATGTCGTTCCTGCTCAGCGCAACCCTACGCTAATCGCGGAGCCCTCTTCCTTCGATTCAAATCGTGCCGTCCCTCCCTCCGCACATCAAGGGCACCATTCCGCGCAGCCCGAGCCCAGTCATTTGTTCTCGAGAAAAACGGCACCAATACCGACGCAGAACGCTAATGCACCCGCCCCAAAGGTGGAATCACCGCTCCCACCGCCCGCACTAAGCCAACGCGCCCTTGGCAAAAAGCCCTCCTCCCGCGGAATGTCGTGGCTCATATTCGCGATCATCATCGTTCTTATGCTCATTGCGATGCTTCGCGCATAGTTGGCCCGTTCTGACCAGCGTGTTCTGGTACAACCCACAGCAAAAGGCCAACCCGAACGGTTGGCCTAAGTGCTTGATTGAATTGGTGGGCCCCCTGGGAGTCGAACCCAGCACCAACGGATTATGAGTCCGCTGCTCTAACCAGGCATGAGCTAGAGGCCCGAGGGCGCAATTCTACACCGACTTGGGAGCGGGGCGCAGCCGGTGCCGCCCCGCGCCAGGCAGTACTCTCCCCGGTCGTTCCGGGGAGCCCCGCCCCTTCGCGCTCGTCAGATCACATACAAATCCACATACTCGTGTACCGGCATCGCCTCGAGGGTCTTCTGGTCCAACGAGACGTCTAGGATCGCCTGTTGCTGCTTGGGCGGGAAGCGGCGCGCCAGGTTGGTCCGGAACTTGGCCTCTAGCAGAGGTATGCCTTCCTTGCGGCGGCGCTTGTGGCCGATCGGGTATTCGCAGACGATCTCTTTGAGTTTCTTGCCGTCTTTGAATTCCACGGTCAGCGCGTTGGCGATGGAGCGCTTGTCGGGATCGTGGTAGTCCTTGGTGAAGGCAGGATCCTCGACGCAGACGATCTTGTCGCGCAGCTGGTCGATGCGCGGGTCTTTGGCGACTTCGTCTTCGTAATCCGCCGCGGTCAACCGGCCGAAGAGAATGGGCACGGCGACCATGTATTGGATGCAGTGATCGCGGTCGGCGGGATTGTTGAGCGGCCCCTTCTTGTCGATGATGCGGATGCAGGCCTCGTGCGTGCGGATGGTGATTTTCTTGATGTCCTCTGCGCTGCGGCCCTGCTTCTTGAGCTGTTTGTGGATTTCCATGGCGCACTCCACCGCGGTCTGGGCGTGGAATTCGGCCGGGTAGGAAATCTTGAACAGCACGTTTTCCATGACGTAGCTGCCGTAGGGGCGCTGGAATTTGAACGGCTGGCCCTTGAACAGCACGTCGTAAAAGCCCCAGGTCTTGGCGGTCAGCACCGACGGGTAGCCCATTTCCCCGGTACGGGCGATGAGCGCGAGCCGCACGGCCCGGCTGGTGGCATCGCCTGCGGCCCAGCTCTTGCGCGAGCCGGTGTTGGGCGCGTGGCGGTAGGTTCGCAGGCTGTGGCCGTCCACCCAAGCCAGCGACACCGCATTGATCAGTTCCTCGCGGTTCAGCCCGAGCAATTGGCCGACCACGGCGGTCGAGGCCACCTTGACCAGCACGACGTGATCCAGCCCCACTCGGTTGAAGGAGTTTTCCAGGGCGATGCAGCCCTGGATCTCGTGGGCCTTGATCATGGCTGTGAGCACGTCTTTCATCAGCAGCGGCCTCTTGCCTGCGGCCACGGCCTGGCGCGAGAGCCAGTCGGCCGTCGCCAGGATGCCCCCGAGGTTATCCGAGGGGTGTCCCCACTCGGCGGCCAGCCACGTGTCGTTGAAGTCCAGCCAGCGGATCATCGCGCCGATATTGAAGGCGGCCTGGACCGGGTCGAGCTGGAACTGGGTGCCAGGTACTTTCGCGCCATTCGGTACCACGGTGCCGGGCACGATGGGGCCGAGCAGCTTGGTGCACGCCGGGTACTCGAGCGCCTCCAGGCCGCAGCCCAGCGTATCGATCAGGCAATTGCGCGCGGTCTCGTAGGCGAGCTTGCTGGTAATGCGTTTTTTCAGGACGTAGTCGACGATGTCGACGAGCACTTGGTCGGGTTTGGGTCGTTGGTTGCTTATCGCGGCAGACATGAAGTTTCCCCTGCGCATCGCGACGCCCGTGATAGCCTGCGATTCGGCGCCGCCGGTGCGCAGGCCCTGGGGTGCGCGATACGCGCATTGCGGGTGGGTTGACGGTAATTACTTGCGCTTGGCCAGCGGCACGAACTTGCGGTTTTCGGGGCCGACGTAGTTGGCGCTGGGGCGAATGATCTTGTTGTCAATGCGCTGTTCGATGATGTGCGCGGACCATCCCGCGGTGCGCGCGATCACGAACAGGGGCGTGAACATGGCAGTCGGCACCCCCATCAGGTGATAGCTCACGGCGCTGAACCAATCGAGGTTGGGGAACATCTTCTTGACGTCCCACATCACGGTCTCCAGGCGCTCGGCGATCTCGAACAGCTTGGTGTTCCCGGACTCTTTGGACAAGCGCCGGGCCACTTCCTTGATGACCTGGTTGCGCGGGTCGGACACCGTGTAGACGGGATGCCCGAAGCCGATGACGACTTCCTTGTTCTCGACCCGGCGCCGGATGTCCGCTTCAGCCTCGTCCGGGGTCTCGTAGCGGCTCTGTACCTCGAAGGCCACCTCGTTCGCGCCGCCGTGCTTGGGGCCGCGCAGTGCGCCGATGGCGCCGGTGATGGCCGAGTACATGTCGGACCCGGTGCCGGCGATCACGCGCGCCGTAAAGGTGGAGGCGTTGAACTCGTGCTCCGCGTACAGGTTCAGCGAGGTGTGCATCGCGCGCACCCACGACGCCGGGGCCGGTTTGCCGTGCAGCAGGTGCAGGAAGTGTGCCCCGATGCTGTCGTCGTCGGTTTCCACCTCGATGCGTTCGCCGCGGTGGCTGTAGTGATACCAGTAAAGCAGCATGGAGCCGAGTGAGGCCATCAGGCGGTCGGCGATGTCGCGTGCCCCCGGCAGGTTGTGGTCGTCCTTTTCGGGAAGCACGCAGCCGAGCGCCGAGACCCCGGTGCGCATGACGTCCATGGGATGGCTGGCAGCCGGTAGCCATTCCAGCGCGGCCTTGACGTTGGCGGGCAGGCCTCGCCAAGCCTTGAGCTTGGCCTTGTAGGCTGCCAGTTCGGTGCGGTTAGGCAGCTTGCCGTGCACCAGCAGGTAGGCGATCTCTTCGAATTCGCATTCATCCGCGATGTCGAGAATGTCGTAGCCGCGATAGTGCAGGTCGTTGCCGCTGCGCCCGACGGTGCACAAGGCGGTGTTGCCCGCCATCACGCCTGACAGCGCCACCGACTTCTTTGGCTTGGGGCCGGAAGCAGGCTGGTCTTTCTGGTTGGATACCGTTGCGCTCATCGTCTCACTCGCTCCTTTCAGCAGTTATTCGTGCGGGGCACTCATCCCTTCTTGCTCTTGAACAAGTCGTCCAGGTGTTGCTCGAACGCGTGGTAGCCGATGCGATCGTATAGCTCTTCCCGCGTCTGCATCATGTCGATCACGTTCCGCTGGTGCCCGTCGCGGCGGATTGCCGTGTACACCGTCTCGGCGGCTTTGTTCATGGCCCGGAACGCAGAGAGCGGGTACAGCACCATGGAGACGTCGGCGCTGCGCAGCTCGTCGACCGAGAACAGCGGCGTCTTGCCGAACTCGGTGATGTTGGCGAGCACGGGCACCTTCACGGCTTCGGCGAACTTGCGGTACGTCTCGAGGTCGTACGCCGCCTCGGGGAAGATGCCGTCGGCACCCGCTTCCACGCAGGCCAGCGCGCGCTCGATGGCGGCATCCAGGCCCTCGACGGCGATGGCATCGGTACGGGCGATGAGAAAAAAGTCCGGGTCCGTCTTGGCGTCGGCCGCCGCCTTCACGCGATCGACCATCTCCGCGGCCGAGACGATTTCTTTGCCGGGACGATGGCCGCACCGCTTGGCGCCGACCTGGTCTTCGATGTGGCACGCGGCCGCGCCGAACTTGATGAGGCTCTTGATCGTCCGGGCAATATTGAAGGCGGAGGGACCAAAACCGGTGTCGATGTCCACCATGAGGGGCAGGTCACAGACATCGGTGATGCGGCGCACGTCGGTCAGCACGTCATCCAACGTGTTGATGCCGAGGTCGGGTAGCCCCAGCGAACCGGCCGCCACGCCGCCGCCGGAAAGATAGATCGCACGGAAACCCGCGCGCTTGGCCAGCAGCGCATGGTTGGCATTGATGGTGCCGATGACTTGCAATGGATGCTCGTCTTGCAGCGCCTGCCGGAAGCGGGCGCCCGGGGAAGTCGGTTGGGCCATGATGAAACTCGTTCGATGGAAATGCCAGCTTACTGCAAAGACTGTGCCACGCCACGCGCGTCTACCGCCGATGGCCTCGCACGGGCCGCAATGCCCGGGGCTCCTTGCGTTTGCCCCCCGAGGCCGCGCTCCGCCACTGCGCTTGGCGCGCACCTAGCCATTTCAAATTTGAAATCCCTATAATCAAATCTGATACCAACTTCGCGATCCGACCATGCCCTCCGTCGCCGCCCTCCCCACCCGCTCTGCGCGTCCTACGATATGGGCCATGGGCATCAGCCGCGTGGCACGCGCCTTCGCCGACCTCACGCCCGCCTACGCGAGCCAGGCCGATTTCCGCATCGTCGACGAAGGGTTCGAGCAGGCCGCCCGCTCCATCAACGAAGCGGCCAAGCGCGGACGGGTCGATGCCGTGGTGGCCGGAGGCTCGAACGGCGCCTACCTGCGACAGCACGTCGACGTCCCCGTGATCCTGATCAAGGTCACCGGCTTCGACGTCATGCATGCGCTGACCACTGCCAAGCAATTGTCGAATCGCATCGCTTTGGTCACGCACGCGTCCACCTTTCCCGAAACGGAGGCGTTCAAGCAGGCCTTCGGCCTGGACTTCCCCAGCCACAGCTACGTGACCGTGGAAGACGCCGCGGCCCAGGTCAAGGCGCTCAAGCGCGCCGGCATGGAGGTCATCGTCGGGCCGGGCCTGGTTTCGGACCTCGCCGAACAGCAGGGCCTGGCCGGCGTTTTCCTCTATTCCACCAACTCGATACGCGTGGCGCTGGAAGACGCCATCGAGGCCGCGCGGCTGGCCCGCATCGAACAGCGCCGGCGCGAGTACCTGAATACGGTGCTGTCACACCTGAACGAAGGCGTGGTGGCGGTCGATGCGGAAGGCCGGGTGCAATCCCTAAATCCGCCCATGGAGCGCCTCCTGGGCGTGCGGCAGGACCAAATCATCGGCCGCCGGCTGGAAGAGGAAGTGCCGGCCATCTCGCTCGATGGCCCACTGCGCCACGGCCAGAAGGAGCTGGAAACCATCCAGAAGGTCAATGACAAGGTCTTGATCCTCAACCGCATTCCCATCCAGAGCGGCGGCGAACTCCTGGGCGCCATCGTGACCGCCCAAGACGCGAAGGCCATCCAGCGGGTAGACCGCAACCTGCGCACGGGTGCCACGGTGCGCCCGGCCGGCACGCGCTACGAATTGAATGACCTACTGGGCAGCTCGCCCGCGATCCAGCGCGTACGCGAACTGGCCAGGCTGTATGCCGATGTGAGCTCGACGGTGCTGATCGAAGGCGAGAGCGGCACGGGCAAGGAAGTCCTCGCCCAGGGCATGCACCGTGCCAGCCCGCGGCGCGACTTCCCCTTCGTCGCCATCAACTGCGCAGCCTTTCCCGAGCCGCTGCTCGAAAGCGAATTGTTCGGGTATGAAGAAGGCGCGTTCAGCGGCGCGCGCAAGGGCGGCAAGACGGGTTTGTTCGAAGCTGCGCACAATGGCACCATTTTCCTCGACGAGATCGGCGACATGCCGCTCGCGTTGCAGGTCCGGCTGCTGCGCGTGCTGCAAGAGAAGCAGGTGCTGCCCATCGGTGCCTTGGAACCCGTTTCCGTCAACGTCCGGGTCATCGCGGCCACCCACCGCGACCTGCACGCCATGGTGCGCAACGGCGAATTCCGCCGCGACCTCTTCTACCGGCTCAACATCCTGCGCATCGCCATGCCGCCCCTGCGCGAACGAGAGGGCGACATCGAAGAATTGGCGGAAGTCCTCTACCAGCGGGCGCAGCGGCGCCTCGGCATCGCGCGACCCGTGCGCCTCCCCGCCTTCGTCAAGGCGCTGTGCATGAAGTACGACTGGCCCGGCAACCTGCGCGAGATGGAAAACGTGCTCGAGCGCGTGGCTGTCTCGCACGCAGGCCGCAAGGTCAGCCGCAAGGAACTGGAGCTGGAATTGGAAATCACGGTCCCGGAGCTCTACGATGCGAGAAACCGCGAGGCCGGGCCTGCACAAGAGGCGACTTTCGCGCCGCTCGAGGAAGTCGCCCGTGCCAGCGAGGCGGCGCATATCCGGCGCGTCTTGCAGGCTTGCAACGGCGACCGGGCAGCAGCTTGCCGGATTTTGGGCATCAGCCCCGCGACGCTGTGGCGCAAGCTCAAGGGCGGGGACGAGGCGGAACGCGCGAGCCGCTCCTGACTTCGCCCCGCCGCACGACGATCAGCAGAACGCCTGGATGCCCGTCTGCGCGCGCCCCAGGATCAGGGCGTGGATGTCGTGCGTGCCCTCGTAGGTGTTGACCACCTCAAGGTTGACCAGGTGGCGGATGACACCGAACTCGTCGGAGATGCCGTTGCCCCCGAGCATGTCGCGGGCCAGCCGGGCGACGTCCAGCGCCTTGCCGCAGGAGTTGCGCTTCATGATGGAAGTAATTTCCACGGCGGCGGTGCCTTCGTCCTTCATGCGGCCCAGGCGCAGGCAGCCTTGCAGGCCGAGCGTGATTTCCGTCTGCATGTCAGCCAGCTTCTTCTGGATCAATTGGTTCGCGGCCAGCGGACGGCCGAACTGCTTGCGATCCAGCACGTACTGGCGGGCGGTGTGCCAGCAGTACTCGGCGGCACCCAGCGCGCCCCAGGCGATCCCATAGCGGGCGGAGTTCAGGCAAGTAAACGGGCCGCGCAGCCCCTTCACGTTAGGCAACAGGTTCTCTTCGGGCACGAAGACCTCGTCCATGACGATTTCGCCGGTAATGGACGTACGCAGCCCCACCTTGCCGTGGATCGCGGGTGCCGACAGCCCTTTCCAGCCCTTTTCGAGGATGAAGCCGCGGATATTGTCTTGGCCGTCTTCTTCCTTGAGCTTGGCCCAGACGACGAACACGTCGGCGATCGGGGAATTGGTGATCCACATCTTGCTGCCCGTCAGGCGGTAGCCGCCGTCGACCTTGGTGGCACGCGTGACCATGGAGCCGGGGTCAGAGCCGTGGTTGGGTTCGGTCAGGCCAAAGCAGCCGATCAACTCGCCCGTCGCGAGCTTGGGCAGGTATTTCTGTTTTTGCGCTTCGGTGCCGAACTCGTAGATGGGCACCATGACGAGCGACGACTGCACGCTCATCATCGAACGATAGCCAGAGTCGACGCGTTCGACTTCCCGCGCGATCAGTCCATAGCTCACGTAGTTCAGCCCCGGTCCGCCGTATTGCTCCGGAATCGTCGGCCCGAGCAAGCCGAGCTCGCCCATTTCGCGGAAGATGGCCGGGTCGGTTTTCTCATGGCGGAAGGATTCCAGCACGCGCGGCATGAGCTTGTCCTGGCAGTACGCGGCGGCGGCTTCCTTGACCATGCGCTCTTCGTCGGTGAGCTGCTGGTCGAGCAACAGGGGATCGGCCCAGTTGAAAGAGGCGGGCTTGTGCATAAGTTTCATGTCTCGCAAGAAGTTGTCGGAACAGGAGAGAGCCGCGGGCAACGAAACCTGACCATCCAGGCCTCAACCCATGCGCAATACACGCACGATAAACGCAATCGGCGTCGGCGCCAAACGAGTTCTTTTCATCAACCTGTGCGTTTTCTGCACTTGGTAAAGTACGGGCATGGAATATCCGCGAGACCGATGATGCGCCGCAAACTTCCCAGCACGGCCGCGCTGGTCGCCTTCGAGGCGGCCGCGCGTCACCAGAGTTTCACCAAGGCGGCGGCGGAGCTGTCGCTGACCCAAAGCGCCATATGCCGGCAGATCGCCGGGCTCGAGTCCTTCCTCGGGCTGAAACTGTTCCGCCGGACCAAGCGAGGCGTGGCGCTGACCCAGGCCGGCCAGACCTATGGGGAGGTCGTCGCGCGCAGGCTGGACGAAGTCGAGCGCGACACCCTGGACATCATGGCTCGGCGCGGCGAGGGCGGCGTGCTGGAGCTGGCATCCGTCCCCACCTTTGCCACGCGCTGGCTGGTGCCCCGGCTGGGGGACTTCGAGCGCCAGGCACCGAACATCGTGATCAACATCACGCCCCAGAGTCGCCCTTTCCTGTTCGAAGGCACGCCCTTCGACGCTGCCATCTACGCGGGCGACGGCCCGTGGCCCGGCACGGAAGCCGTTTTCCTGATGCCGGAAAAACTGGTGCCGGTTTGCTCTCCCAAGCTGCTTGGGGTGCGCAAGCGCATCATGCCCGAGCAATTCTCGGCCTATCGCCTGCTGCAGCAGAGCACCCGGCCGTACGCATGGCGCCAATGGTTCGCCGCCCAGAACGTCAGCCACCCGCACGACTTGAGCGGACCGAAATACGAGCTGTTCTCCATGCTGGTCGAGGCGGCCATCCACGGGCAAGGCATTGCGCTGGTGCCGCGCCTGATCGTGGAGCAGGAGCTCGCCTCCGGGCGCCTGATCATCGCCTGCGAGCGCGAATCCGTGCGGGACAAGAATTACTACCTGGTATTGCCGGAATGGAAGACCGACCACGAGCCGCTGCGCCTGTTCGCCCAATGGGTAGCCGACCAGGCCGCCCGTTATCGTGAACAGCATGGCTTGGAAGGCGAAACGCCTCCGAGCCCGCGCCGCCGGGCGGGAGCCGCCGCGGCCTGAACGCCCGCCGCAGCGCGCCCACGAAAAAGCCCCCCGGCCTTGCGGCGCGGGGGGCGTGGAGGCGTCGCCTAGGCGCGGGCGAAGCTCATTGCCCTTCGAGGAAGCTCTTGAGCTTGTCGGCCCGGCTCGGGTGACGCAGCTTGCGCAGGGCCTTGGCTTCGATCTGGCGGATGCGCTCGCGCGTCACGTCGAACTGCTTGCCCACTTCCTCCAGCGTCTGGTCGGTGCTCATTTCGATGCCGAACCGCATGCGCAGCACCTTGGCTTCGCGCGGCGTCAGCGAATCCAGCACTTCCTTCACGACGCTGCGCATGGATTCGTGCAGCGCGGCGTCCGACGGCGCCAGGGTGGTGGTGTCTTCGATGAAGTCGCCCAGGTGCGAATCGTCGTCGTCGCCGATGGGCGTTTCCATCGAGATCGGCTCCTTGGCGATCTTGAGGATCTTCCGGATTTTGTCTTCCGGCATGTCCATCTTTTGCGCCAAGGTCGCCGGATCGGGTTCCGCGCCGGTTTCCTGCAAGATCTGGCGGCTGATCCGGTTCATCTTGTTGATCGTCTCGATCATGTGCACCGGAATGCGGATGGTGCGCGCTTGGTCGGCGATCGAACGCGTGATGGCCTGCCGGATCCACCAGGTCGCATAGGTCGAGAACTTGTAGCCGCGGCGGTATTCGAATTTGTCCACCGCCTTCATCAAGCCAATGTTGCCTTCCTGGATCAGGTCCAGGAACTGCAGGCCCCGGTTGGTGTACTTCTTGGCGATGGAAATCACCAGCCGCAGGTTGGCCTCCGTCATTTCGCGCTTGGCCTTGCGGGCCTTGGCCTCGCCGGTGGCCATCTGCTTGTTGACCTCCTTCAGGTCCTTGAGCGGCAGCACCACGCGGGCCTGCAGGTCGATCAGCTTCTGCTGCAGCTCCTGGATGGCCGGAACCTGGCGCGACAAGGTCTCGGAGTACTCGTGGCCGGCGTTGACTTCGTCGATGACCCACTGCAGGTTGGTCTCGTTGCCCGGGAAGGCCTTGATGAAATGGCTGCGCGGCATGCCGGCGCGATCCACGCAGATCTGCATGATCGCGCGTTCGAGCTGGCGCACCTCTTCGACCTGCCCGCGCAGGGTGTCGGCCAGGCGCTCGACCATCTTGGCCGTAAAGCGTATGCCCATGAGTTCCTGCAGGATGGTTTCCTGCGCGGCGACATAGGCTTCCGACTTATAGCCGTCGCGCTCGTACGCCTCCCGCATTTTCTCGAACCAGCGCTTGACGTTGTCGAACTTCTCCAGCGACTTGACGCGCAGCTCTTCGACCTGCTTGCTGCTCATGCCGCCCGCAGGGGCATCGTCATCCTCGTCGTCGTCGCTCGAGCTCACGCCCGAACCGGCATATTCCTCGCCGTCGTTCGGATCGATCAGCCCATCGACGATTTCATCGATCTGGATCTCGGAATTGCGCACGCGCTCGGCATGCTCGAGGATTTCGTTGATCGTGGTCGGACACGCGGAGATCGCCATCACCATGTGCTTGAGGCCGTCCTCGATGCGCTTGGCGATCTCGATTTCCCCTTCACGGGTCAGCAGCTCGACCGACCCCATTTCACGCATGTACATGCGCACCGGATCGGTGGTGCGGCCGAAATCGGAGTCCACCGTGGAGAGCGCCGCCTCGGCCTCTTCCTCGGCATCGTCGTCGGACGAAGCCACGGGAGCGTTTTCGTTCAGCAACAGGGTTTCGGCATCGGGCGCTTGGTCGTAGACCGAAATCCCCATGTCGTTGAACGTGCTGATGATGCCGTCGATGGCTTCGGCGTCGACCAGGTCATCCGGCAGGTGGTCGTTGATTTCACCGTAGGTGAGGTAGCCGCGGTCCTTGCCGAGCTTGATCAGCTGCTTCAACCGGTTGCGGCGCGCCTCGTATTCTTCGGGCGAAACCGGGCCACGGGCGATGAGGTCCTTGGGATCTGCCTTGCCACGCTTGCCGCGCCCCTTGGGAATCTTGATTTCCGGGATGGGCTCGACATCGACGTCGTCGGTCACGTCGTCGAAATCGGCATCGGCAGGCTCGGCCTGCTTGGATTCTTTGGGCGGACGGCCCGGGCGGCGGCCTGCGGGCTTGGCCAGCATGTCGGTGAGTTTCTTCTCCGCGGCCTTCTTCTCGGCAGCAGAGGCAGCCTTCGCGGTCTTGGCGGCCTTCTTGGCTGCCTTCGCGGCCGGCTTGGCCTTCTCGGCCGGCGCCGCTGCTTCGACCGGCTCGACCACGGGCTCGAAATCAGTGTCGACCGTCCGGGCAACAGCCTTGGCGTCCAGCACCTTGGTGCGCGCCCGGCCTGCCGACCTGACCGTTACCTTGACGCCACCTGTTTCCCCGGCCTTGGACGCCGCCTTTTCCTTGGCCTTGTCTTGCCCTTCGGCTTTGGATTTGTTCACAGTCAGCGTCTTGCCTGTCGTCTTCGCCATGGTCGGTCAACCACTCCTAATATTTCATCTGGAGGCCGGCTCACCCGGCCTCCACCCTGATC
>NZ_JADGHH010000103.1 GCF_019689535.1 Pigmentiphaga sp.
GCGCCACGATGGGCCATCAGCGGTTGGCACTTCTTGAACCAATACATTGCGAGGGTTGCTATGCGGAAGCTGTCTTATGCATTGTTGGTGGTAAGCGCGTTGGCGGGGGCGTCGTCCGCGGCCTCGGCGCAGGACGCCATCAAGATCGGCGTCATCCAGCCGCTCACCGGGTCGGTGGCCTACAACGGGGTCACCTATGTCAACGGCGCCAAGCTGGCGGTTGAGCGGCGCAATGCTGCCGGCGGGGTGCTGGGCCGGAAAATCGAGCTCATCATCGAAGACGGCCAGTGCAGGCCGGCCAACTCGGTGAACGCTGCCGAGAAGCTCATCGTGCGCGACAAGGTCGCGGCGCTGACCGGCGCATTCTGCAGTTCCGCCACGGCGGCGATCATGCCAGTGGCCGAGAAATACAAGCTGCCCTTGTTGACCGGCGTGTCGTCCAAGGCTGACTTGACGGACAAGGGCCTGCAATACTTCTTCCGGTCGGCCGAGACGGACCGCCTGATGTCCAAGACGTTCAGCAAGATCCTCGCCGAGAAACTCCAGCTGAAAACCGTCGCCTATGTGGGCGTCAACGACGACTGGGGGCGCGGGAGCGTGGAGGATTTCTCCAAAGACTTGACTGCGCTCGGCGTCAAGACCGTGATGAAGGAATATTTCGATCACGGTGCCACCGATTTCTACACCTTGTTGACGCGGCTGCGCGCGGCCAAGCCCGATGGCGTGTTCGTCGCGGCCGAGACGCAAGACGGCTCCATTCTCGTCAAGCAATTCAAGGAGTTCGGCATCCAGACCAAGATCTTCGGCGTGGGCTCGTGGGCGACATCCGATTTCATCGGCCTGACCGGCGACGCCTCCGAGGGGATCTACGCCGCCGTACCCTATGCGTCGAGCATGCCGGGCGAGCTGAACGAAGCGTTCGTCAAGGCATACAGCGCCGCCTATAAGGAAAAGCCTGGCAAATACGGTGCGGCGGGCTACAACGCGCTGAACATCCTGATGGAGGCGATCGAGCGCGCGGGCAACACCCAGGCCGACGCCATCCGGGATGCGTTGCGCAAGACGGATTATGCGGCGCCCAATGGCCGCTTCCGCTTCACCGACAAGGGCGAAGGCTACGGCTTCAACGTCGTGCTGGTCCAAATCCAGGGCCGCGAGCCCAAGGTCGTGGCGCAGGCCCCGACTGAGAAGCCTTGATCGGCCTCACAGCGCGCTGAGCCGGGAGACGAGATGGACGTATTGCCGCAGTTCTTGGTCAATGGGCTGGTGATCGGGTCGTTCTATGCGCTTTCGGCGCTGGGGCTGACCCTCATCCTCGGCCTCATGCGGGTCGTCAACTTTGCCCATGGCGAGCTCTACATGCTGGGCGGTGTCATGGGCTGGTGGGTGACGAACGCCCTGGGGTTGGATTTCCTGACGGGGCTCGCCCTCGTGGCGCTGGTGATGGGAGTGTTCGGCTGGCTCGTGGATCGCGTCTTGATCGAGCGCATTCGCAGCCAGGGCGAGGAACCGGGCATCCTGCTGACGATCGGGCTGTCCATCTTCCTGGCCAATACGGCACTCCTGGTGTTCGGTACCGCACCGCTGAAGGTGGAAGGTCCGGTATCGAGCGGGCCGGTGTTCTTCGGGCCCATCGTCGTCACCAAGATCCGCCTGTTCGCCGTCGCCGTATGTGCGGTGCTCATCCTGGCGGCGTACCTGCTGATACAGAAAACCCGCCTGGGCAGGGCCATGCGCGCCACTTTCCAGGATCCGATGGCCGCGCAGCTGGCCGGCATCAAGACCGCCAATATCTATGCATGCACGTTCGCGCTCGGCACCATCATCGCTTCGATGGCGGGGATGCTGCTGGGGTCCATTTATTCGGCGCAAGTCTCCATCGGCGGCTTGGTCAGCATGAAAGCGTTCGTGGTGGTGATCCTCGGCGGCATGGGGAGCTTTGCCGGCGCGGTGGTGGGAGGGCTGCTCCTGGGCATCGCCGAATCGCTGTGGGGAGGCTATGTGGCCACGGGTTGGGTCGACATCATCGGCTTTGCCATCGTTATTCTCACGCTGGTGTTCCGTCCTTACGGACTGTTCTCCCGGCGTGCCGAGAGGGCTTGACCATGCGATTCGAACGCAATGCACTTCTGGCGACGCTGCTGATCACCGCCCTGCTGCCGCTGGTCATCCGTGACCAGTACCTCTTGCACGTTGCCATCATGGTGTTGTTTTATGCCGTGCTGGCGACCAGCCTCAACCTCATCGTCGGGTACGTCGGGGAGTTTTCATTGGGGCATACCGCGTTCCTGGGAACCGGAGCCTATGCCGCCGCGCTGCTGTCGACCAAGCTCGGCTGGCCCATGTGGGCCACCATTCCCGCCGCGGGCCTGCTGGCGGCATTCATGGGGCTGCTGATCGGCAGCATCACGCTTCGGCTGCAAGGTCCGTTCTTCGTCATCGTGACACTCTCGTTCGCCGAGGTGCTGCGCTTGGTGGCGGACAACTGGGTCGCCTTCACCAACGGGCCCATGGGCATCGCCGGCGTGCCGCAGCCCTCCTTGCTGGCCCAGGCAGGCAACCTCGCGACCAGGCAGTTCTATTTCTACTTGGCATGGGGCGTATTGGCGATCTCGCTATACCTCGCGTATCGCTTCGTTTACTCGAGCGCGGGCCGGGCAGCGGTGGCAGTGCGGGAGAATCGCTACGTGGCGCAATCCGTCGGCATCCGGCCCTTCCGCTATGCCATGCTGGCATTCGTGCTCGGCGCCCTGCTGGCCGGCATGGCGGGTGGCTTTTATGCCCATTACATCTCGTTCGTTGGGCCCGAGGTGTTCCGTTTCGCCTTCATGGTGAGCATGATCATCATGGTGCTAATAGGCGGCAAGGGGACGCTGGTCGGGCCGCTGCTCGGCGCGCTGTTGGTGACCTTCCTGGAGGAATACCTGCGCGAAGCCAAGGAGCTCCGGCTATCGCTGTTCGGCCTCGCAGTCATGGGCATCGTTCTGTTCCTGCCCCGGGGGCTGATGGGTTTTCTCGCGACGCGCCGGGAAGTGCGGCCTACGGCCGCCCCGCCCGTGGCGGTCGCCATCGCGCCTCGGCGCCAAGGAGTCTGACATGGGGACCGTGCATCCGCTCGGCAACGCGCCCTTGCTCGAGGTGCGCGGCGTGAGCAAGAGTTTCGGCGGCATCAAGGCCGTCAAGGACATTAGCTTCCAGGTCCGGGAAGGCGAGATCGTCGGCTTGATTGGCCCGAACGGCGCGGGCAAGACGACTTGTTTCAACCTCATCACGGGCTTTTACACGCCGACGGCAGGGCAGGTGTTCGTCAAGGGGGAGAACGTGACCGGCGCCAAGCCCTACCAGATGGCAAAGAAAGGGGTCGTCCGCAGCTTCCAGAAAACGAACATCCTGAAGTCCCTGTCGGTGTTTGAAAACGTCCTGGCCGGTAGGTACCTGCAGACGCGGCAGGGCTTATGGCGGACGTTTTTTCCCGGCCGCGCCGTGCGCGAGACGGAGCGCGCGGCGCGTGAGGAAGCCGAGCGCATCGTGCATATCATGGGACTGGGCGAGCGCATGAATGCGCCGGCCTACCTGCTCTCCTGCGGGGAGTTGCGCCTGCTGGAGGTGGGCGTGGCGCTGGCGGCCAAGCCTGACCTCCTCATGCTGGATGAGCCCGCAGCGGGCCTGAACAGCCAGGAAGCCTTGGGCCTGGGCCGCATCCTCAAGCAGTTGCGCGGCTCCCACGTGACGTCGATCTTGCTCGTCGAACACAACATGGGGCTGGTCATGAATGTATCGGACCGGGTGGTCGTCATGCACTTCGGAGAGAAACTGGCAGAAGGTGCGCCCGCGGAAGTGCAGCGCAACCCGGCCGTGGTCGAGGCCTACCTGGGCGGAGGGCGTGCGGCATGAGCGACGCGACACCTGCTTTGCCACTGCTTGAACTGGAAGGCCTGCACGTCGGCTATGGCAAGACCGCGGCGCTGCATGGGATCAGCCTGGTCGTGCGGCCAGGCGAAACGGTAGCCCTGATCGGTGCGAACGGCGCAGGCAAGAGCACGACGCTGCGCGCCATCTCCGGCCTGCTCAAGCCCTCCCGCGGCAGTATCCGTTTTCGCGGGGCGGAGATAGGCGGCATGCCGCCGGACCGCATCGTCAAGCTAGGCATCGCGCATTGCCCGGAAGAACGGCATGTCTGGCCTGCCATGACCGTATACGAAAACCTGGTGCTTGGCGCGTACCTCTGCCGTTCGCAGCAAACGGTGCAGGAGCGCGTGGAAAAGGTCTACGCACGCTTTCCCCGGCTGAAGGAACGCCACGGCCAGCTGGCCGGCACCTTGAGCGGCGGCGAGCAGCAGATGCTGGCGATCGGGCGCGCGCTCATGTCCGAGCCCGTTTTGCTGCTCCTGGACGAGCCGAGCCTGGGGCTCAGCCCCAAGATGGCGGCGGAAGTGTTCGACGTAGTGGGCGAGATCAACCGGCACGGCGTGACCGTCTTGCTGGTCGAGCAGAACGTGCACAACGCATTGCAGGCGGCCTCTCGCGCCTATGTGTTCGAAACCGGGCGCATCGTCGCGGAAAGGGAGGCCGCCGGGCTCTTGGAGGATCCGGAGTTGCTGACCGCCTATCTGGGAGGGTGAGCAGCGACGGCCAAGCCATGGGCCGGGTATCGGGCATTATTAATTTGTTGATTAATTATTTAACGGAGGCGGCTTCTGCCGCACCCGTTGCGAGAAGGGAGAAGCTGTATGAGTCGTCCTCTACGCGTAGGCATCGTGGGTGGCGGGATCGGAGGCGTGGCGCTATCCCGTGCGTTGACGTTGCGCGGCATCGAACATCATGTGTTCGAGCGGGCGCCGGCCTTCGGCGAAGTCGGCGCAGGCGTACAGATCACGCCTAACGCGGTCAAAGTGCTCAAGGCGCTGGGCCTGGGAGACGATCTGAAGCGGGTCGGCTTTCTTCCGAACGCCATGGTCGGGCGCAATTGGCGCTCCGGCCGCGAGCTGTTCCGGACGCCGCTCAAGGATAGCTGCCCGCAGATTTACGGGGCGGAGTTCTATCACGTGCACCGGGCCGACGTGCATGCCATCCTGTCGCAGCACTTGCAAGACGGCAAGGGCGCGACGCTCGGTACCCAGTGCACGGGCGTGCGCACGGAAGGCAACGTCGCAGTAGCGTCTTTCGCGGACGGCACCGAGTACGAGGCGGACCTCATCGTGGGCGCCGACGGCGTGCGCTCCATCGTGCGCGATGCGCTGTTCGGCGCCGAGGCGGCCCGCTTCACCGGACACATGTGCTGGCGTGCGCTGGTGCCCGTGGATCACCATCCGCTCAAGTTCGTGCGGCCCGACGCGGCGTTCTGGATGGGGCCGCATGGCCACATTGTGACGTACTACGTCAATTGCGGCGCGTCGGTGAACATCGTCGCCGTCAGCGAAACGAACACCTGGGTGGAAGAGTCCTGGAACGTGCGCAGCAGCCGCGAAGAGCTGATGAAAGCGTACGAAGGCTGGCATCCCGACATCATCGAGCTCTTTAGCCGCACGCAGGACGTCTACAAGTGGGGCCTGTTCGACCGGGACCCGATGCCGAAGTGGTCAAAAGGGCGCGTGACCCTGCTCGGCGATGCAGCCCACCCGATGCTGCCTTTCTTGTCACAAGGGGCCGCGATGGCGATCGAGGACGGCTACGTGCTTGCCGCCGCGCTGGAGCATTACCGCGGCGACGTGCCGGCTGCCCTCGATGCGTACGAGGCGGAGCGGCGACCGCGGACCAGCCGGGTGCAGCTCGAGGCACGCGAACGGGGCAGGACCTATCACCTGCCTTCGCCGTGGGCGCAGTTCAAGCGCGACCTCCTGTATCGCTGGCGCGAGCTGCTCAATCCCAACGCGGTGGGCATCCAGGCCAACTGGGTCTACGTCTACGACGCGACGAGCTGCACGGAGCGCTTCAACCGCCAGGCGATGGCGGCGTGAGCGGAGGCCTGCTGACATGAAAACGAACTACCGCATCGGCCAAATCGTCCCGAGCTCGAATACGACGATGGAAACCGAGATTCCGGCCATGCTCCGACTGCGTGAGCAGGTCCGGCCCGAACGGTTCACTTTCCATTCGGCACGCATGCGCATGAAGCACGTGACCAAGGAAGAGCTGGCCGCCATGGACGCCGAGTCCGATCGCTGCGCGCTGGAGCTGAGCGATGCCCGCGTCGACGTGCTGGGCTATGCGTGCCTGGTGGCCATCATGGCCATGGGTAATGGCTACCACCGGGAGTCCGAGGCGCGCTTGCGCCGGTGCACGCGCGAGAACGGAGGCGAGGCGCCGGTGGTCACGAGTGCGGGCGCGCTCGTCGATGGGTTGCGTGTGCTAGGAGCCCGGCGCATCGCCTTGGTGGCGCCGTACATGGTGCCGCTGACCAAGCTGGTGATCGGCTACATCGAGAACGAAGGCATCGAAGTCGTGCAATGGCGTGCGCTCGAAATTCCCGACAACCTGGAGGTGGGCAGGCATGATCCCTCCCGGCTGCCCGGGATCGTCGCATCGATGGACACTTCCGGCGTCGATGCCATCGTGCTGTCGGCCTGCGTGCAAATGCCTTCGCTGCCCGTGATTGCGCGAGTCGAAGCCCGGGCGGGCAAGCCCGTCGTGACGGCATCGGTCGCCACGACCTACGCGATGCTCAAGGCGCTGGGGTTGGAGCGGATCGTGCCCGGGGCCGGCGCACTCTTGTCGGGCGCATATTAAGGAGGTGCGCATGAGCAGTACGTATCTTTATGGCGCCAATGTGCGCGCCAATGGAATCCGGCAGCATTACCTGCGTTTCGGGGGCAAGGGGCGGCCGCTCGTGCTGGTGCCCGGCATCACCAGCCCGGCGGTAACGTGGGCCTTTGTGGCCGAGAGGCTGGGGCGGCAGTTCGACACCTATGTGCTGGACGTCAGGGGCCGGGGCCTGTCGGAAACCGCGCCGGGCATGGACTACAGCCTGGAAGCGTGCGCGGCCGACGTGGGGGCGTTTGCGCAAGCCCTCGGGCTGCAAGACTACTTCTTGGTCGGGCATTCCATGGGGGCGCGCATTGGCGCCATCGTGGCCGCCCATCATGCCGAAGGGTTGGCGCGGCTGGTGATGGTCGATCCGCCGGTCTCTGGGCCGGGGCGGCGTCCCTATCCGGCCAAGATCGACTGGTATGTGGATTCCATCCGCCTCATGCGCGAGGGCAATGGATGGGAAAAGCTCAAGCCCTTCTCGCCGACCTGGACCGAAGCGCAATTGCGGCTTCGCGCCGAGTGGCTGCATACCTGCGACGAAGAGGCGGTGGTGTGCGCGTATCACGCCTTCGGCACGCAAGACATGCATGCCGACTTGCCTTCGATCAAGGTTCCCACCTTGCTCATGGTTGCAGGCAAAGGTGGCGTCATCGAGCCTGCGGACATCGAAGAGATCAAGGGCCTCATCCCGCAGCTGGAGGTGCATGTCGTGCCCGAGGCGGGACACATGATCCCTTGGGACGACGAAGAAGGATTCTTCAAGGGTTTCGGCAATTTCCTGGGAACCCCCGTTTAGCGAGGTAGCAACCATGGCTGTCAGCGATTCCGATCTCATCCAGGCGTGGACCAGGGTCTTGACCCTCTCCCGCTTGAAGCGCGGCGACGTCGTGACCGTACTGACCACCGAAGGCGTGACGCATCCCCAGACCTTGCGTTGTGCCATGACCGCGGTTGGCCTGATGGGCGCGCGCGCCAACCGGCTCGATCTATCACCGGTCAACGGCGACAAGTCGCTGAGCCGGGATTCCCTTGCCTACCTGGGCACCACGCCGCTCAGCGGCAACCGGGCGGCCATCGCGGCGCTCAAGGCCAGTGACCTGGTAATCGACCTGATGACGCTGCTGTTTTCGCCGGAGCAGCACGACATACTCCAGGGCGGCGGAAAAATTTTGTTGGCGGTCGAGCCGCCCGAGATCCTGCTGCGGATGGTGCCCACCGAGGAGGACAAGCAGCGCGTGCTGGCATGCGCCGCCCTGCTCGAAGGAGCGCGCGAGATGCGCGTGCGCTCGGCCGCAGGCACCGACCTGGTGTGCCCGCTCGGCGAATTCCCCGTGATGAAGGAGTACGGCTTCGTCGACGAGCCTGGGCGGTGGGACCACTGGCCGAGCGGCTTTGCGCTCACCTGGCCCAACGAGGGTGCCACCCAGGGCCGCATCGTCGTGGACCGTGGCGACATCCTGCTGCCGATGAAGTCGTACGTGAACGATCCCATCGTGATGGAAGTGAAAGACGGCTACGTGACCTCCATCAGCGGTGGCGTGGACGCAGAGCTACTCAAGGACTACATGAGTTCCTTCGGCGATCCGGAAGCCTATGCCATGTCGCACATCGGCTGGGGCGCCCAGGAGCGCGCGCGTTGGTCGACGCTGGGCCTGTACGATCGCGAGGCCACGATAGGCATGGACGCGCGCGCCTATGCGGGCAACTTCCTGTTCTCGCTGGGGCCCAATAACGAAGTGGGCGGCTCGCGGACCACGGCCTGCCACATGGACATTCCGCTGCGAGGCTGCACCGTGACGCTCGACGGGCGCGAGGTCGTGCGCGAAGGGCGCTTGTTGAACGAGTGCCTGGCCACGCCGGAGGTTGCATGACGGCCGGCCGCGGGGACGACGTCGCGGTGTATGCCCGCCAGGGCTTTGGCGCGGGCCTGCAGCTCGAGCCGCCCTTTGGCCTGCTCATCGTCGACTTCGTCAACGGGTTCGCCGATCCCGAGCTATTCGGGGGCGGCAATATCCCCGATGCGATCGCGGCCACGCAACCTCTGCTGGACGTGGTGCGTGAAAGGAACTGGCCCGTCGCGCATACCCGCATCGTTTACGCTGACGATGGCGCCGATGCGAATGTCTTTTCTGCCAAAGTGCCGGGATTGCTGAGGCTGACGGAGGACGCGCATGCCAGTGCGATCGTGCCGCAGCTGGCGCCGCAGGCCGGCGAGCTGGTCGTGCGCAAGAACGTGCCGTCGGCCTTCTTCGGCACGTCGCTCGCGCCATGGCTGACGCAGCGGGGGGTGCGTACGCTGCTGATCGCCGGCTGCGTCACCAGCGGCTGCGTGCGAGCCAGCGTGGTCGATGCCATGTGCTGGGGCTTTCGGCCCGTCGTGGTGGCCGATTGCGTCGGCGATCGCGCATTGGGCCCGCACGAGGCGAGCCTGTTCGACATGGCGCAGAAATACGCCGAGGTGCTCGATCGCGCAGCATTGATGCGGCGGCTATAGGCCGGCAGGCGCCCACCTACGGCCGCCGGGGCGCGGCCCGGGCGCCACTACGGCGCCAGCATGCCGCCTGTCACGAAGCGGGTGACCTGGTCGATGAGGCTATCGGTGTCGTCCGGGTCGTAGAGCCCGGGCGGCGCCATTTCTTCCATCCGGTGGGTATCAGAGAACGCGTACAAATACGTGCCCACCATTAGCGTGACGCGCCAGTAGGCATCCAGTTCCGGCAGCTTCGGCAGGGCCTGGCGCAATGCATCGACGTACATGCGCGTCGAACTTCCATAGGCGTCGGTGCGTAGCTTGTACGAGATCTGAGGCGGCTCGGTGTGCAGGCGCGCCTGCAAGCGCAGGAACGCGCGACCTTCGGGCGTTGAGCGGAAAGCCAGCGTGGGCAGCAGAAAAGCCTGCACGATGTCCCGTACCTTGAGCTTGCCGGGCTTGGCCCGGAGCCGGGCCAGGTTCTCGATGCGCTGCTGCGAAATGATCTGGCTGCGGCGCATGAATACCGCCTCGAACAATCCGAATTTCGATCCGAAGTAGTAGTTGATCAACGCCTGGGTGACGTTGGCCTTGGCGGCTACCTCCCGTAGCGTCGTGCCTGCATAGCCCAGATTGGCAAAGAGTACTTCGGCTGCATCGAGAATGTCGTCCCTGACGACGCTCTGGCCTTCGGGCCTGCCTGGCCCCTTTTGGCCGGCCTTGCGCCTGGTTGTGGCGGCGGGGATGCCCCGTCGGCCGCTGACCAATTTCATAATCGGCTGTTTAATTATTTATCGCGAAGCCTCCATCCTAAGGCTTTTCGGGGCGGGGGGCTATGTCTTTGCCCCCCATGTTCGCGCGGCGATGACCGCTTCACGCTCAGGCGGCGCCCTACGAGTCCTCGCTTGTCGTGGTGGGCTGCTTGCCTCGGGATGGAGGCGGCCGGCGTTAGGCCGTGGCGCCCGACGCGCGAATCACGTCGCCCCACTTCTTGCTTTCCAATTCGATCCGGCGCGCATATTCGGCGGCTTCGCCCAGCAGTGGCTCGGCGCCTTCTATGCCAAGCTTGGATTGGAACTCCGGCGTGGAGGCAGCCTTCAGTATTTCTCCGCCGAGCTGCGAAACGACTTCCTGCGGCACCCCCTTGGGGGCGAGGATGCCGTAGGTCAGCGTGCTTTCGAAGTTGGCCAGCGCCGGTACGCCGGACTCCGCAATCGTCGGCACGTCGGGCAGCAGCTTCATGCGCTTGGCGCTCGTGACGGCCAGCGCACGCAGTTTGCCGGCCTTGACCAACGACATGGCCGCGGGGATGACGCTGAAGCTGAAATGGACTTGTCCGCCTGCCACGTCCGCCAGCGCCGGCGCAGTGCCCTTATACGGTGCATGCACGGCACGAGCACCGAGCGCATGCAGGAACATTTCCCCGGTCAGGTGATTGCCCGTGCCCGAGCCGCTGGAGGCGTAGCTCATGTCTGCGCCCTTTTGCAGGGCTTCGGCCAGCTGTGCGACGTTCTGGATGGGCGAAGAGGCCGGCACCACCAGCAACAGCGCCGAAGACGCAAACATGGCCACCGGCTGCAGGTCGGTGGATGCGTTGAACCTGAGGTTCTTGTAGAGCGAGGGGTTGATGGAGATGGTTCCGGTATGCCCCAGCAGGAAGATGTTGCTGTCGGGCGCGGCGCGCACGACGTATTCGGTCCCCAGGTTGCCTCCGGCCCCGGGCTTGTTCTCGACGATCACGTCTTTCTTGAACATGTCGTTGAGGCTGTGGGCGAGCTGCCGGGCGAACACGTCGTTGCCGCCGCCGGGGGCGAACGGCACGACGATGCGCATCACGGGCTTGCGGGCCTGCGCCCGGGCCGGCGAGGACGCAAGGGCGGCCAGGCTCGCGGACGAAGCGGCCAGGAGCAGCGTGCGGCGGGTCGAAGAGGATGGCTTGTGAGTCATGTTGTCCCCATTTGTTGAAAATCAGTAAGGACGCCTTATCCGAGCGTGGATTCCAGCGCCAACAGGTGTTCGATGGTTTCGCGTGCGCGCACCACGTGGTAATGATCGCCGTCAACCATGACTTCGGCCGCGCGCGGGCGCGTGTTGTAGTTGCTCGCCATGACCATGCCGTACGCGCCGGCCGACTCGACGGCGAGGTAGTCGCCTTCGCGCACTGCAAGCTCCCGGTCCTTGGCCAGCCAGTCGCCGCTTTCGCAGACCGGGCCCACGACGTCGTAGACAGCCGTCGACGCGTCGGCGCGCGGTGCGACCGCCAGCACGCCATGGTAGGCGTCATACAGCGTCGGCCGGATCAGGTCGGTCATGGCAGCGTCGACGATCAGGAAGTTTTTGGCGGCGGTGGGTTTCAGGTATTCCACCTGGGTCACCAATATCCCGGCGTTGCCGACGAGGGACCGGCCCGGCTCGAGCACGATCTGGCGCGAGCCGTAGCCACGCGCGTCGATGCGCTCGAAGACTTGGCTGAGCAATTGCGAGGGCGCGAGCGCCGTTTCGTCGGCATAGCGGATGCCCAGGCCCCCGCCTAGGTCGAGGTGCTCGACGTGGATGCCGTCGGCCGCCAGGGCATCGAGCAGGTCCAGCAGCTTGTCGAGCGCGTCGAGGAAGGGCGCCGTCTCGGTGATCTGCGAGCCGATGTGGCAGTCGACCCCGACCACTTCGATGCCGGGCAGAGAGGCCGCGGTGAGATAGGCGGCGCGCGCCTCTTCGATCGCGATGCCGAATTTGTTCTCTTTCAGTCCGGTCGAGATGTAGGGATGCGTCTTCGGGTCTACGTCGGGATTGACGCGCAGCGACACCGGCGCGCGTTTGCCCATGGCATGCGCGACTTGCGATAAGCGGTGCAATTCGGGCACCGATTCGACGTTGAAGCACTTCACGCGGGCCTCGAGCGCAAGCCGCATCTCTGCCGCCTGTTTGCCGACTCCCGAGAAGACCACTTTGCCCGGATCGCCGCCCGCGGCAAGAACACGCTGCAGCTCGCCGGCGGACACGATGTCGAAGCCGGCGCCCAGGCGAGCGAACTCCCGCAGCACGGCCAGGTTCGAATTGGCCTTCATGCCGTAGCACACCAGCACGTCGCGCCCACCGATGCCTTCCCGGTAGGCTTCGTAGGCGGCGCGCAGCGCGGCGCGGGAGTAGACATAAAGCGGCGTGCCGAGCCGCTCGGCCAGAAGGGCAACGGACACGCCTTCCGCATGCAGGACGCCGTCGCGGTAGGCAAAGTGGGGGCTGCCGACGGGGGGCGGCAG
>NZ_JADGHH010000104.1 GCF_019689535.1 Pigmentiphaga sp.
GGTCAATTCCGGCGGGGTAGCGTCGCGAGGGGGGGTGCGGGCGGGCGGGCTATGCCGGCCTCGCCTGCACCGCCTTATAGGCGCTGGCAAACGTTCCGGATCGCATCGCGACGCGTCGCCGGACTGCCGTGCCAACGCCCCGATATGAGAAGGTTGAAGGACTGAGGACCATGCATACCGAAACGCTGGCGCCGGAACCGTCGCCAGAAACACTGGAGCTGCTCAATACCCGTTTCGCCGAGCGGTCGGTGCAAACCGCCGACGGCGCGCAGTGTTTTCGCGAGGCTGGCCAAACGGGCGCGGACGGCATGGCGCTCGTCCTCCTGCACGGCATCGGCTCGGGCGCGGGGTCGTGGCTGCACGCTGCCCTCGAGCTGGCCGGGCGCACGCGCGTCATCGCGTGGGATGCGCCGGGTTATGGCAACTCCGCAAGACTGGCGCCTGCGTCCCCGGGGCCGGAAGACTACGCCGCGCGGCTGCACCAAATGCTCGATGCGCTGGGAATCGAACGCTGCGTGCTGGCCGGGCACTCCCTCGGCACGCTGATGGCCACAGCGTATGCGCACGGCCTGGGTAAAGGACGGGTGGCCCGCCTGGTGCTGCTGAGCCCGACGCGCGGCTACGGCAATCCCGCACAAGCCGAACGCCGCGAAGCCGTCCGCGCCGAACGGATCCGCACGCTAGAGCAAGTGGGCATCGCCGGCATGGCGCGTTCGCGCCCGGCCAAGATGTTGTCCGCGCAACCGAGCGCCGAAGCGCTCGCGTGGGTCCGCTGGAACATGGAACGCCTCGATGCGGCCGGCTACCGCCAGGCCATCGAAATGCTGTGCAACGCAGACATGTCGCGCTATGCACCGGCCCCGGTACCGGTAGAGGTGCACTCGGGAGACCAGGACACGGTCACCATCCCGGCCAACTGCCGAGCCATCGCCGAAATGTTCCAGGCGCCCTATGGAAGCATCGATGTCGCCGGGCACGCCTGCCACATCGAACGGCCCGGAGCCGTCGCCGCCATACTTGAACAAGCCCTCGCCGCCGCCTCGCGTTGATCATGAGCGAAGTCGTCACCAGCGAAGACATCCCGGACCGCTACATCGTTCCCGGGCTCGAGCGGGGCCTGCGGCTGCTGGGCCAATTCGGACGGCAGGACCGCATTCTCTCCGCACCGGAAATCGCGCGCCGCTTGGGGCTGCCGAGGTCGACCGTATTCCGGCTGCTGACCACGCTGGAGGCGCTCGGCTTCATCGAGCGCACGGAAGGCGGCCGCAGTTATCGGCTGGGGATGGCGGTGCTCACCTTGGGCTTTGAGTACCTTGCCTCGCTGGAGCTGACCGAGCTCGGTTCGCCGCTGTTGCAGCGCCTGCGGGACGAAAGCGGGTATTCCTGCAACCTGGTGGTCAGGGATGGCCGCTCCATCGTCTACGTCGCCAAAGTCTCGGCGCCCACGCTGTTTCCCAGCGCCGTGAGCCTGGGAACGCGCTTGCCCGCGCATGCCACGGTGCTGGGCCGGGTCATGCTGAGCGACCTCGACGATGAAGAGCTCCGCGAACTCTATTCCGAGGAACAACTGGAGGTCTTTTCCCCCAGCACGCCGCCCACGCTGGCGGCGCTGCGCGAAATGCTCGAACAAGACCGGGCCCAGGGATATGCCATGGGCGCCGGCTTCTACGAGCCCAGCATTACCAGTATCGCGGCCCCCGTTCGCGATCATACGGGTCGCGTGGTCGCGGCGCTCGGCGCCGCGCTTCCTTCGTCGCGCGTCGAGGCATCGCGCGTCGACGATTTGATCCAACAAGTTAGAGCCACCGCGGACGAATTGTCGCGCCTGCTCAATTACTCACCCACTCGTTGACCGGGCGTATGCCCAGGAGCCATTCATGTTGAGAATTTCCATGATCGGAGCGGGCGCCATCGGCACCAGCGTCCTGTCGCTGTTGAAGAATGACCCCGACGTATCGGTCGACAGCGTGATCGTGCCGGAGAACGCTCTCGCGGCGGCGCGCGAGCAGATCGCGCAGATCGCTCCCCGGGCCCAGGTCGTCACGCGCCTGGCCGACGTTGCCGAGCGTCCCGACCTGCTGGTCGAATGCGCAGGGCACGGTGCGCTGCGCGCGCATGTATTGCCGGCCCTGGAACAAGGCATCCCCTGCCTCGTGGTATCCATCGGCGCGCTGTCCGACGTCGAGCTCGCGCGCCAACTGGAAGAAGCGGCGACCCGCGGCAAGACCCAGATCCAGCTGCTGTCCGGTGCCATCGGCGGCATCGACGCGCTGGCGGCGGCGAAGATCGGCGGCCTGGACTCGGTGGTCTATACCGGTCGCAAACCGGCGCTGGCCTGGAAAGATACGCCCGCCGACGGCCCGTTCCAGCTCGAGTCGCTGACCGAGCCTACCGTCATCTTCGAAGGCCCGGCCGGCGAAGCCGCCCGGCTCTTCCCGAAGAATGCCAACGTCGCCGCCACGCTTTCGCTGGCTGGCCTGGGCTTGGACCGCACCCAGGTGCGCCTCATCGCCGACCCGACCAGCAAGGAAAACGTCCACCACGTGGAAGCCCGCGGCGCCTTCGGCAGCTTCGAAATCACGATGCGGGGCAAGCCGCTCGCGGCCAACCCGAAAACCTCGGCGCTGACCGTCTACAGCGTCGTGCGGGCCATCGGCAACCAGGCCCACGCCATAAGCATCTAGAAGTTCGATCTCACGTATCGAACCAGCAGCCAACGGCTGCAGGGGTATCCCCCGAAGGGGAGAGGATCGGAGGAGCGATCCGTCCTGCCTGCCTGACTCGCAACCGGCGTAAGACTGAGTACCGGCAGGTTTTTTTTGCGGCGGAAAAGCACGCCCTTTTCCGCCGACCCGGTCTGTTCCCTGGCGCCTGGGCCCTGTGCGGGCCCGGCGCCGCGACCGGCTAGGCCCGGTGAATAAGTAGGAAACAGACCGTTTCTGTCTTGGAGTAGTCAATCAACATGTTCAAACCCAGTCTCCGCCTGGTGGCCGGCGCTTTGCTCGCGACGGTCGCCACGGCCTCTTTCGCCCAGGCTCCCGCCGCTGACGATGCCGCCGCCCAGGCCGCGCTCAAGCAGGGGCAATTCCGCATCGTCGCCCCGTTCCCCCCCGGCGGCCCCGTCGACGTGCTGTCGCGCCTGCTGGCGACCGGACTGCAGCATCTCTATGGCCAAAGCGCCGTGGTGGAAAACCGTCCCGGCGCCAACGGCAACATCGGCATCGAACTCGTCAAGCGCGCGGCGGGCGACGGTCACACGATGCTGGTGGTCCCGGCAGGCAACATGACCATCAACCCGACGCTGATGCCCAACCTGCCCTACAACGTCGAGAAGGACTTCATTTCCGTCGCGATGCTGGCCAAGGCGCCCAACGCCATCGCCGTGTTCCCGTCGGTTCCCGCCCGCAACATCCAGGAGCTCATCGCGCTGACGAAGGCCAAGCCCGGCACCATGGCCTACGGCTCGCCCGGCGTGGGCAGCGGCCTGCACCTGGCCGGCGAATTGTTCAAGGACGCCACCGGCGCGGACTTGCTGCACGTACCCTATAAAGGCACCACGCAAGCACTGAACGACACACTGGGCGGCCAAATCCAGGTGATTTTCGGCGCGGTCCCCACGCTCATGCCGCAAATCAAGGCAGGCAAACTGCGCGCCCTGGCCCTGACCGGCGCAGATCGCTCGAGCGTCCTGCCCGAGGTGCCCACGCTGGCCCAGGCCGGCGTCGAGGGCGTGAACGTCGTCTCCTGGTACGGCCTCTACCTGCCCAGCTCGACCCCCGCCAACATCGCCGGCCAACTGGCGCGCGACGTGACCAAGATCCTGGGCGATCCCGCCACCCTGGAAACGCTCAAGGCGCAAGGCCTGGATCCCTCGCCGCTGCGCCTGGAGGCGTTCCGCAAGTTCCAGGCTGACGAAACCAAGACCTGGGAAAAAGTGATCAAGGCCCGCGGCATTACCGCAGGCTGACGGCGAACCGGAGCCCGGCGGCGAGACGCCCGCTCCGGACGACCCCTCGCGGCCTGCGAGGGGTCGTCTTTTTCTTTATCCTAGACGATCCACGCGAGAAATCCGGGGGCGTCCGGCGCCGGGGGTCTCGCGAACCTGCTCATGTTGGAGTAGACTCGAGCGTTTTTGCCAGCCGTTTCGCAGGAGAACCGGCCGCTTCGCAAGAAAAATCGGAGGCCATCGGCCTACCCGGGCTTTCGTTGTGCCCGTCCCTTGGTCGCAAGACTCATTTCCAAGGAGCATCGACACCATGCAAGGCCTGCACTTAACCGCAGATCTTTACCATTGCGCCTGCGATGCCGTCCTGATGACGGACGCAGACACGCTCGCGCGTCTTTGCCGCCAACATACTCTCGAGGCCGGATTGACCCTGGTTGACGAGAAATGGCACACCTTTCCCGAATTCCAGGGCCAGCCCGGCGGCGTGACCGGCATGCTGCTGCTGGCCGAGTCGCACCTTGCCGTGCATACATGGCCAGAGCGCAAGGGCGTGACGCTCGACGTATACGTCTGTAACTTCCAGGAAGACAATTCCCGCAAAGCCGAAGCCCTAATGAAGGCCATCGTCGAGGCATTTCAACCGGGGGACCAACAGCGCCAGCAATTGCTGCGCGGAGATGCCGACGGCCCCGCGGAAGCCGGCGAGCTCCTGCTGGAGAACGTGGCCGACGTCGCCCATTTCGGCTTCCGCTTCGAGCGGCGCATCCTGAGCCGGCAAACCGCATACCAAAGGCTGGAACTGCTCGAATCGGCGGCGCTAGGCCGCACGCTGCGGCTCGATGGGCGGTTCATGACGTCCGAAGCCGAGGAATTTTTCTACCACGAAGCCCTCGTGCACCCTGCCGCCACCGCGCATCCCGCTCCGCGGTCCGCGTTGATCATGGGCGGCGGCGACGGCGGTGCGCTGGAAGAACTGCTGAAACACCGCACCATCGAACGCGCAACCCTGGTGGACCTGGACGGCGCCGTCATCGACGTCGCACGCCAATACTTGGAAAAGATCCATCGTGGCGCGCTGAACGATCCGCGCGCCACGGTGTTGGTCGAAGACGGTGCCGCCTTTCTTGCACGCACCTCCGAGCGCTACGACCTGATCTTGCTCGACCTGACCGACCCGGATACGCCTGCGGGCCCACTCTACACACCGGAGTTCTTCCGCCGGTGCAAAGAGGCGTTGTCGCCCGGCGGGGCCTTGGTGCTGCACATTGGCTCCCCTTTTCACCAGGCCGACCAAGTCCGCGGGTTCTGCCGCACGCTGCGCAGCGAGTTTGCCTACGTGCGCCCATACGGGCTGCACATCCCGCTCTACGGTACATATTGGGGGCTGGCCGTGGCATCCGACTCGCTCGACCCCGTCGCGGTGCCGGGCGAAACGATACATGGGCGCCTGGAAGAGCGCCGGGTCGGCGACCTACAGTACTACAACGCCCAGGTCCACGGCGCGCTGTTCGCCCTGCCGAACTATTACCGCCGGCTCGTCGCAGACGAGGCCTGACGCATCCTGCTCCTGCGTCCGTCATTGCCCGGAACGCCCCCGGAACGCGATGACGGACGCTTTATCCTTGCGCCCGGCGCAAAAGCGCCGCCCGCGCCATCCCACCGGTTCATTCCAGCACGATTTTTGCCTCGGCGGCGATACGCCGGAACTTGGCGATGTCCTGTGCAACTTGCTCGGCTAGTGCCTGGGCCGGAGCATACTGGACGTTCAAGCCAATGTCGTAGGCCTTGCTGCGCAACGCCTGGTCCGCGGCAATCGTTTGCAGCGCCCGGCCCAGCACATCCACCACCTCGGAGGGCGTTCCTGCCGGTGCCATCACGCCTTGCCACCAGGTCATGTCGTAGCCTTTCAAGCCCGCCTCGTCCACCGTTGGCAGGTCGGGGAACCGCGGGTCCCGGACGCTGCCTGTCGTCGCGATCGCTTTGACCTTGCCCGCGTCCACGTGCGGTTTGGCCGCGCCATCGTGCGTACAGCTCACCTGGCCCGCGCCAGCTCCAGGCCTCTCGCGGTCGGCTCCATCCCGGCTGAGGTCTTGACCAACAGCGGATCGTGAAAGATTTCCCGCAACCGCGCCAGCGCGCTGGACATCGCGGACTGTCCTATGCCTACCCGTTCCGCCGCGCGCGTGACGTGCCGCTCTTTCATCAAAGCGTCCAGGTAGGTCAGCAACTGGAGGTTGATTCGCTTGTAGTCCAGCATGAGGGCTCCTGCTCGTTTTCATTGGAAGGGCGCGCGTGACGCCGCCTGCAGCCCTAGCACCGCGTCGCGCACCATTCCCAATGCGCGGCTCAGCGGCTTGTCGCGCCGCATCACCCACGCCAACCGCCGCTCCAGGCCGGGTGCAAGCGGGATGACGTCCAGGCCGCTCCGGAGTCGCGCGGTCGCCACCGACAGTTGGGGCAATAGCGACCACCCGAGCCCTGCCGCCACCATCTCCTTGATCGCCTCCACGCTGCCCAGCTCCATCACGGGCTTGACGTGGCAACCCGCCCGGCCGAACCACTCATCGATCAACCGGCGTGTATTGGCACCCCGCTCGAACAGCACGAGCGGCTGCCGTGCTAGCGCCTGCGGCGAAATTCGCTTCATCGACGCCTGGCCACGCGGCGCGATCGCCAGGAACGCATCACGCACCACCGGCCGGATATCCAGGCTGCGCCCGGCTGCCGGCAATGTCACCAGCGCGGCATCCAGCGTGTTGTCTTCCACGCGGCGCAGGATCTCCGGCGTATTGCCGGTGCTCACCGCGATGTCGAGCTGCGGCACTTTGCGCTTGAGTTGCCTGAGTACCGGCGGCAGCAAGTGAATGCAGGCGGTGGCGCCGGTGCCGATGCGAACGAGCCCGCCCGGCGCATTCGCATGTTGCTGCATCGCCGCCTCGGCGTCGTCGAGCGCAAGCTTGATGCGCGCCGTGTGCTCCAGCAGCAAACGCCCGGCCTGGGTAGGCATCACCCGCCGCCCGACCCGCTCGACCAGGCGCAACTGCAACCTGCGCTCCAACTCGCGTATCTGGTGGCTGACCGCAGGTTGCGTCATGCCGGCCCGTTCGGCGGCAGCGGTGAAGCTGCCCAATTCCATTGCGCTGCTGAAAGTGAGCAGGTAGGCGGGATTCAGGGGCTGCATAGAAGTTGTTTATGCATTGCATAAGAAGACGCAGGTTCTTTTATGTAATGCCAAACGCTAGAGTACGGTCAACGCCATACAAACCCCGACGCCGGGCGCTTCGTCCGGACCGACTTCCCATCGCCAGCCATGCCCCATCGCCCTTCTCCGGGCACGCCCGCCTCTCCATCTGCGATGAAGACACCGGTTGTGGCCCGGGAGAACGTCATCCCCCGCCGTATCGTCGTTTGCCTCGGCGTGGCCCAGGTCATCGCCTGGGGCACGATGCACTACCTCGTGTCAGTGTTCGGCCCATCGATCCAGGCGGAAACCGGCTGGCAGGCAGGATTCGTATACGGCGGGTTCTCCTGCGCCCTGGTCGTCATGGGAATCGCCTCGGCCTCCGCAGGACGCTGGATCGACCGGCGCGGAGGCCGCGCGGCCATGATGGCAGGATGCTGGATTGGTGCCGCGGGCTGCGCCACGCTGGCCGTTGCGCATCACGGCGCCGTCTACTACCTGGGCTGGATACTGCTCGGGCTTGCCATGCGCCTCGCGCTCTACGATGCGGCCTTCGCCGCCTTGGCGCACCTCGCGGGGCCTCGCTCACGCACCGCAATGTCATCCATCACACTATTCGGCGGGTTCGCCTCGACGGTCTTCTGGCCGCTCGGCCAGTGGATGGCCGAGGCCTGGGGATGGCGCGCGGCCCTGCTTGCCTATGCCCTGGCACTGGCAGCGTCATCCCTGCTGCACCTGGCCCTGCCGGCACACCGTGAGGCCGCAGGCCCGGCCGCAAGCGCGGTCACCACGGTCCCGCTGCCGGCACTCCGCGCAGACGTCGCGCTTTACGGCTGCACCGCCGCGATCGTCCTTTTCCTCCAGTCCGGCATGGCCGCGCACCTGCCCGGCATGTTGCACGGGCTCGGCTGGACGCCGGCCACGGCCATTACCCTGTCCACGCTCTTCGGCCTAGGCCAGGTGGCAGGACGCTGCAGCCTCGCGCTCGCCGGCCAGCGCATCGGCATACTGACCGTCAATCTCGTTCCATGTTCGCTACTGTGCCTCGCATTCGCCGCCGCGCTCGCCGCCGGCACGACCCTGCCCGGCGCGGCACTCTTTACACTCCTATACGGCGCAGGAAACGGGATGGCCACCATCATGCGCGGCGCGATCCCGCTCGCCCTGTTCGATGCGCGGCAATACGGCCGCATCGTCGGCGGCGTCCTGAAGCCGGTTTTCATCCTGTGCGCCGGCGCACCGGTCGTATTTGCATTGGCCATCAGAAACCTGGGCTACCCGGGAACCTTGGCATTGATGCTGGTCATGTCCGTGGCGCTACTGGCAGCCGCCGTCGCGCTTCACCGTCGTCATCGCAAGGAGGCAAGCCCATGACGCATCCAGGCACCATCGTCGTTACCGGCGGCAGCCGCGGCATAGGCGCCGCGACGGTCCGCTTGGCGGCCGCTGCCGGCTACGATGTTTGCTTCACCTACCACGAGCAGGGCGATGCGGCGCACGCCTTGGTACAGGAAATCCGGGCCCTTGGCCGCGAAGCGACCTGCATCCAGGCGGACGTCGCAGACGACGACGCCGCAGACCGCGTGTTCGCGCATGCTGCCTCCCTACCCCGGGCGATAACCGGCCTGGTCAATAACGCCGGGGTCACGGGCCCCATCGGCCCCTTCCACGCAGCCGACACCAAGACCCTGCGGCGCGTATTGGAAGTGAACGTCATGGGGACCATGAGCTTTAGCCGGCACGCGGTACGCATGTGGCTGGAACAAGGCAGGCCCGGCCACATCGTCAACGTCTCGTCCATCGCCGCCGCATCCGGGGCGCCTGGCGAGTACGTGCACTACGCCGCATCCAAGGCCGCGGTGGAGGGTTTTACCGTCGGCCTCGCGCGCGAGGTCGCGGCGCAGGGGATCCGCGTCAATGCGGTCGCGCCGGGAACGACGCTGACGGACATCCATGCCGCAGCCGGCGAACCCGACCGTCCCAAGCGCATCGCAGCGCGCGTGCCAATGGGGCGTATCGCGCGCGCCGAAGAAATCGCCGAGGCGGTCATGTGGCTGCTATCGGAACGCGCAGGCTACGTAACGGGCTCGGTACTCAAAGTCGCGGGCGGCCTGTAGCCGGCCTGGGCGCTGGCCAAGGCTCGGGTGTCTGGCAAGGACTGGCACCACGCCGGAAACGGCTAGCCAGGTGGCCACGCCCGGGCAGGCACGCCGATCATCCGGCTGATCGTCCCGCGGTCCGCGCCCCGCAGCCAAGCCAAGGCCACCGGTCACAAGACGTCCTGGAAATCGCTGTGGAAAAAGGCGAAATGGCCCACCTTCTCCCGGCCGATCTCTCGCGGCGCAATGCGCAAATGCGTGCGCTCGCACCGAATGAAATAGCCTAACGCGCGGTCGATGGCTTCGACGGTCCCGAACGGGTCGTCCGTCAGGCTGATGGCAAGGATGTGGGCGCGCGCCTGCGCCGCGGGCAAGCCGGCATCCCGGAACTGGCGGCGGGCGCTGGGACGGTCTTCATAGCGCGGCGTCGGCGCACTCCAATCCCGCGCCACGCCGGCGGGCGCGTCTTCCAGCCACCCGAGGCGGCGCCCTGGGAAATAGCCGAACACGCGCGCCAACGCCGGCATGACCACATGCCATTTGAGCGCCATGCGCCATCGCGCCCCGGCCCCGTAATCGCGCCAATAGGCAAATTGCGCGCCGACGGTCACCATGCGGCTGATGTACCGGTTCGACGGAGCCAGTGCCGGAGCCCATCCGCCAAAGCTGTGTCCGACCAAATGAACCTCGCGTCCCGCCCACATGCGTGTCGCGTACTCGAGCACGGCTTCGCAGTCGAGCGCCCCCCAATCCGTCCAACTGGCCTGGAAGCCGCGCAGGCGCCCGGGACGCGAATGGCCGATGCCGCGGTAGTCATAGACCACCGCATCCATGCCGTTGTCGTACAGGTACTGCGCGAAGCGAAAGTAATAACGGCTCTTGACCGAGGTTGCCGCGTTGATGACCACGACGGGACGCGGGACCAACCGCGGGGCATCCACGCCCCGCCAAACGAAGGCGGCGAGCGGATAGCCGTCCGCGGCCGGAATGGTGATGGCCATGGCCGCGCCCGGCAGGTCGATGCCGCTCGCGGGAGGCTTGGACAGGGCGCTCACGGACGGCTCCGTTCGAATCGCTGCTCGACCACTTCCGTTCCCCATTGGTCGCCGACCCACTCCTCGGCGAGCACGAAGCCGTGGGCCTCGTACAGGCGGTGCGCGGCGTCGAGGCCTTGGAAGGTCCACAGCATGATCTTGGGGAAACCCTGTGCGTCGCAGAAGGCCACGGCTTCATCCAACAGCTTGGCGCCTATGCCGGCGCCGCGCATGCCTTCTTCCACGATGAACCAGCGCAGATGCGCGGCGTCTGGGCCGAGGGCGTCGCCGTCGATGGCCACGGCGCCGACGATGCGGTCGCCGAGCAGGGCAGTCCAGATTTCACTGCGCGTCGAGGCAGGCCGCGCGCAGAACTCGGCAAGCCCGCTGGCGACCTTGCCCTCGAAATAGGCGCCGAATCCGGCCGCCCGGGCATAGTAGCGTCCGTGCATTTCGACGACCCGGCCCACGAGGCCCGGCCGGTAACCCCGTTCGATGCGAACGGGAACGGCCTCGGCTTTGCCGGCCCCGCGCCCGGCCAATGCCTGCGCGTACGTGCGCAGGCCGCACTCCACCGCCTGCCGCTCGGCGGCGGACAGCGGCGCAAGCGCCTTGGCGACCTGTTGGCTGCCATAGGCATCGATGGCGGCCAACGTGCGGCGGCCGCGCGCCGTGAGCGTCAGCAGCTTGACCCGCCCGTCCTCAGCGCTCGGCGATTCCCGCAACTCGCCAGCTTCGATCAGCTTGCGAACCATGCGGCTGACGCTGGATTTCTCTAGCTTCAGCCGCTCGGCCAATTGGGCCGCCGCAAGCGCACCATGGCGGCCGATCTCGACGATGGCGTGCACGGCCGAGGGCGGATAGTCCGTCGCCGCCAAAGTGGGCTTCATGAAGCCCAGTTCCCGCACGATTTGCCGCGACGCTTCGCGGACGCAGTCGATCAGCGGCGATTCCAAGACAACCGCCATGGCACCTCCGATATGGTTGTACGGTACAACCGTATATCGAAATGCCCCGGTCCGCAAATCCCGGGCAACCGCCTGGCCTTCCCGCGATGCCGTCCCCTGCGTCATCGCGGAGCCGATACTGCCGGCCACCCGCCTCCGCGCAGGAACGACACGCTACTTTGCCGCAGCGAGCCTGAAATCGTAATGTGCTTCCCAGTAAGGGCGGTCCATCACCCGTCCGTCGCTGGCCGTCCCTGGCTCCATGCGCTCGAACGGCACGATGAGGCTGTCCCGCACGCCGAACACGACGTCCGTCTCCAGGTAGGGGCTGTTAGCCACGAACAAATGCGTCGCGATGGGAACATGGCCTTCGGCCGACACGATCATGTGGATGTGCCCAGGCCGGTTGGGATCGCGCCGCATGTGCTCTATCATCCGGCCGACCGGTCCGTCCATCGGGATGGGATAAAAGCTCGGCTTGATGGACCAGAACCAATACCGCCCTTCCTCGTCGGTGCGAATGCGGCCACGCGCCCGCATTTGGGCATTGCCTTCGAGCTGCATGTCGTAGACGCCTTCGCCGTCGCCAGACCAGATGTCCAAGAGCGCGCCCGCCAAAGGACGTCCCTCCGTATCGGTGACCCTCCCGTGATAGAAAGCCGGCTCGCCGCGCACGCCGGCGCCCAAGTCCGCGCCAAGCGGCAGGTCGGGCGCCCCCTCCCAGTAATACGGGCCGAGCACCGTGGCTTCGGTCGCAGGCGTCACCGCGTTGGTGCTCGCCTTGCTGGCGCGCATCTGCGCCAAGGCCACCACCAGCATCGACAAACCCAGGGTATCCGAAAGCAGGATGAATTCCTGGCGCTTGTCGGTGCACGTCTGTCCCACGGCAGTCAAGAACTGTATCGCCGCCATCCACTCCTCGGAACGCAGATCGACCTTGCGCGCAAACGCATGCAAATGCTTGACCAGCTCCGTCATGACGAAGCGGAACCGCTCATCCTCACAGCCGGACAACGAAGCAATGACTTTTTCCGTCAAGTCCAGCGCGCAGGTACTCGTTGCATCCATACTCACCTCTCTCCTGATAGTTATCGTCAGCGGCCCCATCGTCGGCGGGCCTGCTTAAGCAAGCGGCGCCGCGACCGGCGTCCTGCCGTGATAATCTGGCCCACTTCTATGGGAAGGACAGCCGTCGCACGCCATGGAACTTCGCCATTT
>NZ_JADGHH010000105.1 GCF_019689535.1 Pigmentiphaga sp.
GGTGGGGTGGGATTTTTTTATAAGACAATTTTGCGGGGGGCCGCTTCCGGCCCCGCGAATCGGCGTAGCTGCCGTCAGATCTGCGTGATGAACTTGGTGGTCAGGTAGCCGTCGAAGGACTCGATCCCGCCTTCGCTGCCTATGCCGGAGTCTTTCACGCCGCCGAACGGGGTTTCGGGAAGCGCGACGCCGAAGTGGTTGATGTTGACCATGCCGGCCTCCAGGCCATTGGAGACTGCGGTCGCCGTCTTCAGCGAATTGGTGAACACGTAGGAGGCGAGGCCGTACGGCAGGCTGTTGGCGCGCTTGAGTACCTCTTCGATGGTCTTGAACCGGGTGACGGGCGCCACGGGGCCGAAGGGCTCTTCGGTCATCAGCTTGGAGTCGTCCGGGATGTCGGTGACGACGGCCGGCGCGAAGAAGTAGCCTTTTTCGCCGATGCGGGAGCCGCCCGTCACGACGCGGGCACCGCGTTGGTTGGCGTCGTCTAGGAACATCTGCATGGCCATCAGGCGACGCTCGTGGGCGAGGGGCCCCATCTCGGTGCCTTGGACCAAGCCGTCTCCGATCTTGATCGACGAAATGGCGTCGGTGAAGCGGGCCAGGAATTTGTCGTAGGCCTTCTCTTGGACGTAGAAGCGCGTCGGCGAGATGCACACCTGGCCAGCGTTGCGGACCTTGAGGCGGGCCAGCATTTCGGCGGCCGGTTCGATGTCGGCATCGTCGAATACCAACACGGGCGAGTGTCCGCCCAGTTCCATCGTGACGCGTTTCATGTGCGCCCCGGCCATCGCGGCCAGCTGTTTGCCGACGGGCACGGAGCCGGTGAAGGAGATCTTCCGGACGATGGGCGACTGGATGAGATGGGTCGAGATTTCGCTCGGCACGCCCCATACGATGTTGAATACACCGGGGGGCAGGCCTGCGTCATGGAATAGCTGGGCCAGCGCGACCACGGCGCTCGGGGTGTCTTCGGGCCCTTTCAGGATGATGGTGCAGCCCGCGCCGATGGCGGCCGCGGCCTTGCGAATGGCTTGGTTGAACGGGAAGTTCCACGGCGTGAAGGCCGCGCACACGCCCACCGGTTCGCGCACGACGAATTGGCGCACCGCGGGATTGCGCGGGGGAATGACGCGGCCGTAGATGCGGCGGCATTCTTCGGCGTGCCAGTCGGCGTGCTCGGAGCAGGTCATGACTTCGGCGACAGCTTCGGCCAGAGGCTTGCCTTGGTCGAGGGTGATGTTGCGGCCGATTTCCTGCGCCCGCTCGCGCGCGAGCTCGCCGACCTTGCGCAGGATGCGGGAGCGCTCCATGGGCGAGGTCTTCTTCCAGCTTTCGAAGGCACGCTGCGCTGCCGCCAGGGCACGGTCGAGGTCTTCGGGCGTGGCGTGCGGCAGCTTGCCAAGGACTTCCTGGGTAGCCGGGTTGATGACGTCCTGTTCGCGACGACCGCCGCCTTTGATGAATTCACCGTCAATGTAGAGGGCGAGGTCTTGGTACATACATCTCCTCCTGAGAGCGGCAGCCTGGGCAGGCGCCGGAAAAGGGATAACAAACTGCGAAAAATCTTTCCTTGCCGAAGGTGTAACGCAAAAGACTAGCACGCTGCGGGGCGCCGGGGCATTGGGGGCGGCCTCTAGCCTTCTTGTCCGGTCGGCCCGGCAGGGCTTTCCAGGCGGCCGGCGAAACGGCCCACGGCTCCCCCGTTGCACTATCATGGCGTTCTGCGAACGAAGTGGAGTGGCAACGAGCAATGGACAACGTCGATCTGGATGTCCTGCGGCGCCTGGCCCAATGGCGGCGCGAGGGTCACAAGGCGGTGTTGGGCACGGTGACCCGCACCTGGGGTTCCGCCCCCCGGCCCATTGGCGCGATGGTCGCCGTGCGCGATGACGGCGTCATCGCGGGGTCGGTGTCGGGCGGCTGTATCGAAGACGATCTCTCGGACAAGGCACGCGCCGGCGCATGGCCCGGGCCGGCGCCGCACGTCGTGCGCTATGGGGTGTCGGCGGAGGAGGCCAACCGCTTCGGCTTGCCCTGCGGCGGCACGTTGGAGCTGGTTCTCGAGCCGGTCGGCGAGCACAGCGGCCTGGACCAGTTGCTGGAGGAGCTGGGCGCGGGGAACCGTGTGTTGCGCCGGCTCGATCTTGCCACCGGCGCAGCCACGCTGGAGCCGGCGGGCGATCGCGCCGATACGCTGGAGCTGACCGACAAAGAGCTGGTCGCCACGCACGGGCCGAGCTGGCGCCTGTTGATCATCGGGGCGGGCCAGTTGTCCCAATATTTGGCGCAGATGGCGCTCGCGCTCAACTACGAGGTCATCGTCTGCGATCCGCGCGAGGAGTACACCCAGGGATGGGAAGTGCCGGGCGCGAAACTGGTGACCACCATGCCCGACGACACCGTGGTCGAAATGCGCCCGGACCGGCATACCGCCATTGTCGCACTCACGCATGATCCCAAGCTCGACGACCTCGCCCTGCTCGAAGCCCTGAAGTCCGAGGCCTTTTACGTCGGTGCCATCGGTTCGCGCGCTAACCAGAAGAAGCGCCGCGAACGGCTGCTGGATTTCGACCTTACGCCTGAAGACCTGGCCCGGCTGCACGGTCCGGTGGGGTTGCGCATCGGCGCCCGCACGCCGCCGGAGATCGCCGTCGCGATCTTGGCCCACATGACGGCCGAGCGCTATGGCTATCGCAAGCTGGAGTTCGCGGAGCCGGCCGCCGCCGCGACGGCGTAAACTAGCGGGCTTTGCCGTTTCTACTCACTGGATTGCCGTGCCCGCCGTCGTCAACATCGCCGCTTACCGCTTTATCTCGCTCGAGGACCTGCCCGCCTTGCGGCAGGCGGTGCGGGAGCGCGCAGATGCCTGCGGCCTGAAGGGCACGGTATTGCTTGCCCCCGAAGGCATCAATCTGTTCTTGGCCGGCACGCGCGCCGGCATCGACGCCTGGCTCGATTGGCTTCGCAACGGGCCGGCCTTCGGCGGCAGGCTTGCCGACATCGAGGTCAAGGAAAGCCTGTCCGAGCATGTGCCTTTCCGCAAGCTGCTGGTCAAGATCAAACGCGAAATCATTCGCATGAATCACCCGACGATCCGGCCTGAAGCCGGCCGGGCGCCGGCCGTCGACGCGCGCACGCTGGCGCGATGGTTGCGGCAAGGGCGGGACGACGCGGGCAATGAAGTCGTGATGCTCGATACGCGCAACGCCTTCGAGGTCGACGAAGGCACGTTCGAAGGGGCCATCGATTGGCGGATTTCTCGCTTTTCGGAGTTTCCCGAGGCGGTGCAAGCGCATCGCGCGGAGCTGGAGGGCAAGACCGTCGTGAGCTTCTGCACAGGGGGCATTCGCTGCGAAAAGGCGGCGATCTACATGGCCGAAGCGGGCATCGAACGCATTTACCAGCTCGACGGCGGGATCCTCAAATACTTCGAGGAGGTCGGCGGCGAAAAATTCCGGGGTAGTTGCTTCGTTTTCGACGGACGCGAAGCGCTGGATCCCGAGCTGAGGCCCCGGCTGGATCGTCCGGCGGAGGCTGCCGACGCGCAGGGCGCATCGGATCGACGCTCCAGCTGACGGGCCGGCGGGCTTTCCGTCCCATCCAGGTAAAATACCTGGTTTCCCCGTATCGGCCGTTCTGCAGGCCGCCACGGTAAGGTTCTTAATCCAGCGCCGGACGACCGTCATGTCTGCATTTGCTTCTCCCGATTCCGCCGCTTCCGGCCCCAGCCCCATCTCGTCGATTCCCGAAATCGTGGCTGAGCTGCGGGCAGGCCGCATGGTTATCCTGGTCGATGAGGAAGACCGTGAGAACGAGGGTGACCTGGTCATGGCCGCGGAGTTCGTGACGCCGGAAGCCATCAATTTCATGGCCCGCTACGGGCGCGGCCTGATCTGCCTGACGCTCACCGAGGAACGCTGCCGGCAGCTGAACCTGCCGCTGATGGTCGCCGCCAACGGCACCAAGCACGGCACGAATTTCACGGTATCGATCGAAGCCGCCCAAGGCGTGACGACCGGGATCTCCGCTGCCGACCGCGCCCGCACCATCCAGGCGGCCGTGGCGCGCGACGCCAAGCCGTCGGACCTAGTCCAGCCCGGCCACATCTTCCCGCTCAAGGCCGCTCGCGGCGGCGTGCTGGCACGCGCCGGACATACCGAGGCCGGCTGCGACCTGACGGCGATGGCCGGGCTCACGCCCGCCGCCGTCATCTGCGAGGTGCTCAAGGATGACGGTTCGATGGCACGCCTGCCCGACCTCATCGAGTTTTCCAAGCAGCACAACATCAAGATCGGCACCATTGCCGATCTCATCCAGTACCGCAGTGAACACGAATCGCTCGTCCAGCGCGTGGCAGAGCGCCCGATGCGCACGGCCTGCGGCACTTTCCGGGCGGTGATGTACCGCGATACGCCTAGTGGCGCGCCGCACCTGGCGTTGGTCCACGGGGTGATCCATCCCGACCGCGAGACGCTGGTGCGCGTGCACGAGCCCACCTCGCTCCTGGACGTGTTGGAGGTCGGCAAGAGCACGCACAGCTGGAGTGTGTCTAGCGCGCTGGAAGCCATTTCCCAGGCTGAGGCCGGGGTGGTGATCCTGCTCAATTGCGATGGTGCGTCCTCCGATCTCGTGGCGGAGTTCCAGCAACTGATCGAGCAGGACCGCACCGGCGAAACCTGCGGCCCGGCCGCACCCCGCATGGATCTGCGCACTTACGGCATAGGCGCGCAAATCCTGAAAGACCTGAACGTCGGCAACATGAAGTTGCTGGCGCGCCCGGTCCGCATGCCTAGCATGACCGGTTTTTCCCTGACCGTGACCGGTTACGACGCCGGCCATGAACAACCCACCACCAAGGACGGCGCCCAATCATGAATCCCTATACCATGACCCCCGATCTGAACGGCGAAGGGCTGCATATCTGTATCGTGCGCTCTCGCTTCAACGAGAACATCGGCGAACAGGAATTGCAAGCCTGCCTGGAGGAGCTGGGCAAACTGGGCGTGGATGAACGCGACATCATGGTGGTCTCCGTGCCTGGCGCGCTGGAGCTGGGCGTGACGCTCGCCCAACTGGCCCACACCGGCGAGTTCGATGCGCTGATCGCGCTCGGCGCGGTGATCCGCGGCGAAACCTACCACTTTGAAGTGGTCAGCAATGAAAGCGCCGCCGCCATCACGCGCGTTTCGCTCGAGACGGGCATACCCATCGCCAACGGCGTGCTCACCACCGACACCGAGGAGCAGGCGCTGGAGCGTGCCGCCACCAAGGGCCGCGATTGCGCGCAGGCCGCGGTGGAAATGGCCAACCTGCTTGCCGCTCTCGAACCCGAAGAAGACGACGAGGACTTCGACGAAGACGAGGACGACGAAGACCTGGACGATGAGGAAAACGGGGATGACTGAAGGACACCGCCAAGCCGGGCGCAGCGCCCGACGCCGTGCGCGGGAGATTGCCCTGCAGGGCGTCTATGAATGGCTGCTCAAGGGCGCCGACGCAGGCGAGATGGGAGAGATCGACGCCCACATGCAGGATTCCGAGGGCTTCTCCGAAGCGGACCTCGCCCACTATAAGGCGCTGCTGTACGGGGCGGCGCGCGATGCCAATGCGCTGCGCGAGCGCTTCGCGCCTTTCCTGGATCGCCAGGTTGCCGAACTTTCGCCGGTCGAGCACGGCATTTTGCTGATCGGCGCCTATGAGCTGGTCAACCACATTGAGATCCCCTACAAGGTCGTCATCAATGAGGCGGTGGAGCTGGCCAAGTCGTTCGGTGGCACTGACGGCTTCAAGTTCGTCAATGGCGTGCTGGACAAGCTCGCGGCCGTGGTGCGGGCCGAGGAAGTCCAGGCAGCCCGCCGCAGCTGACCGCGAGGCGCGGATGCATTCCGCCGCACGCCTGCTTCGCGTGTTTTCCCCGGAGATGTGATGGCAGGCGGCGAATTCGACCTGATCCGGCGCTATTTCCACCGCGCCGCACCCGACGGCATGTTGGGCGTGGGCGATGATTGTGCCCTGCTGCCCGCGACGGGCGAATCCACCGCCGTCAGCACGGACCTGCTGATCGAGGGGCGCCATTTTTTTCCTGATGTCGATCCCCGGGCACTCGGGCACAAGGCCTTGGCCGTCAACCTTTCTGATTTGGCCGCCATGGGCGCGCGGCCCGTGGCTTTCGTGCTCGGGCTGGCCCTGCCGCGCATCGACGATGCTTGGCTGGCGGCATTCGCGCAGGGGCTTTACGCGCTGGCCGACGCATACGGGTGTGCGCTCGTGGGGGGCGATACGACCCGGGGCCAGGCGGGCGTGACCATCTCGATCACCATTTTCGGCGCCGTAGCCCAGGAGCAGGCCTTGCGCCGTTCGGGGGCGCGGCCTGGCGACGACATCTGGGTGTCCGGCACGTTGGGCGACGCCGATTTGGCGCTGCGCCTGTTGTCGGGCGAATCCGTGCCGGTTGCCGATCCCGCCGCCGCGCTGGCAGCTTCCCGGCAGGCGCTGGAGTGGCCGCAGCCCCGGGTCGCGCTCGGGCTCGCCTTGCGCGGCATCGCGAGCGCGGCCATCGACATCTCGGACGGGTTGCTGCAGGACTTGGGGCATGTCTTGGCCGCAAGCGGCTGTGGCGCCCGTCTCTGTGCCGACGACGTACCCGTATCCCAGGCTTTGGCAGCCTTGCCTCCCGCGTGGCGGTATCGTTGCGCCTTGGGGGGCGGGGACGCTTATGAGCTTTGTTTTACCGCGCCGCCCTCCGCGCGCGAACGGGTCGCCGAGGCGGCCGCGCGAGTGGGAACGGCGGTGACGCGCATAGGGGCCGTGGAGCTTGGGTCCGGGCTGTCCGTGGTGGACGGCAGCGGCGCGCCGCTGCCGGAATTGCCCCGCGCAGGCTTCGATCACTTCGCTTGAATGCCATGACCGATTTCTCTTCCGCCGGCACGGCGCCGGCCAGTCCGAATTTCGCATGGATGCGCGTCCGACTATCGCGCATCGTCGCCTTTGGCCTGGGGAGCGGCCTGATGCGGCCGGCGCCGGGCACCTGGGGAACGCTCCTTGCGTGGCTGCTGTGGCAGCCCTTGGCCGTAGTGTTGGCGCCGCTGCACCAGGCCGTGTTCCTGTTGGCCGCTTTTGTGCTGGGCGTGTGGGCGTGCCACCGCACTGGGCGCGACCTGGGCGTGCCCGACCACGGCGGAATGGTATGGGACGAAATGGTGGCGTTCTGGACAGTGCTGTGGCTGATTCCCGGCTCGGCCGTGGCCCAGGCTTTCGGTTTTCTGCTCTTTCGCTTGTTCGACATCCTCAAGCCGCCTCCGATCGGCTATTTCGACCGCAAGCTCAAGAACGGGCTGGGCGTCATGTGGGACGATCTCATCGCGGCGTTCTATACATTGCTTGCGTTTGCGCTGTACTACCGCTTCATGGGCGGCTGAAGTCCGCTCCGCACGACCGGAGGTTCCATGTTCGACGAAGACTCCCTCGCGCTGTCCGCCGAAGTCGGACGTTTCCTGCAGACAAGACAATTGATGCTGGCGTCGGCCGAGTCATGCACGGGCGGGCTGGTGGCCGGCCTGGTGACGGCCATCGCAGGATCGAGCGCCTGGTTCGACCGCGGCTTCGTCACCTACACCAATGCCGCCAAGATGGCGCAGCTCGGCGTGCACGAAGCGACGCTCGCGGCGCACGGTGCAGTCAGTGAAGAGACGGCGGCCGAAATGGCGGCAGGCGCCTTGCGCGCGGCGGGCGCGCAGGTTGCGGTTTCTACCACCGGCATTGCGGGGCCGGGAGGCGCTACGCCGGGCAAGCCGGTGGGCATGGTGTGCTTCGGCTGGGCCTGGGGCGACCCGGCGCATCCTGAAGTCAGGACCGCTACCCACCTGCTGGAAGGGGACCGCACCTCCGTTCGCATGCAATCCGTGCACATCGCGTTGCGGGGCGTCTTGGAGAGGGTGGGTGGCGCCGGCGGGCGCGGGGCTTAGCCAGCCCCCTTGCACGGCTGGCCTGTCATTGCCTGAGCGCCGCGCGGCGCGCCTCGTCGGCCTGGGCTTCCGCCAGGATCCAGTCGCGGAAGGTGCTCAGGTGGGCGTCGTCTTCCAGCCTCTCCGGGTAAACCAGATAAAAGGCATTGTCGATCGGCACGCGCGGCCCGAACGGCGCGACCAGCCTGCCCACAGCCAGATCTTCCGCCACCAGCGCATGCTGCCCCATCGCAACGCCCAGGCCTTCCAGCGCCGCCTGGTACGCAAGACTCACGCTCTCGAAAGTCAGTCCCCGGTCGGGGTCGACGTCGCCGGCGCCGGCGGCCTCGAGCCAGATGCGCCAGTACTCCGGCCGGGCCACCGATTGCAGCAAGGTGTGGCGGGCGAGGTCGCGCGGCGTTTTCAGTGGCGTCGGCCCGCTGAGCAGCCGGGGGCTGCATACAGGCAGCAACTCGATGCCGACCAGGTGGCGTGAAATGACGCCCGGCCAATCGCCCCGCCCCATGCGAATGGCGACGTCTGCATCGTGCACGGAGAAATCCACGGGCTTGAGCGACGTCGTGAAGATCGCGTCGCGCCCCGGGTGGGCGGCATGGAAGGCGGGCAGCCGCGGCACGAGCCAGCGCATGGCGAAGGTCATGGGGCACCAGACGTGCAGCGGCCGTTCGCGCACGCCTTGCATGGCCCGCAGGGTGGATGCGGCGATGCGGTCGAAGACATCGCTCAAGTCGTTCAGGTAACGCTGGCCCACCGGCGTCAGGCGCACTTCGCGATTGACCCGCTCGAATAGCCGGGCGCCGAGGAATTTCTCGAGCACCATGACCTGGCGGCTCACCGCGCCGGGGGTGACGTGCAGTTCGCGGGCGGCGCGGGTAAAGCTCTGGTGGCGCGCCGCGGCCTCGAACGTGCGCAGGGGATTCAGTGGGGGCAGGCGAGGGCGCATGATGGATGAGTAAAAGTCAACGATATTGACTATAAATCGATTGATGCCGCCCGGGAATGCGATGAGAATTTTTCAATCATTGTCCCGGCCGCCAGGGGCCGCATTCCACAGGAGACACCGCATGACCAAGACGCTGTTGGGCAAGATCGCCCCAGAACGCGTAAAAAGCCTCGACATCGAACGTCCGCCGAAGGATCTGATCGACGGTTTCAAGGCGCTCGGCGATGCCACCGGCATCGTCTCAGACGTCATGGACAACCTCGGCATCGTCGGCGCGCTGCCCGGCTCGCGCCTCAAGCCCACCATTCCCGGGGCCACCATCGTCGGGCCGGCCCTCACCCTGCGCAACACCGTGCTGACGGGGCATCCGACCGACAATGCGCGTGCCTATCGCAACGGCATGGCCGAGATCGAAGCCCACAACATCGCGGAAGACGGCGACGTGCTCGTGATCGAAGGCGTGCCGGGGGTCTCCAACATGGGCGGCATTTCGGCCCAGGTGGCCAAGCGCCAGGGCGAGATCGGCGCCATCGTGTCGGGCGGCGTGCGCGACATTGCGCATTCGCGTCGCGTCGGCTTCCCAGTGTGGGCGACCGAAGTCTCGCCCATCACGGGCAAGTGGCGCATCGAGACCATCGAAATCAACGGCCCGGTGCAGATCGAGGGAATACGCGTGAACCCCGGCGATATCGTCGTTGCTGACGACACCGGCGTGTGCTTCATTCCCAAGGAACGCGCACGCGAAGTGCTGGAACTTTCGCGCAAGCGGGCTGCCGCGGAAGATGCGCGCTGCGAGGCGATCGATCGCGGCGTGCCGATCATCGACCTGCCTTCTGCGACTTAAGCCCGCATCGGTTTGCGGGGGCGTGCCCCGCCATGCCGTGGTCGCTCTCGGCCGATCCGGCGCTTAGCCCGGCTTGACGCGATAGCGATTGATCGCGTCGCGCGTGTCGCGGGCCGCGCGTGCCGCGGCCTCGAGCCAGTCGTCGCCGTTGCCGGCGTAGAGGATGGCGCGCGACGAGTTGATCATCATGCCCGTTCCGGCTGCATTGCAGCCGGCTTCCACCGTGGCCTTCACGTCACCGCCCTGGGCACCGATCCCGGGCACCAAAAGCGGCATGTCGCCTCCGATCCGGGCACGCACCGCAGCTAGCTCGGCGGGGTAGGTGGCGCCGACCACCAGGCCGAGCTGGCCGTGCCGGTTCCATTTGTCTGCGACCAGGCCGGCTACGCGCAGATAAAGCGGCTCGCCACCGGTCTCGAGGAATTGAAGGTCTGAGCCGCCGGGGTTGGAGGTGCGGCAGAGCACGATGACGCCCCGGTCAGGCCAGGCGAAGTAAGGCTCGATCGAATCCCAGCCCATGTAGGGGCTGACGGTGACGGCGTCAGCGCCATAGCGTTCGAAGGCCTCGATGGCGTATTGCTCGGCCGTGGAACCGATGTCGCCACGCTTGGCGTCCAGGACCAGCGGGATGTCCGGATGGTGTTCCTTGATGTGACGGCACAGCGCCTCGAGCTGATCTTCGGCGCCGCGCGCCGCGAAGTACGCGACCTGGGGCTTGAAGGCGCACACGTAGGGGGCGGTAACGTCGACGATGGCGCGGCAGAAGTCGAAGATGCGATCGGCGCGTCCGCGCAGCTCGGCGGGGAAACGGGAAGGGTCCGGGTCCAGGCCGACGGTCAGCAAGGAGTCGGATGCAGCCCAGGCCTGCGTGAGTTTGCGGGTGAAAGACATGATGAGACGGGACGGAATCGAGCCGCCATTGTAGGATCAACCGCGGCTTCGCGCGAAACGGGGCGCCGCCCGGCCGCGCGCATTAGGCTGCCCATCGTCCCGCCAGGACGTACACCCAGAGGCCACCCGAAAAGAGCAGTGCCAGCAAGACGGCCGCGCTGCCCAGGTCTTTCGCCCGCCCAAGCAGCGGGTGGGCTTCGACCGATATGGCGTCGGCCAAGGCCTCCACCGCCGAGTTCAGCAGCTCCGCCACCAGCACGAGCAGCATGCTAAAGAGCAGCAAGAGGGTTTCCGAGGCGTCGCGACCCAACCAGACCGCAGCCGGCACCAAGACGAGCGCGAGCGCGACTTCCTGGCGGAAGGCCGCTTCGTGCCTGAACGCGGCGCCCAGGCCTTGCATCGAATAGCGCCAGGCGCGGAGGATGCGCCGCAGGCCACCGGCGCTCTTATAAGGGGAGTGCTGTCGATCAGTCATGGGAGCGAGCCAGGAAGGAAGCGCGCAGGATACCGCCAAACGCGTCGGCGGCGCAGCCTTGGGGTTTGCAACAATGGTCGGCGCCGCGGGGCGATGTTGACATAGATCCCGCAATAACGCCTTTCCAAGCGAATGATAAGGAGACGGAGTCATGAAGCACTTTTCGTCGCCGGCCCGGGCCGCCTGCCTGGCCGGGCTGCTTTCTGCGGCATTGGCCGGTCCCGCCCCGGCAGCCGAGTTTCCCGAGCGATCAGTACGCATCGTGGTCGGCTTTTCGGCGGGGGGGACGACCGACGTCGCTGCACGGATCATCGCCAAGGAATTGAGCGATGACCTCGGCCAGAGCTTCGTGGTCGAAAACAAGCCCGGGGCGGGCAGCAACATCGGTGCGGAATCGGTGGCTCGCGCCAAGCCGGACGGCTACACGCTCTACATGGTGGCCGTGACGAGCGCGATCAACCAGACGCTGTACAAGAACCTGAGCTTCGACATCGTCAAGGATTTCTCGCCCGTTGCCCTCGTCATCAAGGTTCCCAATATCCTCGTGGTGAACCCTTCCCTGCCCGTCAAGAGCGTGCAGGAGCTGGTGGCCTACTTGAAGGCCAATCCTGGCAAAGTGTCCTTCGCTTCGTCCGGCAGCGGCACGTCCATCCACATGGCGGGCGAACTGTTCAAGCTGCGGACCGGTGCGGACATCGTGCATATTCCCTACAAGGGCAGTGCGCCCGCGATCACCGACCTGATTGGGAACCAGGTGCAACTGATGTTCGACAACATGCCGTCCGCGTGGCCGCACGTCCAGGCCGGCAAGTTGCGGGCCTTGGCGGTCACGACCGCGGAGCGTTCGGCCACGGCCCCCGACCTGCCCACCATGGTCGAATCCGGTTTCGAGAAATTCGACGTCTCGTCGTGGTTCGGCCTGATCGCGCCCGCGGGCACGCCACCAGAAATCGTGTCCAAGCTCAACGCCTCGGTGCTCAAGGCACTGGCCAAGCCTGAGGTGCAGCAGAAGTTCAGGGACCTGGGCGCGATCACCGCCCGCACGACGCCCCAGGAGTTCGGCGACTTCATCAAGAGCGAGGTCGAAACCTGGGCGACGGTGGTCAAGGCCTCCGGCGCCAAGGTTGAATAAGGCGTTTCGGCAATAAAAAAAACCGCGCGGCGTATGCCGCGCGGTTTCCAGGCCGAGGCCGAAGGGGATAGGGTTGCGGGACCCGATTAGAAG
>NZ_JADGHH010000106.1 GCF_019689535.1 Pigmentiphaga sp.
GTGGGGAGGCAACCAGGAGGGCTGGGACCGGGGATTCCGGGGGACGAGCGGGCGCCGCAGGCCGCCGCGGCTGGTGGATAATCGATAAGATAAGAATCAGTTGCGGGCCATCGTCCCCACTCGATGTCCGTGCGCCCTACGAGGCGAGGAACCCCCCGTGCTACCCCGCGTATTCATTTACATCGACGCCATCGCTCGCGCAGGCTCTATTCGGAAGGCGGCAGAGCAGGTGCATGTCGCCGCCTCCGCGTTGAATCGGCAACTGCTGGACCTCGAACAGGAGCTCGGCGTCGAGCTGTTCGAGCGTTTGCCGCGCGGGATGCGGGCCACTGCCGCAGGCGAGCTGCTGCTGGCCCATATTCGCAAGCAGGAACGCGAGTTCGAGCTGCTGCGATCTCAACTCGATAACCTGCGCGGGCTGCGCCGCGGCCATATCCGCATCACGGCGCACGAGTCTGCCACCCGCGAGTTGCTGCCTCGTGCAATTTCCGCGTTCCGGACCGAATACCCCGGGGTGTCGTTTACGGTCAACATGGGCACGACGGCGCGCACGTTCGAGGAGCTGCAGAACGATACCGTGGAACTCGGCCTGCTGTTCAACCCGCCTTCAAATGCCCTGCTTACCCGGCTCGTGGAGGTCAAGACGCCCTTGTATGCAGTGGTGGCGTCCGATCATCCGCTGGCAGACCGCAAGTCGTTGCGCCTGAGCGATTGCCTCGCGTACCCGCTCGCGCTAATGAACTCTTCCGCCGCAGGCGGGCGCAACCTCATCGAGGCGCTGGCCCGCCAGTCGGGCCATGTCATCAACCCGGTACTGCAAACCGACAGCTTTGAGCTGATGGGGCAATTCGCCCGGCAGTCAGGGGGGATTTTTTTCCAGCTGGCGGTCGGGGTCGCGGCAGAGGTGGCCCGCGGAGAACTCGTCGCGATTCCGCTCGGCGACCCCATCCTGGCCCGGGGCCGCTTGGTGCTCCTGGCTCGCCGGGGCCGCACCTTGTCGGTGCCGACATTGCGTTTCGTGCACTATTTAGAGGAGCACATGCACGCCTTGGTGTAGCGTACAGGTCACGCTATACCGTTCTGAAAAAGCGAACGCTTTGCACGAAATTTGCTGATTCTCATCCCGCATTTGTATTCCTACGATGATGCTTTGCCGAGCGATCGGTACACTGTCGAGGAGTATGAAAAGTGGAAACCGCTACGTGGCATTTTGAACCCATCGCGGGCGCGCCGTTGGGGGCGGTGGCCCACGGCGTCGACCTGCCGGACGTGGATGATGCCTTCTTCGAAGAATTGCCCAGGCAGCTCGCCCGCCATGGCGTCATCGTTTTCCGCGACCAGCACCTGACTCCTGAAGCGCTGCAAGAGGTAGCCACCCGCCTCGGACCTCTTGAGCCCCTGGTGCTGGATCAGTTCTGCATGCCGGGCCATCCTTTCATCTACATCCTGTCCAACATCGTCGAGAATGGGCGGCCCATCGGATCGTCTACCGACGGCTACGGTTGGCACACCGACCAGGCTTATTACGCGCAGCCGACGGCGTACACCCTGCTCTATGGCGTGGAAGTTCCTCCCGAAGGCGCCGACACCCAGTTCGCGAATACGCGCCTGGCTTACGAGACCTTGCCGCCCGAGAGGCAGTCGGCCCTGCGCAAGCTTTGGACAGAGCACTCCTACATGAAGATGATCATGGACCGGGCCAAGAATCCGGCGTTTGCGGGCAAGGTCCCCCTGCCGACCCCGGAGCAGCAGGCCAAGGTTCCCGATGTCGTTCAGCCTCTTGTTCGCCGCCACCCGGTGGACGCATCGCTCAGCCTCTATCCAGGAGGGCAGACGGTCAAGCGTGTGGTGGGCATCGAAGACGCCGCCGCGGGCGTGGCTTTGGTACAGGAATTGCTTGATTGGTGTACGAACGAGCGCTTCCAGTATCGGCACGTCTGGTCCGCGCACGACTTGGTCATCTGGGACAACCGTTGCACCGTGCATCGCGCCACGCCCTACGACAAGGAACGTTATCGACGCCTCATGTGGCGTGTGAGCGTGAAAGGGGAGCGACCCTTGAGCTCGTGACACCCGCTCCACCGGCAGGGCCGGCGCGGATCCACATTGACTTGCCATCGAGGCCGACATGAAAAATCTGTTTTCTAGTGTATGGACCGTCCTTGCTCCGTCATCGCTGCGCCTCGTGCTGCGCGGTGCCGCGGTTGCTTTCACCGCCGCCCTTGCCGCCGCCTCCGCCATGGCGGCGGACCGCGTTGTCGTGCAGATTGACTGGCTGCCGTCGGGCGACAAGGGGCCGTTCTATGTGGCCTTGCATGAAGGCTTCTACGCGAGCGAAGGGTTGGAGGTGACCCTGCAGACCGGACGAGGCTCTGCCGACGCGCTCACCAAAGTGGCCACCGGAGCAGCCGATATCGCCAGCTCCGGGATCAGCGCGGTGCTGAGCGCCGCTGCGAAGGGACCGATGCCGCTGAAAGTCGTGTACACGGCATACACCGAGTCGCCCGAGTCGTTTTTCGTCATCAAGGGTAGCGGAATCCGCACGCTCAAGGACCTGCAAGGCCGGCCCGTGGCCGCCACCGCCTTGTCCACTTCGCGCGTCCTGATGCCGCTGGTGTTGGAGCGCAATGGCGTGTCGGTGGATCAGCTGAAGCTGCAGCTGGTCGACGCCAATGTCCTCATGCCCATGTTGGTTTCGGGCCGGGTAGATGCCATTTCGAGTTTCCGCACCCAGGTTCCCCTCGCCAACTCGCTGCTCCAGCCCCGCGGCAAAGAAGTCGAGGTGCTTCCGTGGTCCATGTTCGGCTTGGAGACCTACGGCATGGTGCTCGCGGCCTCGGATGCCATGATCAAGGAGCGTCCGGATGTGCTGAGGCGCTTCTTGCGGGCGTTTCACAAGGCGATGCTTCTTTCGCTGAAGGATCCGGCCGTGACGGGGCGGGCCTTGAAGAAATCGGCCCCGGAAATCGACCCGCAGGTCGCCGAAGCGCAGTTCCGCGCCTCGATTCCCTTGATTGACAATGCCACCAGTCGACGGGACGGCATCGGGACCATCGAACCCGACCTGCTGAAGAAAAGCTGGGGGTGGGTGGCCGCGTCGGAACGCTATCCGCTGGACAAACTCGACCCGGAGCGAATGGTTGCGCGACTCAATTGGGCGGATAACTGAAAATGGATGCTCCGGTTATTGAGCTCCAGCGGGCGGGCAAGGTGTTCGTGTCGAGCGACGGCGCCAAGACGACGGCGCTCGATGGCATCGACCTCGCGATAGGCAGGCATGAGTTCGTTGCACTCATCGGGCCCTCGGGGTGCGGCAAATCGACGCTGCTGCGGCTGGTGGCAGGACTGCTCCCGGTCACGTCTGGCCAGGTGAGCATCTATCGCCAGCCGGTCACTGAGCCCCGGGACGAGATTGGCATCGTATTCCAGCGCCCGACCTTGCTGCCCTGGCTGAGCGTATTGGACAACGTGGCATTTCCGGTCAAGCTCAAGACGGGACGCGTCGATGCCGGCACGCGCGAACGCGCCCGCGAGCTGGTTAGGATGGTGGGCCTGGCCGAATTCGAAGATCGCCTGCCGGAAGAGTTGTCGGGGGGCATGCAGCAGCGGGTCGGCATCGCGCGATCGCTGCTGCACGATCCAGACATTCTGCTCATGGACGAGCCGTTTTCCGCGCTGGACGCCCTGACCCGGGACGAAATGAGCCTGGAGCTGCTGCGGATACTACGCGATTCGCCCAAGACCGTGGTGTTCGTCACCCACTCCATCCCGGAAGCGCTCTTGCTCGCAGACAAGATCGTGGTCATGCAGTCGCGTCCCGGTCGCGTCCGGGAAGTCATCGCGGTGCCGTTCCCGAGGCCCCGCTCGCTCGATACGCTCATGGATCCCCGGTTCAATAGGATGGCCAATGACATCCGCGCGCAGGTGTTCACTCGAAGGACGGGAACTTAGATCATGTCTGTGCTGCTCACGTTCACCGATCGTTATGCGCCGCTGATTACCGCCATCGGGCTGGTCATCGTCTGGGAGTTTGCCTGCCGCGTGCTGTCTGTGCCGGCGTACGTTTTTCCTTCCCCGTCGGAAATCGTCCAAGCGGCGAGCGTGTTTACGGGTGCCCAGCTGTTCAATCACTTCCGAAGCACCGTGGAGGTGGTGATCGTCGGGTTTCTCGCATCGATCGCGATCAGTTTCCCTGTTGCGGTGATCATCACGCATTCTCCGCTGTTGTCGCGCACGGTGGTGCCCATCCTCGTGGTGATCCATTCCACTCCGATCGTGGCCGTTGCGCCCATCATCGTGGTGGCGCTGGGCGCGGGGGTACTGCCACGCGTGGTGATCACTTGCCTGATTACCTTCTTCCCTTTGGTCATTTCCCTCGTGACGGGGCTCAGGTCGACGCCGTCGGAGATCCTCGAGCTATCCCGGTCGCTGCGGGCGTCCCGCAACCGGGAGTTGTGGTTTATTCGCATGCCGTTTGCCGTGCCCTATATCTTCAGCGCATTGAAGGTATGCATCACGCTGGCCGTGATCGGGGCAGTCGTAGGCGAGTTTGTCACTGCAGAGAGCGGCTTGGGCTATCTCATCCTGTTCTCGACATCGATGATGAAGATGCCGCAGTCCTTTGTTGCGCTCGTCATCCTCGTGGTACTCAGCCTAGCGCTCTACCAACTGATCGAACTGGTGGAAAAGCGATGGTTCGCGTGGAGTTTGCCCAAGCGGGAAACGGCCTGACCGCCGGGGGCAGGCTCGAGCTCCCCTCGCAGGAAAGCCGGCACGAAGGTTCGGGCGTACGGCGGAAGGGTAGGCTGATGGGCGGTGCGTTCAATGTCGTCGCCGGGCCAATACGTCGTCCCTCGGCCCGGCATCCACCACTTTCCCGGCCTCCATTACGACGATGGTATCGAACCGCGGTAGGAGGCTGGGGCGATGTACCGATGCAATGATGCAGGCCGACGGAAACGCGGCGAAGATGCGGTCGAACACCTGGCCCTCGGCCTGCGGGTCGAGCGCGCTGGTGGGCTCGTCCAGCAGGAGCAGCGAGCTGCCGCGCGCCGCCAGGGCGCCCCGGGCCAAGGCCAGGCGCTGCCGTTGGCCGCCGGAGAGGTTGCCGCCGCGTTCATTCAAGGGGCTGGATAAGCCTTCCGGGAGTCGTTCCAGCACTTCGTCGAAGACGCCCGCATGGACGGCGGCAACAAGGGCTGCCGGGTCGGCCGGCTCGCCAAACGTCAGGTTTTCCTCCACGCTGGCTTCGAACACCTCGGCTTCTTGAGGGATGAGGGTCGCCAGGGTGCGAAGGTCAGACCAGGACGTCATCGCGCCGTCTTTGAGCAATGTCCCTTCTTGCGGCGAGTAGAGGCCGGCGAGTAGGCGTAGCAGGGTGCTCTTGCCGCCACCGCTCGGGCCGATCAGGGCAACCCGGGTACCCCGGTGCAAGGCGAGGTCGATGCCGTGCAGGCCGCCCCGCGCATCGTCGCCGTAGCGCCATACGGCGCCCCGCAGTTCCAGCGTTTGCCATGGCGCATCGGGCACGACCGCGGGCACGGGTGCGTCCGGGTCGCCCGGGGCTTCCCAGATAGGCTCGGCGCTGCCGTAATCGGTGTGCATGCGCGCGAAGCTCTGGAAGTTGGTGGCCATCGCGCCGACCACGGTGGCCGCTTGCTGCGCATACTGGTAGATCATGAACACCGTGCCCAGCATCACGGCTTGGCCGGGTTGGCGCGATTGCAGCACGTAGACGACCACCAGTATCCAGGTGAGGCCCATGCCGAGGATGTCCACCGTGAACCATTTTCCTTCCGTCACCATGACGGCCCGTCGCAACGGCGCCATGACCGCCTCCATGCGGCGGCCGAGCACCTTGCGGGAGGCAGCCTGCAAGCGCAGGCCGATCACCGTCCCGGCGTTGCCGACGAAATCGAGCAGGGCCGCTGCATAGCGGCGTTCCGCGTCGTTCTCGGCCCGGGCCAGCTGCATCAGCGCGCGGTCGAAGCGCATGATGATGAGCGCGATGACGACATAGCCGGTGATGGCGATGACGCCGCTGGTGGTCGAGAGCAGTGCCAGGGCCACCAGCGGGCCGACGAAATTGAACGCGCTCTGCAAATAGCCGAACTGGTTTTGCGCGAAGTCGGAGAGCGCCCGGCTCGACTGGACGACGCGATGCTGGAGTTCCCCGGAATGCCGCCCATCGCGCCAGGCAAGCGGGGCGGCGGCAATGCGCGCATAGAGCTGGTCGGCGAGCCGCTCGCGGACGCGTACGCCGACGTTGCGTTCCAGGATGCGGCCTGGCCCGTGAAGCAGCCACGACAGCAGATAAACGCCGACGAGGTAGGCGATCCAGCGGCCGGCGGTCGCCATGTCGCCATGCTGGAGCGCGTTGATGGCGTGGGATGCCAGCCACGGCATGGTCAGGCGCAGCAGCTGCGCCGCCGACAGCAGGCCCGCAGCGCCGAGCATGTGGGCGCGCACCCCGGCCGCATGGCGCCACAGGGCGCGATAGAGGTCGCGGGCGGCCGTGCCTAGGCCGACGGCAGGAGAGGCAGGAGTAGAAGTGGATGTCGTCACGGCGAGAAGGGGTTTTCTTGTGGGCGCGGGTGCCTTCCGGGCTCCGTCGCGCCGTCCGGTGTGCGGCGCAACAAGATGGGAATCGTACCTGAGCCGCGGAGCCCGGGGCGCAGCCAAGAGGGCGTGCCGGCGACCGTTCTTGTTGCTTTAGAACCCCGCAATCGAAGCACCTGACCTAGTTAGTAATTTCTTTTGTATTTTCGCATCTAGAAAAAAGGATCTTCTTACTTGAGGCCGGAAACGCCTAAAAAAAGCAAGGCTATTTCCGCACGCCTGGAAGATACTATCGGTCGAATTCATATCTGCATCACCACTATCTCAGGAGCGGCTCATGGGGCGGCAAGACGACAACAAAGCGAAAGTGGCGATCATCGGCTCGGGCAATATCGGCACGGACCTGATGATCAAGATCCTGCGGCATGGCAAGTACCTGCAAATGGGCGCCATGGTCGGGATCGATCCCAATTCCGATGGCTTGGCGAGGGCCCAGCGACTGGGCGTGCCCATCACGGCGGAAGGCATTGACGGCCTGCTGGCCATGCCCAATTTCGACGAAATCCGGATCGCCTTCGATGCGACCTCGGCCGGCGCCCACAAGCGCCACAACGAGCTGCTGCAAGCCAAGGGCGTACAGGTGATCGACCTGACGCCGGCGGCCATCGGGCCTTACGTCATCCCGGCCATCAACATCGACGAGCACCTGGATTCGCCCAACATCAATATGGTGACCTGCGGCGGCCAGGCGACGATTCCCATCGTCAAGGCCGTCTCGCGCGTGGCGAAGGTGCACTATGGCGAAATCATCGCGTCCATCGCCAGCAAGTCGGCCGGGCCGGGCACGCGCGCCAACATCGACGAGTTCACCGAAACCACCTCCAAGGCGATCGAAGTGATCGGCGGCGCGGCGCGCGGCAAGGCCATCATCATCCTCAACCCGGCCGAGCCGCCCCTCATCATGCGCGACACGGTCTACACCCTTTCCGACATGGCTGACACCAAGGCCATCGAGGACAGCATTGCCGAAATGGTGGCCACGGTCCAGAGCTACGTGCCTGGCTATCGCCTCAAGCAACGCGTGCAATTCGACGAAATTTCCCCGAACGCGCCGCTGAACGTGCCGGGCCTGGGCAAGCTGTCGGGCCTGAAGACCTCCGTATTCCTGGAGGTGGAGGGCGCCGCCCACTACCTGCCCGCCTATGCCGGCAACCTGGACATCATGACCTCGGCCGCCCTGGCGTGCGCCGAACGTTTCGCCCAGACCCACCTGATGGCCGCCGTCTAAGGATCGCATCATGAGCAACAAGAAACTCTATATTTCCGACGTGACGCTGCGCGACGGCAGCCACGCCATCCGTCACCAGTACAGCATCCAGAACGTCCGCGAGATCGCCAAGGCGCTCGACGAAGCCCGCGTAGACAGCATCGAGGTCGCCCACGGCGACGGCTTGTCTGGCTCGAGCTTCAACTACGGCTTCGGCGCCCACACCGACCTCGAGTGGATCGAAGCGGTGGCCGACACCGTCAAGCACGCCAAGGTGGCGACCCTGCTGCTGCCCGGCGTGGGAACCGTGCACGACCTGCGCAACGCCTATGACGCCGGCGCCCGCGTCGTGCGTGTGGCCACTCACTGCACCGAGGCCGACGTCTCCAAGCAACATATCGAGTACGCCCGCAACCTCGGCATGGATGCCGTGGGCTTCCTGATGATGAGCCACATGAACACGCCACAGAAGCTGGCCGAACAGGCCAAGCTGATGGAGAGCTACGGCGCTACCTGCGTGTACGTGGTGGACTCCGGCGGCGCGCTCAACATGAACGACGTGCGGGATCGTTTCCGCGCCTTCAAGGACGTGCTCAAGCCCGAGACCCAGACCGGCATCCACGCCCACCACAACCTGAGCCTGGGCGTGGCCAACTCCATCGTGGCGGTGGAAGAGGGCTGCGACCGCATCGACGCCAGCCTGGCCGGCATGGGTGCGGGTGCGGGCAACGCCCCGCTGGAAGTGTTCATCGCCGCTGCCGACCGCATGGGCTGGAACCACGGCTGCGACCTGTACAAGCTAATGGATGCCGCGGACGACATCGTGCGTCCGCTGCAAGACCGCCCGGTGCGCGTGGACCGCGAGACGCTGGCACTCGGTTATGCCGGCGTGTATTCCAGCTTCCTGCGCCACGCTGAAGCCGCCGCCGCCAAGTATGGCCTCAAGACGGTCGACATCCTGGTTGAACTGGGACGCCGCAAGATGGTGGGCGGCCAGGAAGACATGATCGTTGACGTCGCGCTCGACCTGACCAAATAAAAGCAGATAGACGAATCAGCTGTGCACGTGGCGCCGAAAGGCGCATTGACAGCCCGGGACGGGGGACCGTTCCGGGCTTTTTTGTTTTCGCTTTCCGGTGCCGGCCGGGTGCCCGGCTCGGACTCAGGTGCCTTGCCCGCCCGAGGGCGCCCCGGGCGCAGGCTCGGACGGCCTCTTCTCCAGTGCCGCGAGCCGCGCCTCGAGCGCCTGGACTTGCGCCTCCAGCGCATCGACCTTGGCGCGGGTGCGCGCCAGTAGCTCGGCCTGGATGTCGAACTCTTCCCGGGTAATCAGGTCCAGCCGGGAGAAGGTTTGCCCGAGGAATCCCTTGACGTTGCGTTCGATATCGGCCGCCGGGCTGCGGGCGATTAGGTCGGAGATGTTTTTCTGCAGGTCTTCGAACCAGTCGGAGCGGTTGATCATGATGCTGTTCCTCTTGAGCGGCTGGCCTCCAGTGTAGACCGGCGGCGCGAAATGCGCCCGCCGTCCGATGTGGTGCGCGAGATGGTGCGCGGCCCGCACATGGTGGCGCCGGCCGCACCAAATTGGTTCGAAACAGTCCCAGGCATGGTGCCCCGATCAGGATTGCAAGCTGGCACGGGAAATGCTCAGTAACAGGTGGAGCCGCTGTTCGTGGCTCTTGGCACAGGTTTTTGTCGATGCCACGACGTACTGGCTGATAACCCCGCTTCGGAACGAACCATGAAAAAGACCTTGCTTGCGACCGCTCTGGCCTTGTGCGCAACCTCGACTGTCCTGGCGGCAGAGCCCGACTTCACCATCACCGGCAACGCTGGCCTGTTCAGCGACTACCGGTTCCGTGGATTCAGCCAAACCAACCTGAAGCCGGCTTTCCAAGGCGGCTTCGACTTTGAACATAAGTCCGGCCTGTACCTGGGCAACTGGAACTCCAACGTCGATAGCGGCCTGTTCAGCGGCGGCAGCCTGGAGATGGATTTCTACGGTGGCTATAAGTTCAATTATGGCGATTTCAATTTCGACGTGGGCGGCCTCTATTACTACTACCCTGGTTCCAAGCTGAACGGCAGCACGATTGACAACTTCGAGCTGTACGGCGCCGTGGGCTGGGGCCCCTTCACGCTGAAGTACTCGCACGGCTTGACCGATTTCTTCGGCACGCCGGACAGCAAGAACAACTACTACCTGGACCTGGGCGCTGACTTCGACCTCGGCAACGGCTGGGGCGCCAACGCCCACGTCGGGTACCAGAAGCTCAAGAACGACCCCTCGGGCTTGGGGCACTACTACGACTACAAGGCCGGCGTCACCAAGGACGTAGACGGCTGGATCTTCGGTCTTTCGCTGGTCTCGACCAGCAAGAAGGACTGGATCGTTACGAACAGGGGCAAGAACGCCGGCCGCTTTGGCGCGGTGCTCAGCGTCAGCAAATCGTTCTAACCCCGGTGGCGGCCCCCGGCCGCCTGCCGGCAAGCCATTTCGTTTCAACAACATGTGGGGTTCGTCATGAAACTCATCACCGCAATCATCAAGCCCTTCAAGCTTGACGAGGTACGCGAAGCCCTCTCCGGCATCGGGGTCCAGGGGATTACCGTCACCGAGATCAAGGGCTTTGGCCGCCAGAAGGGCCACACCGAGCTCTACCGGGGCGCGGAATACGTCGTCGATTTCCTGCCTAAGGTCAAGGTTGAGATCGCGCTCGACGACGATCTCGTGGATCGCGCCATCGAAGCGATCGAGAATTCGGCCCGCACCGGCAAGATCGGCGACGGCAAGATCTTCGTGTTCCCGCTCGAACAAGTCATTCGTATTCGTACTGGGGAAACCGGCAAGGATGCCCTCTGATAGGACGACTCAAAAATGAAAAGAATGCATTCTCTTTCCATGAAGAAGGCACTTGGGGCGGTGCTGGCGCTCGCGCTGGCCTGGTTCGCCGGCCCCGCGCTGGCTGAAGAAGCGCCTGCGCTGGTCGGCGCCGACTTGGCCTGGCTAAGCACCTCGACTATTCTCGTGCTGCTGATGGTGGTGCCGGGCCTGGCGCTGTTCTACGGCGGCCTGGTTCGCAGCAAGAACGTGCTCTCGGTCTTGATGCAGGTCCTGGTCACGTTCTCCCTGATCGTGGTGCTGTGGTTCATCTACGGCTACTCGCTCGCCTTTACGGAAGGCAACGCCTTCTTCGGGGGCCTGGACCGCCTGTTCCTGAAAGGCCTCTTCGATGCCGAGACGGGTGAGTTCCCGCTGTCGGGCACCGTTCCTGAACTCAGCTTCGCCGCGTTCCAAGCGACCTTTGCCGGCATTACCTGCGCGCTGATCGTGGGTGCCTTCGCGGAGCGTGCCCGTTTCTCGGCCGTGCTGCTGTTCATGGTCTTGTGGTTCACCTTCGCCTACATTCCCATCGCGCACATGGTGTGGTTCGGCGGCGACGTGAACGGCTTCCTGTTCGAGCGTGGCGCGCTGGACTTCGCGGGCGGTACCGTGGTGCACATCAACGCCGGCGTTGCGGGCCTGGTGGGCGCTTATGTGATCGGCAAGCGCCTGGGCTTCGGCAAGGAAGCGCTGTCGCCCCACAACCTGCCCATGACCCTGATCGGCGCCTCGCTGCTGTGGGTGGGCTGGTTCGGCTTCAACGCCGGTTCCGCGCTGGCTGCCAACAACATCGCCTCGCTGGCCTTCATGAACACGCTGGTTGCGACCGCTGCCGCGGTGCTGGGCTGGGTGGCCACCGAATGGGCCGTCAAGGGCCGTCCCTCCATGCTGGGTGCTGCGTCCGGCGCGGTGGCTGGCCTGGTGGGCGTGACCCCGGCTGCAGGCGTGGTCGGTCCTGTGGGCGCGCTGGTCATCGGTCTGGCTGCCGGCGTGATCTGCGTCTGGGGCGTGAATGGCCTGAAGCGCATGCTCAAGGCGGATGACTCCCTGGACGTGTTCGGCGTCCACGGCGTGGGCGGTATCGTCGGCGCGCTGCTGACCGGTATCTTCAACGCCAAAGTGCTGGGCGGCCCGGGCGTCGACGGCATGACCATCATGGGCCAACTGTGGGTCCAGATCGAAGCCGTGGTCATCACCATCGTTTGGACCACGATCGTCGCCCTGATCGCGTACAAAATCGCCGATGCCCTGCTTGGCCTGCGCGTCTCCGAAGAGGACGAGCGCGAGGGCCTGGACATCACGACCCACGGCGAAAGCGCGTATCACTCGTAACTCGGCCTTGCATCGCCTTCTCGGGGGCGATGACGAGAACCGCCGCACCTCTCTTGGGGTGCGGCGGTTTTTCTTTGCGCGTGGCCGGCGACACGGGTGCGGGCGCTGCAGGGCGAGCTACGCGAGGCTGTATACCTACCCTGGCGTTTTCCCTAGTGCCGCGGCGCAGCTCTTGTTAATGTCGAGCTATTCTGTATACAGTTTGTATCCAGACTAATTCCCTAGCCACCTAGACGG